>NZ_JBLIZW010000050.1:0-4846 GCF_048860245.1 Aquabacterium sp. | reverse complement strand
ATTGCTTTGGCGGTTCAGGCAGTACGCTGATCGCCGCCGAAAAATCAGGGCGCCGCTGCTTCATGATGGAGTTGGACCCGAAGTACTGCGACGTCATTGTTCGCCGTTGGCAGGAATTCAGTGGCGGCAAGGCTATCTCTGCGGACGGCCAGCGCGTCTTTGACGAGGTGACGATTCAAGAGGCTCCGGCGTGATCAGGCAGCTCAGCTTTCTCGATCTGCCGGAACCGGAGGAGGAAAGTTTTGATGATCATGGAATTGCTTCTCGCCATCATGTCTTGCGGGTTAGCGCCGAAATGGAAGTTGGCCGTGCCGGTGAGTACCTGGTCATGGCCGACTTGTTGCTCAACGGCTGGGTGGCGTACCCAACTTCGCAAGGCGTGCCGTACGACATTGCAGTCGACATTGGCAATCGGGTGCTACGGGTTCAGGTGAAGTCCACCAAAATGCCCAAGACACCGGCTTCGCTTAATCGCGGCACACCTCTGTATGTGTTTCATACTCGCCGTGCCGGCAAGGGCGGACGGCGACGGTACAGCGCAGAGGACTTCGATGTTCTAGCCCTGGTCGCGCTCGATCGCCGGTTGATAGCGTATTACGCATTGGCTGATTGCCGCAACGACTGCATAGCGATCCGCGTGCCCGGTCTGCGGTATGGCGATGGTGGCGTGAAATGCCGCTATTTCGAGGATGCAAAATTTGAGTTCGCCTTGAACAGCGTCCTGCGTGGCAATCAGCAGGAGGATTTGTCACTGCCAAGGCAATTTAATACGGTTAATCCATCGGCTTAAAGACGCAATAAGTGCGGAGATTATCTTGACGGTGCGGTGAAAACCGCCCACAATCACCGCATGGTAAGCGAAGATAAGCGTTACATCTGGCAGCAAAACAACTGGCCGCACTGGGTTTACGACCACAAGCGACTGGCACCTTTGCTCGCCCAGGCCCACATGGCACAGGGGCATTTGCTCGGTCGTATGCACGACCTGGGGCTGGATGTCCGCGATCAGGCGACCTTGCGTGTCCTGACCGAGGATGTGCTCAAGACCAGCGAAATCGAAGGTGAGAAACTCAACCCCGACTCGGTGCGGTCGTCCATTGCCCGCCGCCTGGGTGTCGACATTGGCGCACTGGCTCCGGCCGACCGGCATGTCGATGGTGTGGTGGACATGGTGCTCGACGCCACGCAACGGCACCATACACCCCTGACAGCAGAGCGATTGTTCGGCTGGCACGCAGCCATGTTTCCCACCGGCTACAGCAGCCTCACCAAAATCCGCGTGGGCCAATGGCGCGACGATGCCCTGGGACCCATGCAAGTGGTCTCAGGCCCGATCCATCGCCAGAAGGTTCATTACGAAGCACCGCCAGCCCATTTGCTGGATGCTGAGATGGTGGATTTCATGAACTGGTTCAATGTGGACCAGCACGATGACCCGGTCATCAAGGCAGGTCTGACGCATTTGTGGTTCGTGACTGTCCATCCGTTTGAGGATGGCAATGGCCGTATCGCGCGTGCTGTTGGTGACATGGCGCTCGCCCGCGCCGAACAGTCGGCGCAGCGCTTCTATAGCCTGTCGGCCCAGATCCAGCACGAGCGCAAGGATTACTACGATCGCCTGGAGGCCACGCAAAAAGGCGACATGGATGTCACAGCCTGGCTGGAATGGTTCCTAGCCTGCCTGCTCAGGGCCATCCAGGGGGCCGAGGCTACATTGGCTTCGGTGCTGGCCAAGGCGCGCTTTTGGCAGCACTGGGCGGGTGTGCCGATGAACGATCGGCAGATCAAATTGCTCAACAAGTTGCTCGATAGCTTTGACGGCAAATTGACCAGCAGCAAGTGGGCGGCAATTGCCAAGTGCTCGCAGGACACGGCGCTGCGTGACATTTCCGATCTGGTTGAACGCGGGGCGCTGAAAAAATCAGAGGCCAGCGGCCGCAGCACCAGTTATGAATTGATGCCGGTTGGCGATCAACCCTGATCGCTGGCCAGCATGTTCACGCTCACTGCACCAAAAAACTGCTCGATCGGGTTCAGCCCCAGATCACTGTGCCCTGCAACGCAAACACGCGATTGGGCAACTGGTATGCCACGGCCTTGTTCTGGAAGCCGCAGATGGCGCTGCTGGTGAACGAGCGAACGCTGTTGCCCGTGATGATGCCGCTGGCACCGGCGGCCACATTGGCCAAGCGATTTCCAGCAGCGCTGAAAAAAGTGCTGCAGGGTTTGGGCCTGCCCCCCGAATTCATTCAGGCCGAAGTCGAGGGTATGGGCGAAGTGGTCTATGCAAAGACGGCGAACCGTACCGTGGGGGGCACGATGAACGAGTTTGCTTTCCTCGCCGAGGCATTCCGCGACCGAGGTGCTCCCGCAGATGCCTTGGCGTTGTCACTAAAGTTGGCAGGGGTGCCTTGTGGGCCACTCTCCAAAGGGGCTGGCTTTCCGGAGGATGCTGTGCGTGAGTTGGCGGCTGGCGGCGGCGTTCATTGAGTGGTATCTGCTATTCGGCCGTGGCCTCTTCGACGATCTCGCAGTGAATCACAAAGCCCGTCAGGTAGGGCAGACCTTTGGGAATCCCGTGCTGCTTGCTGGTCAGGCGACCGATGGTCCAGCCCATCCAGCGTTGGGTGGCGGCGTGGATCGCATCGCGCAGGTTCAATCCGGCGTGCAGGCCGTTGAGTACATCGTCGGCAAAGTGACGGCCATGGCGGCTGTCCAGGAAGGCGCGGACCGAGTCGAGAGGTTGGTTGGTGGCGTCCGAAATCGCCGTCATCGCGATGGGCCAGGCGGCTTCGGCGTGCTCGCCGAGGGTCCCAAATAGGCCCCACGACTCATTTTGCGTTGCGGGGATTTTTGCTTGCTGGGTGGTGGTCATCGTCGGCTCCGTGTCTATGTCTGTTTCTGTGTTGGCGATGACTCCATTGACGCGCTGTAGAGCACAGAAGCCAAGGCTTTCACGATCATTTATCGAGAGCGTGATCATTTCGCGACGCTGGCCAGTTCTGCCTGTGCGTTGGCGATCAGGTCCAGGCGCAGGTTGGGCGTGATGTTGCAGGCCAGGGCGTTGAGCGCCCAGTTCATCACCTGCGATTTGTCGTGCGGCGTCTCGGCCGTGTCGAGTCGCTCGATGTAATGGTCCAACTCCCGCAGACTGCGCTCCAGGGTGGATCGGGCGGTGAGCAAGGCGTCTTTGGCCTTTTGCTCGGTCATTTGGCGCATCAGGGTGTCGAGGTCGAGGGTCATGGTGTGGCTCCGTTCAATCGTTTGGCAATGACCCCATTGACGCGCTGTTGCGATGCAAAGCCAAGGCTTTGATGGAAGAAGATGACCAGCGTGGCGGCGCAGCCACTAGCCCAGGCGGGCCGCATAGCGGGCGTAGTCGCCGCCAGACGGGTCGACATAGAGGTACGGGCGACCGGGAGCATGGACTTCCACGCACAGGCGCCCATTGCCCACGTACCCGCCTTTGCCCGCCAGCCAGTCGCGCGAGACCAGCAGGTTGGCAGCAAACCCATCGAACTCCTCGGGCGTCATGGTCCGGGTCTCGGTGACGTAGACGAGGTAGTCGCCGCTGGCGCTCATGTCCTTTAGGTTCTCGGGCTTGCGCGCAAAGGGCAGCCGGATGCCAAGTTGCTCGACCTGAATCTCCTGGCCCTCCCACTGGAGGATCAAGGGGGTGCGTTCAATGGTGATGGACATGGTGGGCATGACGGGCCTTTATGGTTGGTGTGGCGGTTGGGCTGTTGGATCGGTACTTGGAGCTCACGGCCTTGGCCTGCAAGGCTTCGACGCCGGTCAGTGCCAGGGTCAGCACGGCGTTGTGAAACGCCGCCTCGGCCAAACAGGGCGCGAGCCGCGCGTCTTCGAGCAGGCTGTCGATGCTTGGCGCCACCTTGGCCCGCATCGCGGCACACACCGCTTCCTGGCGCGCCGGGCTGGCGCTGCGGATTTCAGGGCGCAGGCTGATCAGGGTGCGAAACGCCTGGTCGGCCAGGCGCTGCCCGAGTTCATCGAGGCGCGCCAAGTTGGGGCGGCGTTCATGCAGCCTCCGAATTGATAGCGGTAGCGGTGCCTGCTGAAGTGGTCTCGATGCGGTACACCCGCTGACCACCGGCCTCCTTGGCTGATGTGATGGTCAGCCCCAAACGCTTCTTGAGCGTGCCGGCCAGGGTCCCGCGCACGGTGTGTTGTTGCCACCCCGTGGCCTCCATGATCTGCGTGATCGTGGCGCCCTCGGGGCGCTGCAGCAGGCTAATGACCAGGGCCTGTTTGCTGTCGGCGCGGGTGCGAACCGGCTTGTCCTGGGTAGGCTGTTGCCAACTGGCCTCGGCACTGGCGACATCGGCCTCCAGCTCTGGATCGTCCAGCGTGATGGTCGGTGGCAAGGCGCCCGGTCGGGGCAGGCCCAAGGCGTCGTAGCCCTCGGCAGCCACCACCCAGTCATCGCCATCGGGCGTGATCAGGCCACGTTTGAACAAAGCCTCGAGCACCTTGGCACGGGCGCCGCCCTTGATGTGCTCGGGGAACCAGGCGATCTTGCCGCCGCTGTCTTGAACGGCGTGCTCCAGGATGGCCTGCTGGTTGGGGTTGAGTGAGATGGTCATGACGCCCTCACGCTTGCAGGACGGCGGTGCTGCCGTTGCCACTGGTTTGATGTGCTGCGGTGACTTTGCGCACGCGGTGCACGGCCTGCTTCGGTGCGCCGCCTGCCGCACGCAGCCCAGCATCAAACGCGGCTTGCAGGGCGCTTTTGACACCCCAGACGCTGACGTCGTGGAAGTCCAGGCTGTCGCGGTGGCGGGTTTGCAGGGTTTCGATGAACAGGTGGTCCAGGGCGATCGATTCG
>NZ_JBLIZW010000049.1:0-6319 GCF_048860245.1 Aquabacterium sp. | reverse complement strand
GCCGTGCCCACATCGGCTTACCCGACGCCAGCACGCCGCCCGTTGAATTCCAGGCTGGAGACAGCCAAGATCTGCGACGCGTTTGACCTCGTCTTACCCTCATGGCAGCAGGGTATCGAACGCATGCTCGCCGAGTTACATGGGAACCCCGCCAAATGACCCGTAAAGGCATCCTTCTCGCTGGCGGTGCCGGCACACGCTTGCACCCGGCCACGCTGGCCATCAGCAAACAGTTGCTGCCGGTGTATGACAAGCCCATGGTGTACTACCCGCTGAGCACCTTGATGCTGGCAGGCATTCGCGACATCTTGCTCATCAGCACCCCGCAAGACACACCTCGCTTTGCCTCGCTGCTGGGCGACGGCAGCCAATGGGGCTTGAACATCAGCTATTGCGTGCAGCCCAGCCCGGACGGCCTGGCGCAAGCCTTCATCCTAGGCAAAGACTTTGTGGGCAACGCCCCCAGCGCCTTGGTGTTGGGCGACAACATCTTCTATGGTCATGACTTTCAGAAGTTGCTCACGCACGCTGCCCATCGACCAGATGGCGCCAGCGTGTTTGCCTATCACGTGACCGATCCGGAGCGGTACGGTGTGGTGGACTTTGATGCCAACCAGCATGCGCTGAGCATTGAAGAAAAGCCCGTCAAACCAAAGAGCAACTACGCCGTCACCGGCTTGTACTTTTACGACAACCGGGTGTGTGACATTGCGGCCGGCCTCAAGCCCAGTGCGCGCGGCGAGTTGGAAATCACCGACGTCAATGCCACGTACCTGGCCCATGGCTTGCTGGACGTGGAAATCATGGGGCGCGGCTATGCCTGGCTCGATACGGGTACCCACGACAGCCTGCTGGAGGCCAGCCAGTACATCGCCACGCTGGAAAAACGCCAGGGTCTGAAAGTGGCGTGCCTGGAAGAAATTGCCTACCGGTCGGGTTGGATCAGCGCCGAGCAAGTGGCCAAGCTGGCCCAGCCCATGCTGAAAAACGGCTACGGCCAGTATCTGCTCAAGGTCATCAACGACAAAATTTTCTGATCGGCATGCAGTTCATCCAGACCCGGATCCCCGATGTGGTGATCATTGAGCCGGCAGTTTTCAGTGACGACCGTGGCTGGTTCATGGAAAGCTTCCATCAGGCCAAGTTCGAGGCGGGCTTGGCTCGATTGGGGCTACCCACCCCCAAGCCATTTGTGCAAGACAACCATTCGTGTAGCCGCGCAGGTGTGTTGCGCGGGTTGCACTACCAGTTGCCCCCGCATGCGCAAGGCAAGCTGGTGCGCGTGGTCAAGGGGGCTGCGTTCGATGTGGCCGTTGACATCCGCAAGGGTTCACCCACTTTTGGACAATGGGTCGGCGTCGAACTGAGTGCCAACAACCAGCGGCAACTGTGGATCCCTGAAGGGTTTGCGCACGGCTTTCTGGCTTTGCAAGACGACACCCACTTCCTCTACAAAACGACCGACGTTTACGCCAAGGACTGCGAGCGCAGCATGTTGTGGAACGACCCGGACATTGGCATTCAATGGCCAGAGGGTGATTTTTCTCTGCGCCTGGCCGAGAAGGATGCCCAAGCACCCCGCCTGAATAGGGCGGACACTTTCTGACAAACGGTCTCGGTAAGCGCGTCCCCACAACGATAATCGCGGGATGAGTTCTCCCGCAGTGATGCCCGCTTCGCCCCCTCCTACCGCCGTGCCCGTCTGGCGCCGCGCGTTGGTCTATGGCGTGTTCGCGCTGTTTGCGGCGTGGTGCATCAAGGCGTTCTGGCACGACATCACACAGATTGACCTGACGCCTCTGAAAACAGGCTGGACGGCCGTCTTGGCCGCCGGGGCGCTGTCCTTGTTCAATTACGCGCTGCGCGTGTGGCGCTGGCGTCTGTACCTGAACAAGCTGGGGCACACATTCAGCTTGCGATTCGTGGCCCTGACGTTCATGTCCGGGTTTGCGTTCACGTTGTCGCCAGGCAAGCTGGGGGAAATGGTCCGTGCACGCTATTACCAGCCCAAAGGCTTGTCTGTCTCGGCCACCAGTGGCGCTTTTTTCATCGAGCGACTGCTGGACCTGCTGGTCATGATTCTGCTGGCCTCCGCCGCCTTGGTGGACATTCAGGCCTACCGCTCGTTTTTGTGGGTGGCTGTGGCCTTGGTGGGGGGCTTGCTGGCCAGCGTGGCGATCATGCCGTGGGCTCGCATCGATGAGGCCATGGGCACTATCCCGGTCGGTAAGTTCCGGCAGGTGGTCAAGGCCATGGCCCACATGTTTGTCAGTGCCCGTCAATTTCTGACGCCGGGCATGCTGGTAGCGGGCTTGCTGCTGGGCATGGTGTCATGGGGAGCCGAGGCGGTGGGGTTGAAACTGGTGGCCGACGTGGTGGGGGTGCAGCCCTTGCCGGTATCAGCCGCCATGGGCATTTATGCCGTGGCCATCATCGTGGGGGCTTTGTCCTTCCTGCCGGGTGGATTGGGCAGCACCGAAGCGGTCATGGCTGCCCTGTTGTTTGCCCACGGCTACACCATGCCGCAGGCCATTTTGCTGACCTTGGTCTGTCGTTTGCTGACCCTGTGGCTGGCCGTGCTGATTGGCTGGCTGTGCGTTTGGGCGCTGCGCGGCGAAGCTTGAAAACAAGTCATTCATGAGTAAACCTGTTCCACTTTGCGTTGACCTTGACGGCACCCTCATCCACAGCGATCTGCTGCTGGAATCGTTTCTGCTGCTCATCAAGCGCAACCCGCTTTATCTCTTTCTGGTGCCCTTGTGGTTGCTGGGTGGCAAGGCTCGACTCAAGGCCGAAATTGCCAGCCGCGTCCAACTCAATGGTGCAGCCCTGCCTTACACCCAACCCCTGCTTGACTGGCTGAAGACCGAGAAGGCGGCCGGGCGCCCGCTGTGGCTGTGCACAGCTTCCGATGTGCGACTGGCCCAAGCGGTGGCAGATCACCTCGGCATTTTTGACGGGGTGCTGGCCAGCAATGGGCAACTCAACCTGTCTGGTCGCAACAAAGCGGCCGAATTGGTCAAGCGATTCGGTGACAAGGGGTTTGATTACTGCGGCAACCACCGGGTAGATCTACCCATCTGGCAACAGGCCCGCTCGGCCATCGTCGTCAACGCGCCGTCGTCTTTGGAAGGCGCTGCTGCCAAGGTAGCGCCCGTCAGCTTGGTGATTCCGCCTCGTAAAGTGGGCGTGCGCGTCATCACCAAAGCACTGCGTGTTCACCAATGGGCCAAAAATGCCCTGATCTTCGTGCCTGTGGCCGCCGCGCACAAACTGACCGATGCTGCCGCGCTCACCGACAGCCTGTTGGCCTTTGTGGCGTTCAGCCTGTGCGCCTCGTCGGTGTACCTGCTCAATGACATGCTGGACTTGGAGGCCGACCGCCAGCACCATAGCAAGTGCAACCGTCCGTTCGCCGCAGGCAGCCTGAGTCTGATGTTTGGCTTGCTGGCGACGCCCGCTTTACTGGCGGTGGCGCTGGCCATTTGCCTGCTGTTGCCTCTGCAATTTCTGGGGGTGCTGGCTGTGTACTACATCGCCACGCTGGCCTACTCGTTTGGCATCAAGAAGGTGGTGATGGTGGATGTGCTGGCCCTGGCCGGCCTGTACACCATCCGGATCGTGGCGGGTGCCGCCGCGTCCCACATTCCGCTGTCGTTCTGGCTGCTGATCTTCGCCATCTTCATCTTCCTGAGCTTGGCCATCGTCAAGCGCTATGCCGAGCTCTATGTCATGCGCGAACAGGGCAAGCTCAGCGCCAAGGGACGCGGCTACCACGTTGAAGACCTCAGCATCCTGCAAAACCTGGGCACCGCATCGGGCTACATCAGCATCTTGGTGCTGGGGCTGTACCTCAACTCGCCGGAGGTGGCGGTGATGTACCACCAACCCAAATTTGCCTGGGGACTGGTGCCCATCATGTTGTACTGGATCAGCCGGATCTGGATGGAAACCCACCGCGGTCAGATGCACGATGACCCCTTAGTCTACGCGCTGAAGGACCGAACCAGTCTGGCCACAGGCGCCTTGGCGGCGCTGGTGCTGTGGCTGGCCGTGTGAGGCAAGCATGAGCGCAACACAGGTGTTTTCAGCTTGGGGCCGTGTCCTGAAGGAATCGCATCAGGCCTTGGGCCTGAGCAGCCGACACGCGCCGCTGCCTTTGCCAGATGACGACACCTCGGTCCTGCCCTTTGGCAACGGCCGCAGTTATGGCGACAGCAACCTGAATCCAGGCGGCGCGCTGTTGCTGGGCGCCCAACTGGACCGCTTCATTGCCTTTGACCCCGCCACGGGCGTGCTGCGCTGCGAAGCGGGTGTCCTGCTGTCGACCATCTTGAGGTTGGTCGTGCCGCAAGGCTGGTTCTTGCCTGTAACGCCCGGCACGCAGTTCGTGACCGTGGGCGGCGCCATTGCCAACGATGTGCATGGCAAAAACCATCATCTGGCGGGCTCGTTTGGCAACCATGTGACCCAGTTCGAGCTGTTGCGCTCGGACGGATCCCGCCGCGTGTGCTCCCCCACGCAACACGCGGACTGGTATGCCGCAACGATTGGCGGTTTGGGCCTGACCGGCTTGATCACGTGGGCCGAGATCCAGCTCAAGCGCATTGCCAACCCCTACCTTGACACCGAGTCGATCAAGTTCCGCAGCCTGGAAGAGTTTTTTGAGCTCAGCACGGCCTCGGAGCGCGACTACGAATACACCGTGTCTTGGATTGACTGCGCCTTCACAGGACGACGCCTGGGTCGCGGACTGTTCAATCGGGGCAACCACGCCAGCGCAGCCATGGACACGCGGCTGTTGCCCAAGCACCTGCCCAGTGGTGTGGCAGAACACAGCCTCAAGGTGCCGATGACACCGCCGCTGTCCTTGATCAACACCGTGTCGCTCAAGAGCTTCAACACGCTGTATTTCAACAAGCAGCGGCAGGACAGGGTGCGCAGCGTGCAGCACTACCGCCCCTTCTTCTATCCGCTCGACGCTCTGCTGGAGTGGAACCGCATTTACGGTCCGCGTGGCTTTTACCAGTACCAATGCGTGATCCCGCCCGAGCAGGCCTTGCCGGCCACCCGTGAACTGCTGCAAACCATTGCGGCCAGCGGCATGGGGTCCTTCCTGGCCGTGCTCAAGCAGTTTGGTGAACCTGCGTCGCGCGGCATGTTGTCCTTCCCTCAGCCGGGTACCACGCTCGCGTTGGACTTCCCGAATACCGGCCCTCGTCTGCACAAGCTGTTTGCCGAGCTGGATCGCATCGTGTTGGGGGCGGGAGGGCGTCTGTACGCCGCCAAAGACGGCCGCCTGGGCCCCGAGCTGTTCCAAGCGGGCTATCCCCGTTGGGTCGAATTCAAGTCATACGTTGACCCTCGCTTCAGTTCTGGGCTGTGGCGGCGGGTCATGGAGCAAGCATGAGAAAAATCCTGATCGTAGGGGCCACCTCGGCCATGGCCGAAGCCTGCGCCCGCCTGTGGGCCCAGCGTGGTGACAAGCTCTTTTTGGCGGCTCGCAACGCGGCCCAACTGCAATCGGTCGCAGACGATTTGAAAGCACGCGGGGCTGCCCACGTGGGCACGAAGGTGTTTGACGCGAATGCGTTCGATCTGCATGCAAGCCTGTTGGCCGACGCCACCGTGGCCATGGGCGGACTGGACACGGTGCTGATTGCGCACGGCACGCTGTCCGACCAAGAACGGGCTCAGCAAGACGTGGGTTACGCCTTGCAAGAAATCCAGACCAACGGCACGTCCGTGGTGTCCTTGATGACTTTGGCGGGCGAGCAGCTGGCGCAACAAGGTCATGGCGCCATCGCCGTGATTTCGTCGGTGGCCGGTGACCGTGGTCGGCAAAGCAACTACGTGTACGGCAGTGCCAAGGCCTTGGTCTCGGCGTTTGCCTCGGGCTTGCGCCAGCGTTTGTCCAAACGCGGCGTGCATGTCATCACCATCAAGCCTGGCTTCGTCGACACGCCCATGACAGCCAGCTTCAAAAAAGGCGCGCTGTGGGCCAAGCCCGATCAAGTCGCACGCGACATCAGTCGCGCCATCGACAAGGGTGCCACCGTGGTCTACACACCGGGGTTCTGGCGCTACATCATGCTCATCATCAAGCACATCCCGGAACGAATTTTTGCAATGCTAAATCTCTGACGAGTTGAACGCGAAACCCCATGCATGAGGGGGTGTGAAGCGCCCCGGGTTTCGCGGAGGCCAGTTGGTTTAAGTCAGGCGGTCACGGCCTGACCAGCGTGTTGTTGGTGGTAGTTTGCCTCGAACTCGGCTGGCGGGACATTGCCCAGCGGCCCCATCAATCGATGGTGATTGA
>NZ_JBLIZW010000048.1:0-121238 GCF_048860245.1 Aquabacterium sp. | reverse complement strand
TACGGCATGGGCATGACCGCTGAGAAGGTGGCCGAGCAGTGGGGTGTCACCCGCGAAGAGCAAGACGCTTTCGCCGTGGAATCGCACCGCCGCGCCATCGCCGCCCAACAGGCTGGCTGGTTCGATGCCGAAACCACCCCGATCGAAGTCGAAGTGCGCACGCCCAACCTCGAAACCGGCGAAGTGACCGTCTCCAAGAAGGTCATCACCCGTGACGAAGGCGCCCGTCCTGACAACTCGCTGGAAGGTCTGGCCAAGCTGCGTCCTGTGTTCGCGGCCAAGGGTTCGGTCACGGCCGGTAACTCGTCGCAAACCTCCGACGGCGCTGGCTGCCTGATCCTGGCTTCCAAGGAAGCCTGCCTGAAGTACGGCCTGCAACCGCTGGCCAAGTTCGTGGCCTTCGCCGTGAAGGGCGTGCCGCCCGAAATCATGGGCATCGGCCCGATCGAAGCCATCCCCAAGGCCCTGGAATACGCCGGCCTGAAGGCCTCTGACATGGACTGGGTGGAGCTGAACGAAGCGTTCGCTGCCCAATCCTTGGCCGTGTTGAAGGACCTGGACAGCAAGGGCCACGTGCTGGACCGTGCCAAGGTGAACCCGATGGGCGGCGCGATCGCTCTGGGTCACCCCCTGGGCGCAACCGGTGCCATCCGCGCAGCCACCGTGGTTCACGGTCTGCGTCGCACCGGCGGCAAGTACGGCATGGTCACGATGTGTATCGGTACCGGCCAAGGTGCTGCTGGCATCTTCGAGCGCGTTGACAGCCTGTAATCGGCTCACACGCGTTTGACGCCTGAGAAAGCCCGCCAGTGTGCGGGCTTTTTCTTGAAAGTTGTATGGAACATTTGACGCTTCACACGGACGATGGGCACACGCTTGCTGCACGGTGCTACCGGCCTGCGCCGGGTGGCGCTGCGCATCGGGTGGTGTTCATCGGGTCGGCTTTGGGTGTGCCGCAGTCGTTTTACGAACGCTACGCACGCTGGCTGGCAGAGCATGGTGCGGTGGTCTATACCCTGGACTGGCGCGGCATCGGTGCGTCGGCTCCCAAGGATCTGCGACGCTATCGTGCACGCCTCATCGATTGGGCCCTGCAGGATGCGCCTGCGCTGATGAAGTTGGCGCAGCAACGCCATCCCGATCTGCCCATGAGCTGGTTTGGCCACAGCATGGGCGGCATCCTGTACGGCTTGATGCCCCAGTTGCCCCAAGTGGACCATGTGGTGACGCTGGGCAGTGGCAGTGGCTACCATCGGCATCTGGCCAAGCCCCTGCGTTATGGCATGGGTTTGTTCTGGCATGTGATGGTGCCGTTGAGCGTGGCGCGCCACGGGTATTTCGCGGGTAAGCGGCTCAATGCAGTGGGCGATTTGCCCAAGGGCATCATCGCGCAATGGAAGCGTTGGTGCGCCTCGCCAGAGTTTGTGTGCAGCGAGGGTGGGGCGGTCAAGGCCGCCTACGCCTGTGTGACACGGCCGATCCGGGCCGTTTTGTTCACGGATGACAAACTGGCCAGTGAAGCGGGCATTCGCGCGGTTCACCAGCCCTACACCTCATCGGCGGTGCGCTACGACATCCTGCATCCGCAGGACATCGGGGCCACATCGGTGGGACATTTTGATTTCTTCCACACGCGGATTGGTCCGCGCGGCTGGGCTCACAGTCTCACATGGCTGGGGCTGAGCGCGAATCCTCAACAAGGAGACATGCATGTCTGAAGACATTCTCGTGCACCGTGAAAACGGTGTTCTGACCCTCACGTTCAACCGTGTGGACAAGAAAAACGCCATCACCACCACGATGTACCAGACTTTGGCCAGCGCCCTGCGCGAGTCCGCCGAGGATGACAGCGTGCGTGTGGCCGTGCTGCAAGGCGCTGTGGAAATCTTCTCTGCCGGCAATGACCTGGCCGACTTCCTGAAGAACCCACCCAATCCGAACGAGCTGGAAAAGGCGCCGGTGGTGCAATTCCTGCAAGCCCTGCACGCTTTCCCCAAGCCGATTGTCGCGGCCGTCTGCGGCCCTGCTGTGGGCATTGGCGCGACCATGCTGCTGCATTGCGACCTGGTTTACGCGGGCGACAACGCAGCGTTCAGCCTGCCGTTCGTGAACCTGGGTGTGTGTGCTGAGGGTGGCTCCAGCGTGATGCTGCCTCAGTTGGTGGGGTTCCAGCGCGCGGCCGAGAAGCTGCTGTTGGGCGAGGCCTTCTACGCCGAAGAGGCGCTGGACATGGGCATCGTCAGCCGCATTCTGCCGCCTGGTGATGCCAATGCGTATGCCCAGGCTCAGGCTGCCAAGCTGGCGGCCAAACCCGCTTCGTCGCTGCGTGTGACCAAGGCGCTGATGCGCAAGTCTCAGCCAGGCATGCAGGACATGATGCTGGCTGAAATTCGCGAGTTCGTGCAGTTGCTGTCCGGCCCTGCCGCCAAGGAAGCCATCACCGCCGTGATGGAGAAGCGCAAGCCCGATTTCTCGAAGTTCTGAGGCAGACGCCGCGCGTGGTGGGTGGCGTCAATCCCAACGGATGTCGCCACAGATCACGCGCCAGACCGTGTTGCCTTGCTCGTCCTGGCAGCGGTAAGCCATGGAGGCCGTCACGCACTGGTGGCTGCCCAACATGGATCGATAGGGCCGCGTGATTTGCGGCTGGCTCACGTGCTCCATGGCGCGGCGGAAGTAATGTCGTCGCGCCCAGCACGCACCCTGGCCATCCAGCAGTGGGTTGGTCGCATTTTGGGTGTCAGGTGCTTGCGCCGAGGGCGACCACAAGCTGGTGCCGATTTGATAGCCTTTGGCGTCCAGCACGTAGCATGCTTCGGCGTTGGGCAGGGATAGAAAACTCCGGCACGCTTGTTCCAGCGATCGGCTTGCACCCAGCATGACACCGGCATGCCAGATGGCTTTGGTGTAGGGCGCGGTACGTTCGTGATTGGCCTGCCGTTGCCGTTCGCGGTGCGCCGAGAGGTCTTGCAATCCCTTGAGCAAACTGTCGGGCGCATGGCGCTTGGGCATCAGGGCAGGCTGCGGGCGTCCGTAGTAATAGCCTTGTACCAAATCGGCATCGCAATCGAGGGCCAACAAGGCTTCGTCCTCGGTCTCAATGCCTTCCATCAGCACCATCGAGCCGCATTCGTGCAGCAGCGATGCCATTTGCGCAATCACCCGCTGAATGCGGGGTTCACGCGCACCGCGCGCGACCAGGCTGCGATCCAGCTTCACGATGTCGGGTTGAAGTCGCCAGACGCGGTCAAAGTTCGAGTGCCCGGCGCCGAAGTCGTCGATCGCAATCAGGGCACCAGCCTGTCGGCAATGGCGTACGGCTTGCTCAAAGGCGCCGGTGTCGGTTGTTTGCGCCTCCAGCACTTCCAGCACCAGGGACTCGGTGGGCACGCCAAACTGGTTGACGATGCGGTCGATGGAAGAGGTGCGCTGCTCCGTGGCCAGCCGCATGAAACTGGCCGGACTGAGGTTGACGAACAGCCATTCGCCCGAACGATCCTGGCGCTGATAGTTGCTCAGGTGGACCATGCTGCTGATCTGGTCGCAGCGGGTCTGGGCATCCTCGTCGGGGCACGATTCGAACACGGCCAACGGCGAGACGGCCTGACGCTCGGTGTTTTGCGCGCGCATCAGCGCTTCATGCCCGATGAGTCGCAGGTGCGACAGGCTGTAGATCGGCTGAAAGTGACTGTTGAGACGATAGCCACCAAACTGGCCCGTGGTGGTCGGGCCCGTGGTGTCGAGCTGGCTCAGCAGGTATTCAAGCGTGGTGAACATGGGGCAGAAGTCGCGTGCGCAGGCTTAGCTCTGTTGCTGGAAACCGTTTTGGCGGAACGTGAGCACCAATGTATCGCGCCAGCCGTGGGTTTCCAACGGTTGAATGGGGGTGGATTCGTGAATCACGCGCTCGTCGTCCAGCAGCATGGTGCTCCAGGGCTGGGTCAAGGTGAAGCGGACGCCTTGGGGGCCGTTGGCTTCGAAGACGCGTGTCTCGCCGCCCTTGATGCCGTGCCGCTCCAGCATCAGGACGGCCACGTAGTCGACGCCATCCCGGTGCGCGCCTTCGGGCGTGGGGCGCCCGATGCCCCCCGTGGTGTCGACCCGGAACTGGTGTGCCTCGATGAACCACTGGGCTGTGGGTTTGGCTTGCGCCAGCAGTTGGCCGATCTGGGTCAACAGGGCGCGCCACAGCGGGCTGTCCGTGACGTGGCTGGCAATGGGTTCGAACCAGCGCTCGAAGCCGCCATGCAAGGCGTTGTAGGTCACGGGCTGCCAATGGGCGCGGTGGGGTACCTGTGTCAGCTGACCGCTGGCGTTGTCCAGCACAAAACTGCCGTGGCGACGAAAGCGGTAGTGACCACCGTCCCGCAAATGCTGATCGGGAGGCAGGTCAGACCAGCTGGCGTGCAGGGCATCCGCCTGTTCGGGCGATGCGTTCAGCCAGTTCAGCAGGTGCGGGGCATCCATCAGAGCCCAGCCTTGTTGCTGCAGCAGGCTCGGAGCGGCTTCAGGTGCGATCGGCGTCAAGTGGTCCATGCCCGATGGTCGCACAGAGTTGGACGCTCGGATGTCGTGAGGGGAGTTGACGCCGCAATCACGGCGCGAGTGTCAGCTTTTTGCCAGTGATCTGAACGCGGGCACCAATCGCGTACTGTTGCCCCACCGAAAACTCTTGCACCGTGCCGTCGTCGAGTTTGACGCGGGTTTTGTAAACGGTGTGCTTCTTGACGTTCTTTTCCACTTCGTTGCCGGCATAGCCGCCCGCGACGGCCCCACCGACGGTCAGCAGGGCGTTGCCGGTGCCTTTGCTCATCTGATTGCCGACCAGGCCGCCCAGCACGGCACCAGCGACCACGCCAGCCCCGCTGCCGTCACCTTTGACCTGTACCGCCTGCACGCTTTGCACCGTCCCCAGCTTCACGGCTGTGGCGGCATTGCTGGGCTTGGTGCTGCTCGCTGCTGCAGGGTGACTGAGGGACAACGACGCAGCGGCCAAGACCAGGTACGTGAAGCCGTGAGACAGCGTGGAGCGGGCGGAAGTGTTCATGGCACTCGGTGAATGAAGTACAACAAACGCTCAGTCTGTCACGAACTGGAGGCGGTGTTTGTATCCGTCTGTGTCTCGGGCTTGACCAAACGGGGTTTGCCTTCATCGTCAATGGCCACATACGTGATGTTGGCCTCTGTCACCTTGAACAACTGAGGCTGGCGGGGGTTGCGTTCAGCCCAAACTTCCATGTGAACGGTCACCGACGTGCGACCGATTTTCTCGACGCGCCCGTACAACGACACCACGTCCCCCACTGACACGGCGTGTTTGAAGGTGAACTGGTTGACGGACACCGTCGCGATCCGTCCCCGCGAGATGATGCCGGGGAGGATGGAGCCGGCCAAGTCAACCTGCGACATGATCCAGCCACCAAAAATGTCGCCATTGCCGTTGGCATCCTGAGGCATGGGGATCACGCGCATGAGCAACTCCATTTCGGGGTGGAGGTCAGGCGGGCACAGCAGGATATTGGTTTTGGGTGTGACGGTCATGGGCAAACAGATTGACAATCAGGCCCTCCGGATTTGGAGAGCGACCTGTCGATTGTTTCAGAATGCGCCGATTTGCCCACGCCCCCACTGCGGAAAACCCAAGTTCCTCCTCGGACGTTCGCCGGACCGACCGCGACACCCTGGCTCGTCTGTGGCCCTATCTGTGGGCCTACAAGGGGCGCGTGATCCTGGCGCTGGCCTTCATGGTGGGCGCCAAGCTGGCCAATGTGGGCGTGCCCGTGCTGCTCAAAGAGTTGGTGGACCGACTTGCGCCGCAACCGGATCGCGCGGCGGCCCTGCTGGTGGTGCCGGTGGGCTTGCTGGTGGCCTATGGCCTGCTGCGCTTGTCGACCTCGTTGTTCACCGAGCTGCGCGAGCTCATTTTTGCCAAGGCCACCGAGGGGGCCGCGCGCAGCATTTCGCTCCAGGTGTTTGCGCACTTGCATGCGCTGAGCCTGCGCTTCCATCTGGAACGCCAGACAGGAGGCATGACGCGCGACATCGAGCGGGGTACTCGCGCCGTGCACTCGCTCATTTCGTATTCGCTCTACAGCATCATCCCCACCCTGATCGAAGTGACGTTGGTGCTGACCTTGCTGGCGACCAAGTTTGACGTTGTCTTCGCCTGGATCACGCTGGCGGCGCTGGTGGTGTACATCGCCTTCACGGTGACGGTGACGCAGTGGCGCACGCGCTTTCGCCGTGAAATGAACGAGATGGATTCGAAGGCGCACACCCGTGCCATCGACGCCTTGCTCAATTACGAGACGGTCAAGTATTTCAACAACGAAGCGTTTGAGACGCAGCGCTACGACGAGGCGCTGGAGCGCCTGCGGGTGGCGGCCCTGCGCAGCCAGCGCTCGCTGTCCATGCTGAACACCGGCCAGCAAATGATCATTGCGGTGGGCCTGATCGCGATGCTGTGGCGGGCCACGCAGGGGGTGGTCGACGGGCGCATGACCGTGGGCGACCTGGTCATGGTCAATGCGTTCATGATCCAGCTCTACATCCCGCTGAACTTCCTGGGCGTGATCTACCGCGAAATCAAGCAGTCCCTGACCGATCTGGACAAGATGTTCACCCTGATCGAGCGTGAGCGCGAGGTGGCGGATGCCGCCGATGCCAAGCACTTGCTGCTCAGCGGCCCGCCCAGCGTGCGCTTTGATCAGGTTCAGTTTGCGTACGATCCCGCCCGGCCGATCCTGCACGGGGTGAGCTTCGAGATCCCGGCCGGACAGACGGTGGCCGTTGTGGGGCCGTCGGGGTCAGGCAAGTCCACGCTGGCGCGCTTGCTGTACCGCTTCTATGACGTGCAGGGCGGGCGCATCACCGTCAATGGGCACGACCTGCGCAGCCTCACGCAAGACAGCTTGCGGCGCAGCATTGGCATCGTGCCGCAAGACACGGTCCTGTTCAACGACACGGTGGCCTACAACATCGCCTACGGGCGTCCGCAGGCCACACAGGACGAGGTGGTGGCGGCGGCGCAGGCCGCCCGCATCCATGACTTCATCGCTGGCACGCCCAAGGGTTACGACACGATGGTGGGTGAGCGTGGCCTGAAGTTGTCGGGCGGCGAAAAGCAGCGCGTGGCCATTGCGCGCACGCTGCTCAAGAACCCGCCAGTGCTGGTGTTCGACGAGGCGACGTCTGCACTGGACTCGGCCAATGAGCGCGCCATCCAGGCCGAGCTTGCGGCGGTGGCGCAGGGCAAGACGGTGCTGGTGATTGCGCATCGCCTTTCGACCATCGTGCACGCGCATGAGATTCTGGTGATGGAGGCCGGTTGCATCATCGAGCGCGGCACTCACCCACAACTGCTGGCGGCCAACGGACGCTATGCCGAGATGTGGCGCTTGCAGCAGGCAGGGCATTCGGACGGGGCATGACCCCGATCGGGGGCGTTACAGCACGCGCTTGCGGCCGATGCCGAGGGCGTCGGCCAGCCAGAAGCGCAGGTGGTAGCGCCATTTGCGCAGGTACACGGCCATCTTTTGGGCAAACGGATAGCGCCGGTAATCGGTGCGACCGCCAATGACCGAGGCCGCTTCTTCGTGGCTGCGTTGGCGGAAAAAGTCCGGGCGTGCTGCCATCAAGGTCAGGTCGCGCTCCCAGTGGTGCTTGAAGTCGAAGTCCACGGGGCGATAGATGTGTTCGCGGTGCGGGACCAGTTTGGCCGCGCCTTGGCGGGACACCATGTAGGCGGTGCCATCGACCGGGCCTTGGCCCCAGCGGCACAGCTCAATCTGATCAGACAGACGAGACACCAGGGGGGCGTTTTTGCCCAACCGGCTCAACTTGAGCAGATCCCATTGACCGGCGGATTGGGCCAGCAGTGACAGCGTCTCTGCCGACACGATGTCTTTCGGCGCGAAGTCGTCTTCCAGAATCAAGGCGCAATCCAGTTGGCGCTCGTGAATCAGTTGCCAGCACTTGAGGTGGCTGAGAAAGCAGCCGATCTCGCCTGGCGTCAGGGCCCGAAACCACTCGTTGTGGGGCGCAGGCGTCGGGTTGGTCCGTTGCAGCCATGCCGGATCCAGCTTGGCACCTTCCACGCCCGGCACACGCTCCCATTTCAGCCCCAAGCCATCCAGGACGGCGGCAGCTTGCGCCAGTCGGTCTGTCGATCGGTCCAGATTGATCAGAAAAATCGTTGGCGCAGACATGCCTTAATTCTTGTCGTTGACGTTGATGAATGGCACGGCGCCGCTCGTCACGCTGGGCAGTTTGCCATCCCATTTGCGGATGGCCTCACGTTCGTTCTCAATGCGGCGCAAGGCCAACAGGTCGGACGTGATTTGTTGACGTTGCAAGGCCAAGGCATCGGCTTCGGCCTTGGCGCTGGCCACCTTCTGCTTGGCCTCGACTTCGATGCGCTGGAGGTCGCGCTCCGCCTTGAGCTTTTCCTGCTCGGCCTTGACCTTGGCTTCAATTGCTTCGCTGAACGAGCGCGAGAAGGCAAAGTTCACGATGGCGAATTCGTCCAGCACCAGGCCGTGGCGTTGCATTTTTTCGCGCAACAGGCTGCCAATGGCATCCCGCACTTCGGTGCGTCGCGAGACCAGTTCTTCTGCCGTGAACCGGGCGGTGACGGCTTTCACCGCTTCCTGTGCTGCGGGGATGATGATGCGATCGGCGGCAATCTCGGTGCTGGGCCCGATGTTGCGGAAGACATTGACCACTTGTTTGGGATCCAGGTGGTAGTTGATGGCAATGCGGGTGTGAACGGACTGCAAGTCTTTGGACGCGGCATCGCCTTCGCCTTCACCCTTTTGCAGGCGCACATCCATCACGTGCATGGATTGGGCCAGGGGCACGCGGAAGTGGATGCCCGGGTCGTAGACCTGCTCGTCGGGCTTGCCGAAGGTGGTTTTGACGCCGCGTTCACCCGCCGAGATGACGACGACCGGGCTCAGCGACCACAGGCCAAACAAAACGGCGCCACCGATGAACAGGGTGCGCACCAAGGTGCGGCCCGCGGAACTGGGGTTCAGGTCTGCCATGACAAAGGCCTCTTGCAATGAAGGGAGGTTGGGAGCTCGGTCGTGCACCACATTGTGAAGCAGAGATGCGAAAATCAACCCTTATCCGATGACTTTTGCGGCACGTGCCATGACGACCACCCCCTCCACCTTGACCCTCACCCGCCCTGACGACTGGCATTTGCACGTGCGCGATGGGGCGGCCATGGCCGCCGTGGTGCCTGCCACAGCGCGTCAGTTCGGCCGAGCCATCGTCATGCCCAATCTGCGTCCACCCGTGACCACGGCCGAGCAGGCTGCAGCCTACCGTGATTGCATCCGCGCCGTGGTGCCGGCCGGTGTGAACTTCGAGCCCCTGATGGTGCTCTATCTCACCGACAACACCCCCGCTGACGAAGTGGTGCGCGCCAAAGAGGCTGGCGTGGTCGCGTTCAAGCTGTACCCAGCCGGGGCCACCACCAACAGCGATGCGGGCGTGACCGACCTGCGCAAGACCTACAAGGTGCTGGAAGCCATGCAGCGTGAGGGCCTGGTGTTCTGCGTGCACGGCGAGGTGACCGACAGCGCCATCGACGTGTTCGACCGCGAAAAGGCCTTCATCGATGACAAGCTGATCCCGCTGCGCAAGGACTTCCCTGAACTGAAGATCGTGTTCGAGCACATCACCACCAAGGAAGCTGCACAGTACGTCACCGAGGCGGATCGTTTCGTGGGGGCCACCATCACGCCCCAGCATTTGCTGTACAACCGCAATGCCATCTTCACCGGTGGGATCCGCCCGCACTACTACTGCCTGCCCATCCTCAAACGCGAAGAGCATCGTGTCGCGCTGGTGCAGGCTGCGACCAGTGGCAGTCCCAAGTTCTTCCTGGGCACCGACAGCGCGCCTCACGCGTCGCACCTGAAGGAGCACGCATCGGGCTGCGCCGGTTGCTACACCGCGCCCTGTGCCATGGAGTTGTACGCGGAAGCCTTTGAGGCCGTGGGCGCGCTCGACAAGCTCGAAGCCTTCTCGAGCTTCTACGGCCCCGACTTCTACAACCTGCCTCGCAACACCGACACCATCACCCTGGTGCATGAAGACTGGGTCGTGCCAGAAAGCCTGCCGTTCGGTGAGGCCGAGATCAAGCCGCTGCGTGGCGGCGAGACCTTGCACTGGCGTCTGCGGTAAGGTCTGGCCCTTGGGGTCAGGGGCGGTCGCACTGTGCCTCAGCTTGCAATTCTTGGTACAGCGCCCGCGTGGCTTTCAGCACCAGCATGATGTGCTTGTGGGCCTCATCATGCGACATGGCGTAGCCGCTTTGTACCCATTGCTTGGTCATGTAGATCAGGGCGCCCATCACGCCGGCCGCCAGGCTTTCGGGTGAAACGCCGAGTGCCGGGAAATCCGGGAACAGCGTGGTGATCAACACATAAAGGCGCTTGGAGAAGTCCCGGTCGGTGTCGGTCTGGGACTCGGTCGGGCGCTCCATGTCGTGCAGGATGAAGGCATCCCACAAGAGGATGCGAGCCCGGCGTCGGTCTTCGCTCAGGAAGTTCAACCAGACCGCGACGGCAGCTTCTGTTTGTGCCAGGCGGGGAAGGTGGGGCGGGACCTGATCCCTGGCCACCTGGATGTGTTGGTTCAGTCGTGTCCACAGAGCCATGTAGACCGCATTGAACAAATCCAGCAGGGTTTTGAACGACTCGTAAAAGTAGCGCTCTGTCAGCCCGGCCTCGGTGCAGACGTCGCGCACGGTGCTGCGATGAAAGCCGTTGGCGCCAAAGACCGTCAGGCCTGCGGCCATGAGTCTGTCGTGCCGCTCCTTGCGTCGGTCTGCTGCCGTCACGCCACCGTAGGGGCGGGTGACGGCCGATCGGCGGTGGGAAGCAGGCTTGTCTGACTTCATGTGTGGGGTGGTCGGGGATCCGAATTCTGATGCTGCGCGGCGGACTTCTTCAGTTCGGCACGCAACTCGGCAATTTCCTCGCGCACAGTGTGGAGTTGTTTGTGCATGTCACGCAAGATCTCGCGTTCGACTTTGCGCTCCTGGTTGCCCACAAACATGGCGGCAATGCTCGCAGTCACCAGCGACAGCAGGCCGTAACCCAGCAGCACCACGAACACGGCAAAAATGCGCGAGGCCGTGGTGCTGGGGACCACATCGCCATACCCCACGGTGGCCGCAGTGGAAAACGCCAGCCACAGACCTTCATTCAAGGTTTGGACTTCGGGGTCCAGCCAGTAAAAACCGATGCCGCACAGGGCGAGCACCGCGCCACCCATGGCCAGCAAGCGGGCCAGACCAGTTCGGGTGAACAGCGGCAGGCTGATCATCACCAACCGATACAGCATGAGCACGGCGATGGCCAAGCGCCAGGCCAAAGCCAGTCGAGACTCGTTACTTTGCGGCAGCACCGCACTCAAGAGCAGCGAGGCGCCCAGAAACCAGTCCAGGCGTTCCTCTACCGGGCGAGCGCCCCAGGTGTAGGTGTCTTCGTCGTCGGACTGGGCGCGCTTGGCGTGCAAACGCTCCTGCCAGGCGGTCCACAGCACGATGACGCCGCTGACCACATACATCCACGTGGCCCAAGTGGCCTGCGTGGGCATCATGGAGTCATAGAAAGCCGGCACGCTGGCGACGAGCGCCGCCAGCATCGCCCAAGGGGAACGATAAAAGCGCCGGTAATAGACTGACATGACTCCAGATTCAGCGGTAAATCAGGCGGGTAGATAGCCGTCGACAGACAGATAACGCTCGCCCGTGTCGTAACAGAAGCCCAGGACGCGCGAACCGGCGGGCAGTTCAGGCAGTTTCTGTGCAATCGCAGCCAAGGTCGCACCCGAGGAAATGCCAACCAGGAAGCCTTCCTCGCGCGCAGCACGGCGCCCATATTCTCGGGCGTCTTCGGCATCAACCTGAATCACACCATCCAGCAGTTTCGTGTCAAGGTTGGCGGGAATGAAGCCTGCGCCGATGCCTTGGATCGGGTGTGGCGAGGGTTGGCCACCCGAAATCACGGGCGAAGCCTTGGGTTCGACGGCAAAGACCTTGAGGTTGGGCCACTTTTCCTTGAGCACCTTGGCGCAGCCTGTGAGGTGTCCACCGGTGCCCACGCCAGTGATCAGCACATCCAGGCCTTCGGGGAAATCGGCCAGGATTTCTTGTGCCGTGGTGCGTTCGTGCACGGCCACGTTGGCCGGGTTTTCGAACTGCTGAGGGATCCAGGCGTCAGGAATGGTCGCCGCCAGTTCCTGGGCGCGGGCGATCGAGCCCTTCATGCCCTTTTCGCGTGGGGTCAGGTCGAATTGGGCGCCGTAGGCCAGCATCAGGCGACGGCGTTCGATGGACATGCTGTCAGGCATGACCAGAATCAGCTTGTAGCCCTTCACGGCAGCCACCATCGCCAGACCGATGCCGGTGTTGCCCGAGGTGGGTTCGATGATGGTGCCGCCCGGCTTCAGAGCGCCAGTGCGCTCGGCTTCTTCGACCATGGCCAGCGCAATGCGGTCCTTGACCGAGCCGCCGGGGTTGGCGCGTTCGGCTTTGATCCAGACCTCGGCACCAGCGCCGAACAGTCGGTTCATGCGCACATGGGGGGTGCGGCCAATGGTTTCAAGAATGTTTTGGGCTTTCATGAGCAGAGCTCCGTTGGATGGCTGAAGAAAGACCTCACGCGAACAGCAGGGTTCGTTGAGCGCGTCAGAATAGGGTCCATGAATTATTCCAGTGCAACCCCCGCGCGCTGGCGCTGGGCCTTCTTCTTTATCCTCATATCGATATTGCCTGTTCTTTGGCTGGGCCAATCTGCGCTGGCGCAGACTTTTTTGCCAGTAGACCAAGCTTTTCGTCTGAATGTGGCGGTTTCCGGGCCGCGCGCGGTGCTTGTGGATTTTCGTTTGGCGCCCGGCGTTTACCTGTATCGCGAGCAGATGAAGTTGCAATGGCAGGCGGCCGGGGGGGAGCCTGTGACCCTGGCCTGGGATCTGCCGCCGGGGCAGTCCAAGCACGACCCCAACTTTGATCGTGTGCTGGAGGTCTACCACGCTGATGTGGGGGGCGGGGCCAACTTGCCTGACGGGGCCAAAGGAGAGGGGCGGCTGACGGTGGGCTATCAGGGCTGCGCAGATGCCGGGATTTGCTACCCGCCCCAGCAGCGGCAATTCAAAGTGACGCTGGATGCGCAGGGCAGCGTGACCGGTGTTCAGCCGTTTGATGCGTCGTCGGGGTTGGCCGCGCAGCCAGATGCCGGGGGCGAGGGCCAGGGCGGCGATCGCATTCGGCAGGCCTTGGCGTCCGGCAAGCTGTGGGTGGTCGTGCCCGTGTTTCTGCTGGCAGGACTGTTGTTGTCCTTGACGCCGTGCGTGTTGCCCATGGTGCCCATTCTGTCGTCCATCATCGTGGGGCAGCGTGAGCAGGTGGGGCGGGCCCGTGGCTTTGCGCTGGCGCTGAGCTATTCGCAAGGCATGGCGCTGGTTTACACCGCGCTGGGCGTGGCCGCCGGGCTGCTGGGCCAGGGGCTGTCGGCGTATCTGCAGCACCCTTGGGTGGTCTTGGCGTTTGCGGTGCTGATGGTTTTGCTGGCACTGTCCATGTTTGGCCTGTACGAGTTGCAGTTGCCGGCCGCGGTGCAAAGCTGGCTGGGTGCGGGCTCCAGTCGCTTGCCTGGCGGGCGCTTTGTCAGTGTGTTTGCCATGGGGGTGGTGTCCGCTTTGATCGTGAGCCCCTGCGTGTCGGCCCCCTTGGCGGGGGCGCTGCTCTACATCAGCCAGACCCGGGACGTTTGGCTGGGGGCCGCGGCCTTGTACGCCATGGCTTGGGGGATGAGCGTGCCCTTGTTGCTGGTCGGCTTGTCTGCGGGTAGCCTGTTGCCACGCACGGGGCCGTGGATGAAAGTCGTGAAGGCCCTGTTTGGTGTCCTGATGTTGGTCATGGCCGCGTGGGTCAGTCGCCCCGCTTGGCCTTATGTGCAGACGCAGTGGTTGGGGCGCAGTGCCGCGGCGGCCGAGCACCAAAGCGTGCTGCCGTTCCAGCGGGTGCGCTCCGTGGCCGAGCTGGATGCGGCGCTGGCGCAGGCCAAGGCGGCCGGCCAGACTGTCATGCTGGACTTTTATGCGGACTGGTGTACCTCGTGCCTGGAAATGGAGCACGACACCTTCACCGATCCACTGGTACAAGACCGACTCCGTTCTGTGGTGTTGCTCCAGGCCGATGTCACGCTCAACAGCACCGACGACCGGGCCTTGTTGCAGCGCTTCCAGCTGTTCGGGCCGCCGGGTATCGTGTTCTTTGATGCGAATGGGCAAGAGGTGGCGGGCACCCGCGTGATCGGCTTCCAGTCGCCGGCGGATTTTCTGGCGAGCCTTCAGCGCGCAGGACATTGACTGAATCAGCATGAATCCTGACGCGCGCCACCTTTGGAAGGGCCCCATGTGGGCCCTGTCGGTCTTGCTGGCCTGTCTGGGCATGCTGGGGCCGTTTGCCATCGACACCTACTTGCCTGCTTTTGCGGGAATTGCAGCTGATCTGCAGGCAACACCCCTGCAAATTCAGCAAACGCTGTCGGCCTACCTGTTTGCTTTTGCGTTCATGAGCCTGTTTCATGGCGCTCTGTCGGACAGCCTGGGGCGGCGGCCGGTGGTGCTGACCGGTATCGCCGTGTTCACGCTGGCATCGGTGGGCTGCGCCCTGTCGACCGACATCACGCACCTGATTGCGTTCCGGGCCTTGCAGGGCTTGTCGACCGGGGCGGGCATCGTGGTGTCGCGCGCGGTGATCCGCGACCTGTTCCCTCCGGCGGATGCGCAGCGCGTCATGTCCCAGGTGACCCTGTTTTTCGGGGTGGCACCGGCGGTGGCGCCCATCGTCGGCGGCTTTCTGTTTGTGCATTCCAGTTGGCACGCGGTGTTCTGGTTCCTGGCGCTGGTGGGTGTGTTGCTGTGGCTGGGCAACTGGTGGCTGCTGCCCGAGTCGCTCCACCCTTCTCAGCGGCAGCCGTTTGAAGCGGGGCACCTGCTCAAGGGCTATCTGGAGTTGGGCCTCCATCCCAAGTTCTTGTTGCTGGCGCTGGCCAGTGGCATTCCCTTCAACGGCATGTTCCTCTACGTGCTGTCGGCGCCCACCTTCTTGGGCGAACACCTGGGTCTGGCGCCCACGCAGTTCTTCTGGTTCTTCGCGTGCACCATCAGCGGCATCATGGGTGGGGCGTGGCTCAGCGGGCGTCTGGCCGGGCGCATCGCCCCGGCGCGTCAGATTCGCATCGGCTTTGCCATCATGTTGACGGTGTCCTTGCTCAACCTGGCCGCGAACGTGGTGTTCCAGGCCGACGTGCGCTGGGCCTTGTTCCCCATTGCCCTGTACGCCTTGGGCTGGGCCATGCTCACGCCCGTGGTCACCTTGATGGTGCTGGACCTGTTTCCCGCGCGACGGGGCATGGCGGCGTCGCTGCAGGCCTTTGTGGCCAGCGCCGCCAACGGCATCGTGGCCGGGGTGATTGCACCCATGGTCATGCACAGCACCGTGGCCTTGGCTTTTGCCGCTTTGTTGCTGATGTTGACCGGATTGCTCGCGTGGGGGCTTCAGCTGCGGCGATAATGCGAAGGTGAAGTCAGCCAGACCGCCGCTGGTACAAGTCCCGAAAGGGCGTACTGGAGGAAGGTCCGGACTGCGCAGGGCAGCGTAGGAGGTAACACCTCTCCACCGTGAGGTGAGGATCAGAGCAACAGAGACGAGCCGATTCAGTTCGGGTGAAACGGGCAATCTCTACGCGCAGCAACACCAAATAGGCACACGATGACCTGGCCCGGGGAGTGTGCGGGTAGGTGGCATTGAGCCGCTCTGGCGACAGGCGGCCCAGAGGAATGGCGGTCACGGCCCAGCGTCGCGAGACACGGGGCTGCACAGAATCCGGCCTATCGGCTGACTTCACACTTTTGGTTTCTCATGACGCAGACGTTCAAGTTCTGCGTTGCACTGGCCGAAAACCCGGCGTCTGCTGGAGATTTCGACCATGTTGCGCCCGACTTTGCATCGACTTGCCATTTCTTTGACCCTCTGCCTGAGTGCCGGGGTGCTGTCCGCAGCCTGGGCGGCCGAAGGGCATGGCGGGGATGGCAGTGAAGGGCGTGTGTCCATCAAGCCCACACTGCGCACGGAGGCCAAATCCGAAGGCAAGTCCGAGCCACGCGCCGATGCAAAGGCCGATCCCAAGGCGGGCGCAGGCGACAAGGGTGATGTGTCCATGACCGATCTGCGGGACATGATCGACCAGAAGATCAACGAGGTCCGTACGCGGCGTGCGGCCCCGCCGGTGGTGCAGGTTCGCTCGCGTGCCCCGGCTGTGCGCAAGAAGCCTGCCAGTGCGCACCCACAGGAAACCATCGTGGCCGACAACCACGGCACCTTGTCCAAGGCGGACCCGATGGGGCATGAGGTGCATTGGGCCTACGGTGGCGCAACGGGACCTGACAGCTGGGGGCGCTTGAAGCCCGAGTTCAGCACCTGCATGTTGGGTCGTCGCCAAAGCCCGATCGACATTCGCGATGGCATTCCGGTCGAGCTGGATCCGATCCAGTTCGACTACCGCCCCACCATTTTCCGCGTGACGGACAACGGGCACACCGTCCAGGTCAACGTCGAGCCGGGCAACAGCATCACGGTGCAGGGGCATCGGTATGAGTTGGTGCAATTTCACTTCCATCGTCCCAGCGAAGAGCGCATCAACGGTCGCCCCTTCGACATGGTGGCGCACCTGGTTCACAAGGACGCCGATGGCAAGCTCGCCGTCGTGGCCGTGTTGATGGAGCAGGGCAAGGCGCACCCGGTGGTGCAGATGGTCTGGAACAACATCCCGCTTGAGAAGGGCCTGGATCAGCAGGGCATGGCGATGATGGATCTGGCGGGGCTGATCCCTGAGCGACGCCAGTACTACACCTACATGGGTTCACTGACCACGCCACCCTGCACAGAAGGCGTGTTGTGGCTGGTGATGAAGCAGCCTGCATCCATGTCACCTGAGCAAATCTCGGTGTTCAGCCGCCTGTACCCGATGAATGCCCGTCCGGTGCAGCCGGTATCGGGCCGCCTCATCAAAGAAGGCATGTGATCCACGCGGGGCCGAGGGTCAGTACACCCGGCCGCCCTTGATCTGCGCGTGCGTGCGCCGGTTCAAATCGGTGGCGCGGGCCATCTGGGCCATGGCATGACCCGCGTGAGCGTGGCAGATGGCCAGTCCCAGCGCATCGGCCGCGTCGTTGTGCGGTTCGCGTGGCAACTCGAGCAGGCGCATCACCATGTGCCGGATCTGTGCCTTGGCCGCATGGCCATGCCCCACGACGGCCTTTTTCATTTGCAGGGCCGTGTACTCGGACACCTTGGGTGACTGTGCGTTGGACAGCAGCCCGGCGATGGCGGCCCCGCGCGCTTGCCCCAGCAGCAAGGTGGACTGCGGGTTGACGTTGACGAACACGATTTCAACCGAGGCCTCTTGTGGCTCATATCGGGCCACCACCTCGCGCACGCCTTCGTAGATCAGCTTGAGTCGGGTGGGCAGATCGCCCTGCGCGGCTTCCTTGGTTTTGATCGTCCCGCTGGCGACGTAGTAAAGCTTCGGTCCTTCGGTGTCGATGATGCCGAAGCCCGTGGTCTGCAAGCCGGGGTCAATGCCAAGAATTCTCATGAGAGCCCAAGGATAACCGGGCTCCGACTCATCCCTTGAGCGCTTGTGCGATCAGGGGCCACAAGGCCTGGTGGGTGTTGCGGAACCAGTCGATGTGCCCAATGCTCTTGAGCCCATGTTGGGCCGGTTTGACTCGGATGGCCTGCTTGGGGGCGACCGGGAAGGTGCGCAGGAGGTCCGCGACGGTGGCGGGGGTCGCAATGTCGTCGTCCTCGGCATGCAGGACCGTGATGGGGGTACGAACTTGCGCATGGAAATCGCGATCGGGTTGATGGCGCACGGCATTGGTGGCGTAGCCTCCTGCAGAACACCATTGCCCCCATTGCAGGCCCACGCCAGCGGGCAGGTTTTCACCCAGACCGATGGCGGCGGTGGGGGCAAAGCCTTTGAATCGCACCCCGAGCGGGATCACGCCACGCAGGGCAAAACCCGCTTGCAGGCGAAAGGCCGGGCGCATGCCACGCAACCAGCCGGTGGAGGCCGACACCCCCACCAGTCGAGCAATTTTGTGGTGGTTCGGAAGCAGGCCAATCATTTGTCCACCGGCGCTGTGCCCCAGCAGCAGCGCTTGGGACTGCCCGGTGCGGGCCAGCAACCATTCCAGTGCGGCGACCTGATCCTGTTGGCCCCATTCGGCCAAGGTTGCCTTGCAGTCCTTCAGTCGCCCGTGGAGGGACAGGCCAATACCGCGGTAGTCGAATACCAAGACATCGTGTCCCTGATGTGCCAGCCAGCTCACAAAGCGCAGGTAGTAATGCTGCTTGACGCCCGTGGCAGGGCAAAGCAGCACGGGCAGGCCTGGGGCGGCATCCCCTTGTGCGCGCACGAAATGGCCATGCAAGGTGGTGCCGTCCGCACACGTGAATGTGACGGATTCAGTGCTGTGGGCGTGACTCATGGCTTGTCTTGGGTGTGAAGGTGTTGAACATGCTGCAGCCAGCGGGCGACGGTGTGGAGCTCGTCGTCCGTGAAGCCGGCGGTGAGTTGGTGATTGATGCGCGCCAGGGCACTTTTCAAGGCTGGAAGCTGCGCGCGCCCTGCGTCCTGTAGCCAGACGCGTTGTGTGCGGGCGTCCAGCGTGCAGGGGCGTCTGCAGACCCACTGCAACGCTTCCATGCGCTGAATCAGTCCGGATACGGCAGACGGGGCGAGATCCAACGCTTTGGCCAACTCGCCCATGGTGGCGCCATCGCCCTTGTCGAGGATGAACAAGACCCCACTCTGCGCAGGTGAGGCGGCAGGTACGGCGGCGGGTGTGGCCACCTCCTGCTGTGCCGCCATCCACTGCTGCAGGTGGCGCTGCGCGCTGTTGAGCAAGAAGATCAGTCGAGGTCGGGATGACATGTTGCGCTGCGCATTTGTTTCGTGCGCGAAGTATATTTGTTTCGTGCGCGAAGTAAATAGGCTGCGCAAAAAACAAAAGGCCCCGAAGGGCCCTTTGCTGACAGTCGCTGTTTGATCAGTGACGGAAGTGACGCGTGCCGGTGAAGACCATGGCAATGCCACGTTCGTCAGCAGCGGCGATGACTTCGTCGTCGCGCATCGAACCACCGGGATGGATCACGCAGGTTGCGCCCGCATCCACCACCACGTCCAGACCGTCACGGAACGGGAAGAAAGCGTCCGACGCCACGGCGGTGCCTTGCAGGCTCAGGCCAGCGTGCTGGGCCTTGATCGAGGCGATGCGAGCCGAGTCCAGGCGGCTCATCTGGCCGGCGCCCACACCCATGGTCATGCCGTCCTTGCAGAACACGATGGCGTTGCTCTTGACGAAGCGGGCCACGGTCCAGGCAAACAGCATGTCCTTCATTTGCTGCTCGGTGGGCTGCAGCTTGGTCACGACCTTGATGTCGCCCACGATGTCGATGTTGTCAGACGATTGCAGCAGCATGCCGCCGCCCACGCGCTTGAAGTCCAGGGCGTTGCCCAGCTTGCGGGTGGCGTCGTCCAAAGGCACTTCGAGCAGACGCACGTTTTGCTTGGAGGCGTAAGCTGCACGTGCCGCGTCGGTGAACTTCGGTGCGATCACCACTTCCACGAACTGCTTGTTGGTGTTGATGGCGTCGATCACGTCGGCATCGACCACGCGGTTGAAGGCCATGATGCCGCCAAACGCGCTGGTGGGGTCGGTCTTCAGGGCCTTGGTGTAGGCCTCGAGCGGGCCGGCGCCCACGGCCACGCCGCAGGGGTTGGCGTGCTTGATGATCACGCAAGCGGGGGCTTCAAAAGCCTTCACACATTCCCAAGCCGCATCGGCGTCAGCAATGTTGTTGAAGGACAGCTCCTTCCCTTGAATCTGGGTCCAGTTGGCCAGCGTGGACACCACGGGCGCGGCTTCACGGTAGAAGGCTGCCGACTGGTGTGGGTTCTCGCCGTAACGCATGCCTTGCACCTTGTGCAGTTGCAGGTTGTAGACGGCAGGGTATTCGGCCTTGGCAGGCACAGCTTCGGTGGCCAACTCGGCACATGTTTCCAGCGAGGTAAGGTAGTTGGTGATCATGCCGTCGTAAGCAGCGGTGTGGGCAAACACCTTCTTGGCCAGCATGAACTTGGTCGAACGGGTGATGCCGTCGGCCTTCATTTCGGACAGCACTTGCTCGTAGTCGACGGGGTCGATGATCACGGCCACGTCTTGCCAGTTCTTGGCGGCAGCGCGCAGCATGGTGGGGCCGCCGATGTCGATGTTCTCAATGGCGTTTTCCAGCGTGCAGTCGGCCTTGGCGGTGGCTTGGGCGAAGGGGTAGAGGTTGACCACCAGCATGTCGATGGTGTCAATGCCGTGTTCCTTCAGGGCTGCCATGTGCTCGGGCAGGTCACGGCGAGCCAGGATGCCGCCGTGCACGCGGGGGTGCAGGGTCTTGACGCGGCCGTCCAGCATTTCAGGGAAACCGGTGATTTCCGACACCTCGGTCACGGGCAAGCCCTTTTCAGCCAGCAGCTTGGCGGTGCCGCCGGTGGACAGCAGGCGCACGCCCTGGGCGTTCAGCGCCTGGGCAAATTCAACGATGCCGGTCTTGTCGGACACGGACAGCAAGGCGGTCAGAGCCATGGTTTTTCCTTCAGTTCAAAGATCGTGGAATGTCAAAAACGGGTCACTTGATCAATTTGTGTTCGAGCAACTTGCGGCGCAGCGTGTTGCGGTTGATGCCCAACCACTCGGCCGCCTTGGACTGGTTGCCGTCGGCGCGCTGCATCACGACTTCCAACATGGGACGCTCCACGGCGTTGACCACCATGTCGTACACAGCATGCGGCTCGGCGCCACGCAGGTCCTGAAAGTACCCTTCCAGGTTGTCTCGAATGCACTCTTGAATGTTCTTCTTGCTCATACTTCTCAATCCAGCGTGCAGGCTGTCTCCCGGTCACCTGCCGCATCGCTCTCATCGTCGACGAACGCAGTGGCCTCAGGGGAGGGCAGGCGGTCGCAGGTCACGCTGAGGTCATCAAAAAAATCTCGCACGGCTTGCACTTGCGCGGCGCAGTCTTCCAGCGCGTTCATGCGCTGGCGAAACGCTTCGCCGCCTGGCAGGCCGCGGACGGCCCACCCGATGTGCTTGCGCGCCGTTCGCACGCCCGCAAATTCGCCGTACAGACCGTAGTGGTCTTCCAGGTGGGCCAACAGCCATTGCTGCACCTGCAAGGTCAGCGGCGCCGCACGATGTTGGCCGTGCTGCAGGTAGTGGGCAATGTCACCAAAGATCCAGGGGCGACCTTGCGCAGCCCGGCCCACCATGATGGCGTCGGCTTGGGTGTACTGCAGCACGTCGCGCGCCTTTTCGGGCGACACGATGTCGCCATTCGCCACCACCGGAATCCTGACAGCCGCCTTGACGGCGGCAATGGTGTCGTATTCGGCTCGTCCTTTGTAGCCCTGCTCGCGGGTGCGACCATGCACCGTCAACATGGCGATGCCAGCTTGCTCTGCTGCGCGGGCAATGCGCTCTGCATTCTTGTGCTGTTGACTCCAGCCGGTTCGCATCTTCAAGGTCACCGGCACGTTGCGGGGGGCGCAGGCGGCGACCACGGCCTCCACGATTTGCAGGGCCAACGGTTCGTCTTGCATCAGGGCTGAGCCGGCCCACTTGTTGCACACCTTCTTGGCCGGGCAACCCATGTTGATGTCGATGATCTGGGCGCCGCGGTCGATGTTGTAGGCGGCGGCCTCCGCCATCATGGCCGCATCGGTCCCGGCAATCTGGACCGCAATCGGTGCGGTCTCGCCATCATGGTTGGCGCGACGGGATGTTTTCAGGCTGTTCCACAGGTCCTTGCGCGAGGTCACCATTTCACTCACGGCATAGCCTGCGCCGAGCTGCTTGCACAACTGCCGAAACGGGCGATCCGTGACCCCGGCCATGGGCGCCACGAACAGTCGGTTCGGCAACACGATGTGGCCGACCGACAGCGGGCTGGCGGACAGGGTTTCGGAGGGCATGGGTGAACCTTGGAGGGGCCGATGAAGGCCGGGCAAAGACGCCGCAGCCCCGACCGCTGAAACGATCAGGGCTGCTTAAAAAGGAGGCAGAGTATAGCCGCCCGGCGCTTGGATGACCAGAGCCAAACGGGCCACTTTCTTGACGGAGTGAGCCCATCGTGACAGAGGTCGCTGACCGGGAATGTTTTGTGTTGACGTAAGCGTAAACCCCTGACATTTAACGTAATCAAATAAATACCATGATCTGGCTATGGCCCGAAAGCCAGTTGGCCGACGGATCTCGGTGTTTTTGACTTACGGATGGACATGACCATGAAGATGTCGAACTTCACGCTGGCCGTCGCGGCCATGATGGCGGCGGGAGGCGCGTGCGCGCAGAGTTACACCTTGAAAGTGGGTGGGGCCTACATCGACCCTCGGGCCACGAGCAGTGACCTGTCGGGGCTCTTGCCAACGCACAACCCATCTGTGCCCTTGAGTCCTGCGCCCAGTGGCTTGCAGTTGGAGGTGATGCCCAAGGCGGCCCTGGTGTTCAGCATTGCGCGTAGCCTGGATGAGCACTGGGAGGCCGAAGTGCTGCTGGGCATCCCGCCCAAGCATGACGTCAAACTGCGCGTCAACAACCCATCACTGAAGGCTGCAGCGGCGGTGTATGCCACTTATCCCACTTACAACGCTGCGGTGTATGGCAGTGGGGCCGCAGGTTTGCAGGCGTATGCCTCTGCGCAGGGCGCGGCGCACATCAATGCCTATGACGGCAAGGTGGTGTCCACGCTGACCCAGTTTGCTCCCACGGCATTTCTGAACTATCGCTTTGGCAGTGCCAAGGCGACCTTTCGCCCCTATTTGGGCGTGGGGGTCAACTACACTAAGGTCAAGCCCAATGTGAACGCAACGGGCACCGAGTTTTACAGCGACGGCAAGGTCAAGGCCACTGTGAGCGACTCCTTTGGCTTGGCCTTCCAGATGGGCGCGAGCTATCAGATCACCCCGCAGTGGCTGCTGAATGCCGCGTGGGCGACGGCGGCCGTGCGCAACGACATCGTGATTCGCACAGAAGGGACGCCGGGCAGCGAACAGCGCGGCTTCTATCGGTTTCACCCGTCCATCTTCATGTTGACAGCAGGGTACAAATTCTGAGCAGGCGTCTCAGGTTGCTTGGGGTAAACCCCTAATGTTGAGCAGGTTGTGTTGCATGTGGTTTGCAATCGTTGCACATAGAATGTCAGATTACATCGTGCAACACAGCTTGCTCAGCATTGTCAAGTTATGAAAATCTCTACCCTGACCCTCTCGATCGCCGCAACCCTGGTTGCTGGCTCTGCCTGCGCTCAGTCCGCTCTGTCGGGCTACACCATCAAGTTGGGCGCTGGTCGCGTTGATCCTCGTGCAACCAGCAGTGACCTCGTGGGTACCTTGCCTGTGCCGTCGGGTGCTGGCCGCTTGATGATCAACTTGCCAGAAGGTAACCGCACCGAAGTTCAGCCGAAGTCCACGCTGATCTTCAGCATTGAGCGTGCGCTCAGCAACAACTGGAGCGTCGAATTGGTCGCGGGCACCCCCCCGACGCACGACGTCAAGTTGCTGGTCAGCGATACCGTGAAGGCCGGTGCTGCTGCTGCTGCGCCAATTCAGGCAGCATTTGGTAAAGACGCTTTTACCAACCCTGCGCTCCGTGCTGACGTGCTGGCAGCATTGGCCGCAAATCCAAAAATTGGCGCTGCTGGTGCCGCGGGTGCATATGGCTCTATGGCCACGGGTTCCCACGTGAACCTGTACAACAACGTGACCGTCGCGCGCGTCAAGCAAACGGCTCCCACGGTGTTCCTGAACTACAAGTTCTTCGAGCAATCTGCTGCACTCCGTCCTTACGTGGGCGTGGGTCTGAACTACACCAAGTTCAAGGTGACTTCGACGGCTGCCGGCAACGAGTTGTACAGCGATGGCAAAGTGCGCATCAGCTCCAGCGATTCGTTCGGTTTGGCTTTCCAGGTTGGTGGCACCTATCAAATCGACAAGAACTGGTCGCTGAACGCTGGCTGGGCCACCGCCGCTGTGCGTAACGACGTGGTGATCCGCACTGATCACACCGAAGAGCGTCTGTTCTATCGCTTCCACCCCTCCGTGTTCTCTGCCACGGTCGGCTACAGCTTCTAATTTCCCCGCGAAATTACACGCTGCATGACGTGAAAGGGCTGGTGTTTCACCAGCCCTTTTTCTTTGGGCGATCCGGGCACAATGGTGCGATGGAATCCTCCGTGATGGCGGCTTTGTCCGCGCTGATGCACTGGCTGGCGCTGCCCGAAGTGGGCTTGAGCGCGGTGTTTCTCGTGGCATTTGTGTCGGCCACTTTGCTGCCCCTGGGCTCCGAGCCGGCGGTGTTTGCCTTGGTCAAAGCCCAGCCAGACTTGTTCTGGCCTGCCGTGCTGGTGGCCACGCTGGGCAACACGCTGGGCGGGGCGGTGACCTGGTGGATGGGGCATGCCGCGCACCAGGCTGCGGTGCGCCTTCACTGGGCCGCAGCAGACGAAGACGCGCTAACGACTGTGCAGCCCAACCTGCCTGCCCAGCATGGCAAGGCGGGGGCGCAGGCGATGGCCTGGTTGCACCGGCATGGCGCACCGGCCTGCCTCTTGTCCTGGCTACCCGTGGTCGGGGATCCCCTGTGTGCGGTCGCAGGCTGGTTGCATTTGCCGTTCTGGCCGTGCGTGGCCTACATGGCGCTGGGTAAATTGGCGCGCTACGTCACCATGACGGCCGCGCTGATCTGGGTCTTCTGACGTCTGCGGCAGAGACTTACTTGCGGACCTCAATGGCCGTGACCGTGAACTGCCCGTTCACCTTGTCGGCCTGGAAGGTGACCTTGTCGCCTACCTGCAGGGTTTTCAGCCAAGCGGGATTGCTCACGCGGAACGACATCTGCATCGCCGGGATGTCCAGATTCTTGATTTCGCCGTGACGCAGGGTGATCTTGCCGGCATCGACATCGATCTTCTTGACTTCCCCGTCGACCGGTTGGGCCCAGGCGGACCAAGCTACGCCGAGGCCCAGCAGCAGGGCGCCAAGGGTGCGGGTCAGAGGGTGCTTCATGGCTCAATCCTTCAGGTCGATGGGGTACAACGGCCCCAGTATGAACTGAAACGCTCGGGATCCGGTCAGGGTTGACGGGGAGTGCCGCTGTGGCTTCTAGAATAGGCGCCTTCACTGACCTTTTCTGTACCGCGCGTCTGCCATGCCCAACTCTGCTCACACCGCTGAATCCGTCGCTCACATTGCTCCGCGCGACAAAGCCGAAATCCTGGCGCAGGCGTTGCCTTACATCCGCAAGTTTCACGGCAAGACCATCGTGATCAAGTACGGCGGCAACGCCATGACCGATCCCGCGCTGCAGGCAGATTTTGCAGAAGACGTGGTCCTGCTCAAACTGGTGGGCATGAACCCCGTGGTGGTGCACGGCGGCGGCCCGCAGATCGACTCTGCACTGAACAAGATTGGCAAGAAGGGCCAGTTCATCCAGGGCATGCGGGTAACCGATGAAGAAACCATGGAAGTGGTGGAATGGGTGCTGGCCGGTGAGGTGCAGCAAGACATCGTGGGCCTGATCAATGCGGCGGGCGGCAAGGCCGTGGGTCTGACCGGCCGTGACGGTGGCCTGATCCGTGCACGCAAGCTCAAGCTGCAGGATCTCAAGGACCCCACGATCGAACACGACGTGGGTCAGGTCGGCGAGATCGAATCCATCGATCCCAGCGTGGTCAAGGCCTTGCAGGATGACCAGTTCATCCCCGTCATCAGCCCCATCGGCTTTGGTGCGCAGAACGAGAGCTACAACATCAACGCCGACCTGGTCGCGTCGAAGTTGGCCGAGATCCTCAAGGCCGAAAAGCTCATGCTGCTCACCAACATCAAGGGCGTGCTCGACAAGGAGGGCAATCTGCTGACCGACCTGACCGCCCGCCGCATTGACGAGCTGGTGGCCGACGGCACCATCAGCGGCGGCATGCTGCCCAAGATCGCTGGCGCCCTGGACGCGGCCAAGAGCGGCGTCAATGCCGTGCACATCGTCGATGGCCGTGTACCGCATGCCATGTTGCTCGAAATCCTGACCGAGCAGGCTTACGGCACGATGATCCGTTCGCACTGATCTTTCATGCGCACCGACGAGGCAGGCGTGCCGCGCTGGACGCGGGGGGATGCCTGGCTGCTGGTCACCGGGTTCGTGTACCTGGTGGTCGTGGCGGGGCTGCAGGCCTGGGCGTCTCCCACCGCCGAGCTGGATCAGGCTGAGCAGCTGATCTTTGCACAACGTCTTCAGTGGGGCTACAGCAATCAGCCGCCGCTCTACACCTGGTTGCTGTGGGGGCTGGAGCAGGCGACGGGCCCGAGCTTGGCGGTGCTCTACCTGTTCAAGGTGGCGCTCTTGCTCATGTTGGCAGCCAGCTTCATCGGCATTGGCCATGAGTTGGGGCTGTCGGCGCGGCAACGGGTCCTGTCCCTGGTGGGGCTGGCGTGGTTGCCGGCTTTCGTTTGGGAGGCGCAGCGCGATCTGACCCACTCCATGATGGCGGCCACGATGGCGTCGATCATGCTGTGGGGCTGCCTGTGGGCCGTGCGGCGGCGTACCGTGTGGGGCTACGTCTGGCCCGGCATGGCCGCTGCGGGGGCCTTGCTCTCCAAGCACAACGCCGTCATCTTCGTGTTGGCCGCGTTCCTCACCTTGCTGTCCTTGCCGGACTGGCGGCGGCGCTTGCAGCCAGCCGGGGTGGCATTGGCCATCGGGGTGATGGTGGTTTTGTGCGCTCCACATGGCGTCTGGCTGCTCCAGCATCCCGAGGTGGTGGCGCAGACCACGCAAAAGCTGGCCGGCGCGCACGACGATGCCGGCTGGGTGTCGCTGCTGGTGGCCCTGTGCAAAGGTGTGCTGGCCTTTGTGCTGCCTTGGCTGCTGGTGGCTGCACCGTTATGGTGGCGCGCCCGGCGTGACAGCGACGCGCAGCAGTTGATGACGCGCCTGCTGTGGGTTGTGACAGCGGTGTTGCTCGTGTTTGTCCTGGTGATCGGCGCCGAATCGTTCAAGGCCCGCTGGTTGTTTCCGCTGTTGTTTTTCGTGCCCGTCTGGTTGGCCGCCTCCGTCGACGTGGACGCCTCCGTGGCGAGCCGCGTGATGGTGCGTGGGGGCGTGGCGTTGGCCCTTCTGTGCGGGGTGATGCTGCCGCTGCGCATCGTCTGGCCGGTGGCCGGTGAAATGCAGACGAGACAGAATCTGCCCCTGGTCCAGGTCGGTGAGCAACTGCAGCGCACGTGGGGTCAGGTGCCGCCGGTGGTGCTGGTATCGCATCACCATGTGGGGGGCAATTTCCGGTTGGCGTGGGGCCGTGCGCCCTTGGTGCAGACGCCCAAGTTGACGTGGCCCGTGCCCATGCCGGACGAGGTGAACGTCGTTGCCACCGCACAAGATCTGCAAGATCCGGCCTTTGCTGCCTGGGTGAGGCAGCACACGGGCCGCGACGTCGGGGAGGTGACATGGCAGGCGATCCAGTCGCCCATCTTGCACCGGCCGCAGCTGCCGCCCTATGTGTTGCACTGGGCGACCTTGAAGCGCCTGCCGAACGAGGCCGGCACATGAGTGCAGACCTGTGTCAGGGCCAGCGGGCACCGATCTGGCTGTTCGACCTCGACAACACCCTGCACGATGCCAGCAAAGCGGTGTTTTGGCGGCTCAACCGCTCGATGACCGATTACATCGTGCAGCACCTTGGCCTGGCGCGTGACGATGCCGACCGCTTGCGCATGCACTACTGGCGCCGTTATGGCGCCACCTTGCTGGGTCTGGAGAAGCATCACGGCATCCGCGCGGCGCACTTTCTGGCGCAGACCCACACGCTGCCGGGTCTGGAAGCGCAACTGCACATCCCTCCGGTGGACCGCGCCGCGCTGCGCAGCCTGCCCGGGCGCAAGTTCCTGCTCACCAACGCGCCGGCGGACTATGCCAAGCGCGTGCTCACGGCACTGGATCTGGCCTCGTGCTTCGAGGGGGTCATCTCGATCGAGGGCATGCGCGTGTTTGGTGACCTGCGACCCAAGCCCGATGCCCGCATGATGCGCGTCGTGCTGGCACGCCACGGGCTGCCTGCCCACCGCTGCGTGCTGGTCGAGGACACGGTGGCCAACCTCAAGAGCGCCCGCCGGCTGGGGCTGCGCACGGTCTGGATGCAGCATTACCTGCAAGGCAATCCGCACGGCCCGGAAGTCGGGATCCACCTGCATGGCCGCCCGCCCTGGGTGTGTGCCAGAATCAAAAAACTGCGTGCCCTGCACGCATGGCACGCTGGCAGGGCGTGAGGCTAGGCCAGTCCAACAACAGGGGGCAATGGGGTGCGTGACGACGAGGCTGTAGAGACGATGACGTCATCGAGCGAACCATCCACTTCTCCTGCGGTGCGCAAGCGCCCCAAACCAGGAGAGCGCCGGCTGCAAATTCTGCAAGCGCTGGCGACCATGCTGGAGCAACCCGATGCCGATCGCATCACGACTTCGGCCTTGGCGGCGCAACTTCAGGTCAGTGAGGCGGCGCTGTATCGCCATTTCGCCAGCAAGGCGCAGATGTTTGAGGGGCTGATTGCCTTCATCGAAGACAGCCTGTTTACCTTGGGCAATCAGATTCTGGAGCGGGACAGCGACGCTGCGCATCAGGTGGCTCGACTGATGACGCTGGTGCTGCAGTTTGCCGAGAAGAACCCCGGCATGAGCCGCGTGCTGGTGGGGGACGCCTTGGCGCTGGAGCATGCGCGGCTGTCGGTGCGCATCAACCAGTGCTGGGATCGGATCGAGTCGCTGCTCAAACAGGCGTACAAGGGGCTGGCCGACGCCCGCCAGTCCGCCACGCCCACGGTGGATGCGCAAGTGGGTGCATCCTTGGCCGTGAGTGTGCTGCAAGGCCGCCTGCACCGCTTTGTGCGCAGTGGCTTCAAGCGACTGCCAACCGAGCACCTTGATGCGGTCCTGATGCAACTGCTGCGCTGAGCGCGGGGCTGGCGTCGCTACACTGGACGCATGTCGACGCTTGATCCCCACCTGATTCAACTGGTGCAGAAGGCCGAGTCGCTGGTTTCGCGACTCGACGCGCTGCTGCCGTCTCCCCACCATGCGGTTGCCGCCCCCGACTGGTCGGCGTCTGTGGCCTTTCGCTATCGCAAACGTGCCTCGGCAGCCTGGGCCTCAGGTTGGCTGGAGCCGGTTCGGCATGTGGCTCAGATGGCCTATGAGGACCTGCAAGAGGTCGATACGCAGAAGGCTCGCTTTGCGTGCAACCTGGCCCAATTCGTGGCCGGCAAGACGGCCAACAATGTTTTGTTGTCGGGTGCGCGGGGCACGGGCAAATCGTCCCTGGTCAAGGCCGGGTTGCAGGCGCACGCTGCGGCAGGGCTGCGATTGATCGAGGTAGACAAGGCGGACATGATTGATCTGCCTGACCTGATCGAGCTGGTCAGCGAGCGGCCCGAGCGCTTCATCATCTTTTGCGATGACCTGAGTTTTGATGAGGGCGAGCCCGGCTACAAGGCATTGAAATCCATTCTGGACGGCACCGTGTCTGCCAGTGGTGACAACGTGATGATCATTGCCACATCCAACCGGCGCCACCTGCTGCCTGAATACCACTCGGACAATAAAACCTACACGCACACGGCCGATGGTGAATTGCACCCGGGCGAGGCGGTGGAAGAAAAGATCTCGCTGTCAGAGCGGTTTGGCTTGTGGATCAGCTTCTACCCCTTCAGTCAGGATGAGTATCTGGCCATCGTGGCTCAATGGTTGAGCCATTTTGGTCTGTCCACTGAAGCGATTGAGCAGGCACGCCCAGAAGCCCTGGTCTGGGCGCTGGAGCGCGGATCACGTTCTGGCCGCGTGGCGTATCAATTTGCCCGAGACCATGCGGGTCGCCTGGGTGCAGGAGAATGCGCATGAGCGAGCGCAAGTCTTACCATGTGATGGAACCCACCGATCGCCCTTTGGTGGAAGTGGCCGTGGGGGTATTGATCGAGCGTGATGCGCACGGTCAGGAGTCGCGTTTTTTGGTGACATCACGCCCAGAAGGCAAGGTGTACGCCGGCTATTGGGAGTTTCCGGGTGGCAAGCTTGAGGCCGGTGAAACGGTGGAACAAGCCTTGCGCCGTGAACTGCACGAAGAAATTGGCGTGACCATTGGCGAGGCTTATCCCTGGCAGGTCGAGATCATGGACTACCCCCATGCCCGGGTGCGCCTGCACTTCTGCAAGGTGTATGACTGGGCGGGTGAGTTCGAGATGAAAGAGGGCCAGCACATGGCGTGGCAGACCTTGCCCGTGGAGGTGGCGCCCGTTTTGCCTGGGACCATCCCGGTCTTGCAATGGCTGGCCGCCGAGCGTGGGCATACGGGGCTGACGCACAGCGAACCGACGTAAAAAAACCCGGCATCGCCGGGTTTTTGCTTGGTCTGATGACCAGATCAGCTCAGTTGTTGGCTGATCAGCTTGGTCAGTTCAAACATGGTGACTTGGTCCTTGCCGAAGATGGGCTTCAGCTTGGCGTCAGCATTGATGTTGCGCTTGTTGGCGGCATCTTGCAGGTTGTGCTGCTTGATGTAGTCCCAAACCTTCTTGGTCACTTCGGTGCGGGGCAGGGCACCAGCGCCGATCACAGCGGCCAGAGCGGGGCTAGGGGTCAGGGGCTTCAGGAAAGCCGCATTGGGTGCACGCTTGGCGGGGGCGGCGGTCTTGGCCGGGGCCTTCTTTGCAGTTGCCATGTCAAATCACTCCGTTAGGTGTCAGCTTGGTGTCTCGTATCGTGCTCTGGGGTCTGAGGCAAGTCAGACGGCCCGTCTATGAGCTTATCCAGCGATGGTACTGCTTTTCATGGGCAAAACCAGGCTCCCTCAGGGTTTGCGAGGCGATGTGGCCCATGCACATCAATATTTGATCACTTTGGTGTTCAATTCAGACCGTGCTCTGTTGATTGATTCGCGTTCGGGAGTGAAAACATGAGTCCTCAAGCCGTGCTGGCGCAGTCCTTTACCTTGCCCAATGGGGCCACGGTGAAAAACCGCTTCTTCAAGTCCGCCATGAGCGAGGCCCTGGCCACCCGTGAGGGCAAGGCCACACCAGAACTGGCGACCTTGTATGGCGCCTGGGCCGATGGTGGTGTGGGCTTGTGCATCACCGGCAACGTGATGATCGACCGACGGGCCTTGGGCGAGCCAGGTAACGTGGTGATCGAAGATGACCGTCAGTTGCCTGAGTTGCGCGCATGGGCGCAATCGGCGACCCGCAACGGCGCGCATTGCTGGGTGCAGTTGAACCACCCTGGCAAGCAGGCGCCCAAAGGCTTGAACAAAGAGAATGTGGCGCCATCGGCCGTGCCATTTCGTCAGGAGATGCAGGCCTTCTTCCCCACGCCGCGTGAACTCACGGATGCTGAAGTGCGTGAACTGGTGGCTCGGTTTGGCCGTGCGGCAGGCATCGTCAAGCAGGCCGGATTCACCGGGGTGCAGATCCATGGCGCGCATGGCTATCTGGTCAGCCAGTTCCTGTCGCCCCATCACAACCGCAGAACGGACGAATGGGGTGGCACGCCGGAAAAGCGTCGCCACTTTGTTCTGGCGGTGCTGAAAGCCATGCGTGAGAACGTGGGTCCCGGTTTCCCGATTGGCATCAAGCTCAATTCGGCCGACTTTCAGCGAGGCGGCTTCACCGAAGAGGAGTCGCTGGACACCATCCGCGCCTTGGCAGAGGCGGGCATTGACCTGATCGAGATCTCGGGCGGCACATACGAGGCGCCGGCCATGACCGGGGTGAAGGCCGAGCAGGCGCCGGTCAAGGACAGCACACGCCAGCGTGAGGCCTATTTCCTGGCCTTTGCAGAGAAGGCGCGGCAGGCCGTGAAGACGCCGCTGGTGGTGACGGGGGGCTTTCGTAGCCTGCAGGGCATGGCTGCGGCCATTGAGTCCGGTGCGGTGGACATGGTGGGCCTGGCGCGTGCGCTGGCGATCGAACCCGATGTGTGCCATCGCTTGCTGGCGGGGCAACAACCGAGGCACCAAGTGAAGCCGCAGAAGACCGGCATCCCCATGATTGATCGCATGGGGCTGATGGAGGTGACCTGGTACACCGGGCAACTCAAGCGCATTGGCCGAGGTGAGCCCCCGAAGCCGACCGAGAGCGCCCTGTGGGTCTTCATCAAGACCATGGCCAAGCAGATGGGCCTGGGGCGCAAGCGCAGTCCGAAGCGGCTACGCGCCAATGGCGCCTGAGCCATCCTGAATCAGCAAGCCCGGGTGGATGTCGGCCAGTGTTTTGCAGCCGGTGAGCGCCATGGCAATGGCCAGCTCATCTCGCAGCAAGCGCAGCACATGGGCTACGCCAAGCGCGCCGCTGGTGGCCAGCGCGTAGACGTACGGGCGTCCGATCAACACGGCCTGCGCGCCCAAGGCCAAGGCCTTGAGCACATCGGTGCCCCGGCGAATGCCGCCGTCCACGATCAGTTCAAGGTCCTGGCCGACGGCATCGGCGATGCGGGGCAGTGCCCAGGCGGTGCTCACGGCGGTGTCCAGTGTGCGTCCGCCGTGGTTTGACACGATCAGGCCCTGGATGCCGAGTTGCTGCGCCTGGCGTGCATCGTCGGCATGCAGGACGCCTTTGAGCACCATGGGCAAATGCGTGTTGGCGCGCAACCAGGCGATGTCGTCCCACGTGGTGGCGTGAGCCATCAAACCATCAAACAGCGGGTCACTGCCTTGGGGGGGCGTGTTGCGTGTGGCCATGCCTTGCAGATTCACCTGCGCCAGTTCTGCCGGGAGTTGAAAGTGTGCCCGGCGTTCACGGTCTCGGGCACCGCTGGTGGGCGCATCGACCGTGATCACCAGGGCCTGGTAGCCGGCCGCTTCGGCGCGCCGCACCAGTTCCAGTGTGAACGCACGGTCGTGCTGCACATACAGCTGCATCCATAAGGGGCCGTGGCCGGGTTCATGCAGGAAGGCTTGCCCCACCTCTTCCAGTCGTGTGCTGGCCTGTGTGCTCAGGATCATGCCGGCTTCTTGCGCTGCGGCGGCATAGGCCACGCCGAGTTCACCATCCGGGTGCGCCAGTCGATGACTGGCCACAGGCGCCAGCATGATGGGGTGGCTCAAAGATTGACCGAGCAGCGTGGTGTGTGTGTGGCCCCCATGCAGGGTGCGCAACACGCGCGGCAACAACTTGATCGACTGCCACGCCTGCTGGTTGGCGGTCAGCGTCAGCTCGTCGCCCGCACCACCACTCAGGTAGGCCCAGACAGCCGGATGCAAGCGTGCCTGGGCGTGGCGAGCATAGTCTTCAAGATGGACCACATCGGCCGGGATTTCGTGGGGGGCAGGCGGTACGGACATGACAGCAACGTTCAGTGGATGTCCAATTCGGAACGAACGGGCTTGCGCCCGGTGATCATGGCCCGAACCAGGGACTCTTTGTGGCGCAGGCTCGTGAACACGACGCCGCTGACATGCAGCGTCACCAGGCCCAACAAGCCCCAGGCCAGCGAGCGATGCACGACCTCCAGGGGCTCGGATCCCCAATAGCGATCGGTGGTTTGCAGCCAACCTGTGCAGGCGATGCCTGCCACGCACGCGAGCAGGGCGATCACCATCCACCCCCCCAGCGGGTTGTGGCCGATGTAGCGGGGTTCGGCATGCCTGAGCACTTGCTGACCGTAGGTGAGCACGGCCTGCGGTGAGCGCACGAACGATGTGAATCGAGCATGCCCGCGGCCGATCAGTCCCCATACCGTGCGGGTGAGCACGACCGCCGCAGCCACATAGCCTGCAGGTTCATGCCAGGTGTGCGGCAGGCCGATGTCTTCCATCGACAACCAGGCGACGCACACGGCCGACACCAAGGTCCAGTGTGCCAGTCGAACCAGCGGATCCCAGACGTACATCACTGCTGAACGTCGCCCACGAGTTCAAAGGTCTTGGGATTGAAGTAGGCCTCGCGCTTGCGACCCTTCTTGTCAAAGCCGTATACCTCGTAGCAACCGTTGTCGATCTTGATCTTGCGAACGTCCCAGCCTTCTTCCTTCAGCTTGTCTTCGAGGTCTTCACGCAATTTCCACTCCTTGCTGGGCACGTCGCACTTGAATGCGCCGTGCGCAAAGGCGGTGCTGGCCAGGGTGCTCGATGCCACGAGGGCGACGCTGAACAGGGTGCGAGTCAACAGAGTCATGGTGTTTTTGATTTCAAGAGGGGAGGAGAGAGGGTCAGACTTCAGCCCACATGCGCAGCAGGTTGTGATACGTCCCGGTCAGACCGATGATCGCATCGTCGTGGTCGTGCTGCTCGCGCAAGCGCATGAGGTTCATGTCCATTTCGTACAGAAGACGACGTTGCTCGTCGCTGCGGACCATGCTTTCGATCCAGAAGAAGCTGGCCAGACGATGGCCACGGGTCACAGGCTCCACGCGATGCACGCTGGTGCCGGGGTAGATGACCATGTCGCCCGCAGGCAGCTTGACGCCTTTTTTCCCGAAGGTGTCTTCGATGACCAGTTCGCCGCCGTCGTACTCATCGGGGTCCGCGAAAAAGAGCGTGGCCGAGACGTCGGTGCGCACGCGTTGGCCCAGTTCGTTGTTCACGCGGATGGCATTGTCCACGTGGTTGCCATAGCGAGGGTGATCCACGCCGTAGCGGTTGAACAGCGGGGGCACGATGCGGCGAGGCAGCGCGGCCGAGAAAAACAAGTTGTGCCGGTCCAGGGCGGGCACGATGATTTGACGCAATGCTTTGGCATGCTCGCCTTGTTGGGCCAGTTGCTCGTTGTCCTTGACCAGGGCGGCCTGACGGCCAGCTGTCACTTGGCCTGGAATCCAAGGTGCATCGTCCAGGATGGCACGACACTGACGCAACTCATCGGCGGTCAGGACATTGGGGATGTGGAGCAGCATGACAAAGCACTTCTGAATGGACGAGCAGGTGGCGTCCCATGGGGCACGCCACCTGATGAATGCGCCGTTAGAACTTGGCGTTGAGGGTCACTTGCACCAGACGGCCGGTACCCGGCACATAGTGGCCGCGGTAGACCTGATCACCATACAGCTTGTTGCCGACGTTGGTGATGTTGGCCTTCACCGTGTAGGTCGGGCTGAAAGTGTATTCGCCCATCAGGTCCACGGTGGCATAGCCTGGCGCGTAGTAGAAGCCGTTGGCAGGGTTCGGGATGTCTGCCGGGGCAATCTTGCTGCGGAAGTTCAGACCCATGCCTGCGCGCAACTGCGGCAGGATGCGGTAGGTGTTCCACACGGTGCCGCTGTGACGCGGTGTCAGGCCAGGGCGATCACCGGCACGGTTGCCGCCGGTCAGGCCGGGCACTGCACGGTCCACGCGCGCCTCAGGGATCCAGGTGTACGACGCATAGATTTCCCACGCATCCGTGATCTGGCCGGTGACATCCATGTCGATGCCCGCTGCGTGGCGCTTGCCGGAGAGCAGCAGTTGTGTGGCCGAGCTGTCTGGATCGGTGTTGCGCTCGTTGTTCTTCGTGGCGCGGAACAGCGCAAAGCGCGTGGTCACGCGACCATCTTCCGAGTCCAGCTTGGCGCCCAGTTCGATGTTCTCGCTCGATTCAGGGGGCGTGTTGGCGCTCAGCGTGCTGTACGAGTACGTGTCGCCCGAGGTGTTGAACGAGGTGCCATACGAGGCATGGAACGAGTGCAGTGCATTCGGTTGATACAGCACGCCCACACGCTTGCTCCAGGCGTGGATGTTCTGTTTGTAGTTGGCGCTCTGAACACCGGTCGCCAGGTTGTAGGTGGTGTAGTCGCCTTCCATGTAGTCGTAACGCAAACCGCCCAGCACCTTCCAGTGATCGGCCACTTGCACCAGGTCTTGCAGGTAGGTGCCGGCGCCGGTTGCGGTGAACTCGTTGTTCAGGCCCAGAACACGCGAGCTCTCATTGACCCATGCGCCATCGTTCGGGGTGCCTGCGGTGGTGGTGGGCTTGGTGATCGTGATGCCGCCTTGGGCCGCATTTTTGGCGGCATAGACCGAGCGACGTTCGCGCGAGAAATCAATCCCGGCGGCGATGTCGTTCTTGATGCCAAAGAACTTGTGCTTGCCGGTGTAGTCGGTTTGCGCCTGCAGCAGCTCCATGTTCTGGATCTTCAGTTGCGATCCCGGGCGAGTGAAGACCGTGGCGTCACTGAAATTATCGAGCGCTGACCCGGAGGTCAAACGGATGGTGCTGGCATGCAAATCGCGCTTGTATTCACCACGACGAACCGCCGTCTTCAACTCCGATCCGCCGCCCAGCTTGACCTGATTGGTATAGGTCAGCGTGTCGCCTTGGCTGGAGTTGTAGTCGCTGCGCATGCCGTAGTAGTTCGACGGATCCAGGCTCGAGATCACAGTCTGTGTGCCCTGTGTGGCAGACGACGTGGGCTTGATCCAAGGCAGGCCGTAGTTGATGCCGTTGTCGTTGTCGATGTGCTGGTAGCTCAGTTGCTGCTCAACGGCCTTACCGATGCCCCAGCGGTAGGCCAGGGCCAAGCCTTCTTTGTCAATGCTGGAGCCGGCACCGTTGTTGTCGGCCTTGGTCTTCATGGCATTGATGCGCAGGGCGGCGTCTTCGCCCGTCTGGATGTTGAAGTCGCCCGTGGCACGCAGGTAAGCGTGGTTGCCCGCGGTGACGTTGACCTCGTTCGCGTTTTGCAGATACGGCGCCTTGGTGACCTGGTTGACGGCACCGCCTGTGGAGCCGCGACCGAACAGCATGGAGGCTGAACCGCGCAGCAACTCCAGACGGTCCAGATTGAAGGTGTCACGGTCGTAGATGGCAGGATCACGCACGCCGTCCAAGAAGATGTCGCCCGTGGTTTGCAGTGAGAAGCCGCGCAGGCGGATGTCTTCTTCGCCGCCTTCTGCTGCCTGGAAGCTGATGCCGGATGTGTTGTGCAGCACTTCCTTGACGGTGTCGAGGTGGCGGTCGCTGATCAGCTTTTCGGTGACCACGGTCACCGACTGGGGAATGTCGCGCAAAGCCTGCTTGCCCTTGCCGATGGTGGTGGTCACGGCTTGGTACGTCGATTTGGCTTCGGGCTTGCGGTCGGCTTGAGCCTTGACGGAAATGGTTGGCAGCGTCTGGGCTTCACCATTGCCACCCTCTGCTGCGGCAGTGGCGTTGGCTTGGGCCAGGACGGCGCCGCTCAACAGGCTCAGGCCGACGCCTGCGGCGAGGGCGCCCAGCGGCAAGGGGTTGGCGAGGACGGTGTCAGTCGCAGCGCGACCCGGCACGGCAGAAATGGTCATGGGTTCGATCCGAGTAAAGTGATGAATGCGGTTGTTGATGCAAATGATATCGATTCTCAACAACATTGTGAAGTCACCCTATCACCATGAGGTGCATCCGCCACGCTGGGGCGGATGCGAAGGGCAGGTCAACCCAGGCGCGCTTCAGCGCTCAACCGTCTTGCTGCCCCCAATGGCGGGCGCGGTTTTGACGCTCCATACCATCGTGACGGCCAGGATGCCGATCACCACCCCAAGCGACACCAGCACGGGGATCTTGTAGAGGTCAATCAGCATCATCTTGGTGCCGATGAAGACCAGGATCACCGCCAGCCCATAGCTCAGCAGGTGGAATTTCGCGGCCATGGCGGCCAGCATGAAGTACATGGCGCGCAAGCCCAGGATGGCGAAAATGTTGGACGTCAGCACGATGAAGGGGTCGGCGGTGATCGCGTAAATGGCCGGGATCGAGTCCACGGCAAAGATCACGTCGGTGAAGCCCACCAGGGCCACCACCAGCAGCAAGGGGGTGGCGATGCGAACGCCCTTGTGCCGGGTCCAGAAGCGCTCGCCGTCAAAGTGAGGGCTCACGGGCATCAGCTTGCGCAGCAGCTTCAACGCCGGGTTACTCTCCAAGTCCGGTTCCTGATCGGCCGCCCACCACATCTTGATGCCTGTCAGGGCCAGGAATGCGCCAAACACATACAGGATCCAGTGGAACTGGCTGATGAGCCATCCCCCCACCAGAATCATGGCGGTGCGCAGCACAATGGCGCCAATGATGCCGATCATCAGCACGCGCTTTTGGTAAGCCGCGGGTACCGAGAAGTAGGTGAAGATCATCAGGAAGACAAAGATGTTGTCGACCGCCAATGACTTTTCAATGAGGTAGCCCGTCAGGAATTCCAGCGCCTTGGTCTGGCCCACCTCGGGGCCGTGGGCCTCGGCAAAGCCCCACCAGAGCAAGCCGTTGTAGGCCAGACTCAGTGCCACCCAGATGGCGGACCATCGGATGGCCTCGGGCACGCTGACCTCGTGAGCGCCTTGTTTTTTGAGGACGACGAAGTCCACCACCAAGGCCAGCACGACGAAGACAAGAAAGACCAGCCAGAGCCAGGTTGGGGCTAGAGAGAACATGCGATGCTCCTTTCGGCACGGACATGGGCCACCCACGCTGGGCAGCGCAACATGCAGCGCCGAAAGGTCTTGCAGACAGGTTGGATCGCCTGCCGTGAGCCCCGGTTGAGTGGCGCCTCTGCGTCCTCAACGTGCTGACGAGGTGTCACCCGCGCCCATGGCTCGGTGCTACTCCCCCTTCGGTTCAAAACATCATAGCCAGATCAGCAAAACCTTGCATGGGCGGGTGCCCTGAACCGAAAAGCAATCGCGAAAAAAAACCGCCGAGGGTTTGGCCCCTCGGCGGTGAACATCAAGATGGAGCCCCACACCCCATCTACACCATGGCTCTGGTGTCCCCTGTCAGCGCGATGCGCCGAGCCATGGATGCATCATATTGCGAATGATTCTCGTTTGCAAATTTTGTGTTGCGAGCAGGGTCATTGCGCGGCTTCGTCGCGCATGTCTTCGCGCTGCTGGCGCTGCCACGCCTTGAGTCGTGCATCCATGACGCTTAACTCGATCACATCGGCGGCATCGGGCTGCCGGAAGCGGCGCACTGCGCCTTGAATGCGGTCAATGGCACCCGGCAGGTCTCCCAGGGCGGCAACCGCTTCGGCTTCGGCTCGGATTGCGCGCAGAGGTTGGTTCAGGTGTTGCCAGAGCTCTGACAGCAGCGCCCATGCACTGGCGTCGCCCGGGTGGTCGCTCACGTGAGTCTGGAGACGGTAGGCCGCGTCCTGCCACATGTCGGGCGCGGCATGCTGCGCCAGGGCCACCCGCGCACGCAGCAACAAATCCGGGCGAGGGGACAGGGGCTCACTGATGCGAGGCGCTTCAGACAGTTTGGACAGGGTCCTGGCGGCTTCGGCAGCTTGGCCTGCGTCCAGGAGCATGTCGACTTGGCTGTAGGCCACCACACGATCGACGACGCCTTGTTGTGCTGGCGGAAGCAGTTTGGCGCTGAGGCGCGCCTGTTGGAGCGTTTGCTGCGCCCGCACGAGATCACGGGTTCGCTGCTGCGCAACGGCTGCGGCGTACAAAGTGCTGACCGCTTGCAGGCTGGATGCGTTCTTGGCCGGAACGGCGGTAGCCAGTGTGTGCAGTGCGTCGCTGCGTGTGTCGGTCAAGACCCGTGCCCGTGCAGCCATCAAGGCATGCCATGCCGCAAGCGATGAGTCGGATGCGGGCCCATTGCTCAGGGCCTGATGCCAGCCTTGGATGCCCAAGCGTGCCTGGGCTTCGCCGATGCGCTCGGTGGTCAAAGGGTGCGTGCGCAGATACGGGAAGCTGCCATCGTCGTTCAGGCGAGAGGCTTGCTCCAGGTGGCTGAACATGAGTGCCATGCCAGCGGGCTCAAACCCAGCGTCGGATAACACCCCAAACCCGACACGGTCGGCTTCGCGCTCCATGTCTCTTGAAAAATTCAGCTGGCCTTGAATGGCCACGGCCTGCCCTCCGTAGATCATGGCTTGTGCCGCAGCCGGGTTGCGGCTGGCGGCCAGGATGCCCAAAACCATCGAAGCCAGGCTCACCCAAGATTGGCGAGCCTGTTGCCCCATCATGCGCGCAATGTGGCGTTGGGTCACGTGCGACAACTCGTGCGCCAGCACCGATGCCAGCTCATCCTGACTGGTCGTCATGGCCAGCAAGCCCAGGTGCACACCGATGTAGCCGCCTGGCAAGGCAAAGGCGTTGACGGTCTTGTCTCGCACCAGAAACGGCTCCCAGGCATGACTGGTATCCAGGTCGGTGCCGATCTCGCCACGCTGTCGGGCGGCTTTGAGCAAGTGCTCCCAGATCTCTTCGACGTAGCTCAGGATCAGCGGGTCATCGATCACGTCCGGATCTCGCCGGATGCTGCGCATGATGCGGTCCCCCAGTCGACGCTCGGCCATGGGCGAGAGGTCTTGTCCCACCGAGTCTCCCAGCGCGGGCAAGGCCACCGCGTTGGGGGTGCCGGAAGTGTGAGCCTCTTGGGCCTGTGCGGGCACCCCGCAGGCCAGCGGCCAGCATGCGACGGCCAACGTCAGCGCGAGGGAGCGTGGCACCCGGGCTGGGCGCAGGCGGGGCCAAAAGGCCATGCTTCGAAAGGACGATGCCATGTATGCCAACAGGATGATCAGACTGCGCAGTATGCTGCGAAGCCAGAATGCTCGGATCGCAGTGCTTGCCCCGAGTTCTTGTTTTCGCGTTTCTTTACATCTTCAGCCATGAGCGAACTCACCCATTTTGACCAGCAGGGCCAGGCCCACATGGTTGATGTTTCCAGCAAGCAAGCGACCGTGCGTGTGGCGGTGGCGCAAGGGCGCATCATCATGCAGCCAGCGACTTTTTCGTTGGTCAAAGAAGGCAAGGCCGGTAAGGGCGATGTGCTGGGCGTGGCGCGCATTGCGGCCATCCAGGGGGCCAAGCGCACGGCGGACCTGATCCCCCTGTGTCACCCGCTGGCCTTGTCGCGTGTGGCCGTTGAGTTCGACTTGGACGAGCCTGCGTGTGCGGTGGTCTGCCGTGTCACCGTGCAAACCGTGGGGGTGACCGGCGTGGAGATGGAGGCCCTGACGGCCGTGCAGGTGGGGCTGCTGACCATCTATGACATGTGCAAGGCCGCCGACAAGGGCATGGTCATCACCGACGTGGCCCTGCTGGAAAAGCAGGGTGGCAAGTCGGGGCATTGGGTGCGCGGCGCCTGAGGGCGGAAGGCGGGGCTTGCAGGGCACCTGGGCTTACTGGGGCAACAGTTCGCGCCAGGTGTAGGCCTTCTCCGGGGGCGCGCACTGGAAGGGCGGCGCCTCATCCCCGTCTTCCTGAGGGGCTTTGCACTCATCCAGGAAACGGGTGCCCAGCGTGTTTTTGAATTCCTTCATGCGCGCCACCACAAAGCGCGCTTTGTCCACTTCGCCGTTTTCGGCCAATGAGCGTGCATACGCGATCATGAGACGCACATCCAGCAGGTTGTGCAGCGTGCGACGGAAATCCTGTGGGGGCTTGGCGGGTTCATCATCATCGCCGATGGTGACGTCAGCGTAGTCCGCCTGATAGCCCCACCACGGCATGCCTTGGCCGAAGGCAATGCGCTTGTCCAGCGCGCCAGCGCCGGGGCGCGGGGCATAGATGTTGGCGGCCGCTTGGTAGTCCGCAGCACACCAGACGGCGGCGGTGGCCATGATGATGCCGCACGCCAACAGCGGGCTGGCCGAGTTGCCTTGCGTGACCGGTTCGGCCGGGAGGCCTGCACGTGCAGTGGCCAGAACCGACAGACCCAGCCCCCACGCAAAAGCCGTCGGCAGCAAGAAGTAGCTGTACCAGAGGGGGTACTCCAGCAGGCTGTGCAGGCCGGCCATGGCGACCATCGCGCTGGCCGCGCCAATGGTGGAGCGATGCTCGGAAGGTTGGCCTTCGGTGTCGTTCTGCAGTAGACCTCGCGCCAGGGCCACAAAGCCCCAGCCACACAGCAAGCACAGCAGCAAAGCCGCAGGCAAGCCCAGTTCGACGGCCCATTGCAGCACCACGTTATGGGTGTGGTCAAAGAAGGCCACGGGCCGGGTCGGGAAGGGAGTCAGGGTCCAGGCCACATTGAATTCGCCGTAGCCGACCCCAGTCCAGGGCTGCTGTCGAATCATTTCCAGCACGTTGGCCCAGATCGCGAAGCGGGACGACGAAATGTCGCTGCCGTCATGCAGGCGGGCCTCGGCAGCAAAAGCCACCGACTTGTCGGCGTGGGCCCAGAACCACATGCCGCCCCAGAACAGACCGTAAACCAAAGGGGCACCGATGAGCGTCCAGCGCACAAGGCGCGGCATGCGCTTGTCAAAGAGGCCCCACAAGCTCAGGAACACCATGCCGACCATGCCGGTGCGTGACGCGGTCAACACCACGATGCCGATGAAGGCGGCCACCAAGGCCGCGGACAGCCAGCCATCCAGCCGCCTGCGAGCACCCAGCCAGCCCGCGCCGCAAGCCGCAAACACCATCATGGTGCTGAAGTGATTGGGCTGCCGCAGGTTGCCGACCGCACGGCCGACCATGGTGGGGGCCGCCACCAGGATGCCATCCGCCCAGCCGGGGTGAAACACCTGGATCATGGCCAGCACCATGCCCATGGCGCCGGCGGTTGCCAGCGCGCCGAAAAACACTTCGGCCACGGTATCCGCGTTGGCGTGCTGGCCATGTCGCCAGCCCGCTTCCAGCGCCACGATGGCGGCCAGACTCATGCCGCATCCCATCATGCCCAGGCCACCAGGCAAATGCCCCATGGTGCTGGACCACGCGGCGGCGGCGCCGATGATGCCCAGCGCAGCCTGCAAGGCGCGCAGCGGTCGTGCGGCAGACACCCACCGGGCCGGGCTGGCCAGGCGCGCGGCATACGCAATGAACACCCCCCAGCCCAGCACCGCCAGGGCCTGGTTGTAGAAGGTCACCGACGGTGGGTCGTGGGGTGCGATCAGGGTGGGGGCCGTGACCGCCAACAGGGCCATGGCCCACAGTTCGGGAGACGGAATGGCCGCCGGGGCCGCAGGACGCAGGTTGCTCATGACCGCTATTGTCATCTGGCTTTGTCGGGAGGCGACTTGCCTGCCACAGCTTTGGTGGGGTCAGTCCCTGCTGAAAACGTTTGTTTGACCTGACACAACGGTTGAGGCGATGTCGGCACAACTGGTTTCTAAATCCAGACAAACACCAATGTCACGCCCTTGTCATCCGATGCGGACAGGGGCACACTGAATTCCCCGGGTCGCAAATTTGGGTGCTGTCAAAAAGCAGTTCAAAGTCAGGCTCGGGAGTGTTTGCAACGTTTCTGCTCTCGAAAGGAGGCAGTATGAATTTGACGATCAGTGGTCACCATCTCGAAGTTACCCCTGCTCTGCGTGAGTACGTGCTGACGAAGCTCGATCGGGTAACCCGCCATTTCGATCAGGTTGTGGATGTCAACGTCATCCTGTCCGTTGAAAAGCAAAAGGAAAAGGACCGCCGCCAGAAGGCTGAAGTCACTCTGCACGTCAAGGGTAAGGACATCTTTGTCGAGACCTCGCACGAAGACCTTTACGCCGCCATTGATCAACTGATGGACAAGCTGGACCGCCAGGTTGTCAAGCATAAGGATCGCGTTCAGGAACACCATCACGAATCGCTGAAGCGTCACGACTCTGGTTGGGACGCAGTTCAATAAGCACGCGCTGTTGCTTCAAGCTTCGCTCAGCGTGCTTGGTGAAAGCCTGATTGCGGGACGCCAGCGCAGGTCTACGCCAAGTTAACGGCCCTTCGGGGCCGTTTTTCATGTTGGAATCAGACTGGCTTGCTGCGGTGCAGCAGGCAGTGCAAAATCACCGAAATCAGGTGACAAGACATGTGCCGCATCGACTCAGCTTGTCACTATAATCCGCCCTTCATCCGTCCCGGGAAGCATGGGTCAAGGCTTCCGCCGTCGCCTCTGCTTGTAACAAGATGAATCGACTTTCAGCCATTCTTCCCGCCAGCCAGGTTCTGGTGGACGTGGACGCCACCAGCAAGAAGCGCGTCTTCGAAGCCGCGGGGTTGCTCTTCGAGAATCAACACGCCATCGCGCGCGCCACCGTGACGGACAACCTGTTCGCGCGTGAGCGTCTGGGCTCGACCGGCTTAGGGCATGGTGTGGCCATTCCACACGGGCGCATCAAGGGCTTGAAAAATCCTTTGGCGGCTGTGATCCGTCTGAGCCAGGCCATCCCGTTTGATGCGCCGGACGATGAGCCCGTCAACTTGCTGATCTTCTTGTTGGTGCCCGAGGCCGCCACCCAGCGTCACCTGGAAATCCTGTCCGAGATCGCCGAGTTGCTGTCCGACCGTGAGCTGCGCGAAAAGCTGCGCACAGAAGGTGACGCAGCACACGTTCATGGCTTGATTGAGCGCTGGCAGCCGCTGAAATCGGTGGCCTGATTCCCCGGCGTCCGAGGTTTGCGGCATCATGGTCATCTGAGTTTTTTGCACCAGCATGCCCAGCCTCAAAGACCTAGCCATCATCAGCGCCGAGGCGCTCTTCGAAGCCAACCGCTCAGCCTTGCGCTGGGAGTGGATCGCCGGTCACGCGCATCCCGAGCGTCGCTTTGACGAAGAGGCGGTGCAGACCGCCCAGTCTGCGGCCGACCTGGTGGGCTACCTCAACTACATCCATCCCTACCGCGTCCAGATCGTGGGGCGGCGTGAGACGGCTTACTTTGCCAACTCGTCGCCTGAAGACCAGGAGCGCCGCATTCAGCGCATCGTGACGCTGGAGCCTCCGGTGGTCGTGGTGGCCGATGCGCAAGCCCCTTCCGACAAACTGATCGCCATGTGTGGCCGAGCAGGCATTCCCCTGTTCGTGACGCAGGAATCGGCCGGCCACGTGATCGACGTGCTGCGGGGCTACCTGACGCAGCATTTCGCCGAGCGCATGACCCGGCACGGCGTGTTCATGGACATCCTGGGGTTGGGCGTGTTGCTGACCGGCGAATCGGGCCTGGGCAAGAGCGAACTTGGCCTGGAATTGATCTCACGCGGACATGGCCTGGTGGCCGATGATGCGGTGGACCTGTATCGGGTGTCTCGTACGGCCATCGAAGGGCGTTGCCCCGAGTTGCTGCGCAACTTGCTGGAAGTGCGCGGCATTGGCCTGCTGGACATCAAGGCCATCTTTGGTGAAACCGCCGTGCGGCGCAAGATGCGCCTCAAGCTGATCGTGCACCTGGTCCGCAAGGAAACCATGGAGCGCGAGTTCGAGCGTCTGCCCTACGAGCCCTTGTACGAAGAAGTGATGGGCGTTCCCATTCGCAAGGCGGTGATCGCCGTGGATGCGGGCCGCAACTTGGCGGTGCTGGTCGAAGCGGCGGTGCGCAACACCGTCTTGCAATTGCGCGGGATCGACACCTACAAAGAGTTCATCGAGCGGCATCAGCGCGCGATGGAGCGGGGCGACCTCGGCTGATCGCCCCGGCGCGATCAGGCGCCGTGCGAGTGGCCGTGACCGTGATGGTGGAGCCCACCCAGGCCGGCCTTGGACTGGCATTCCGGGTTGTTGCAGACCACGTACAGTGACAGGGCATGGTCCTGCAGGCGGTAGCCGCGCTCTTCGGCGATTTGTTGTTGGCGGCGCTCGATTTCCGGATCGTAGAACTCTTCGACGCGACCACAGCTGACACACACCAGGTGGTCGTGGTGCTTGCCTTCATCCAGCTCGAACACGGCCTTGCCGGCTTCGAAATGGTTGCGTGACAACAAACCGGCTTGTTCAAACTGCATCAGCACGCGGTAGACCGTCGCCAGGCCAATGTCGGAGCCCTCGTTGAGCAGAACCTTGTAGACCTCTTCGGCCGTCATGTGGCGCTGGCTGGCGCGCTGAAAGACTTCCAGGATCTTGATGCGGGGCAGGGTGGCCTTCAGCCCGCTGCTCTTGAGTTCTTCTGCTTGATTCATGGTCTGCTCCGTATGCGGCACAACCTTGATCGGCCCCCGCTAGAATGCCCAATGATATCGACATGCCCGTAACCTGAGAAACTCTCGGGTCATGTCGAGCCTGGTTGCGACGTTTCTCTGACTCAAACGAGCTAATTCATGACGCTGACTTCGATTTGCCGCGCCTTTGCGGTGCTGGTGCCTGCCGTGCTGCTGACAGCCTGTGGCAGTGACTCGGCCTGGCGTAAGCCCGAGACCCTGTTTGGCGCGCTGGAGCCTTATCGCATTGACGTCGTCCAGGGCAACGTGGTGACGCAAGAGGTCATGGCACAGATTCAGCCCGGTCTGGGTCGCATGCAGGTGCGCGAAATTCTGGGCACGCCTCTGCTGATGGATCCCTTCCACGCCGACCGCTGGGACTATGCCTTCACCATCCGTCGTCAAGGCGTGCCGGATCAGAAGCGCCGCGTCACCATCTTCTTCAAAAATGAAGTGGTGGATCGCTTTGACACCGAGCCGCTTCCCTCCGAGCGCGAGTTTGTGGCGTCGATCGACAAGCCTGTAGAAGGCAAAGAGGCGCCCAAAGACATGACGCCTGAGCAGATTGCGGCCTTGCCACGCCCACCGAAGGTGGATGTGGTGCGCAAAGCGCCGCAAGGTGCCGTGCGCAACTACCCACCGCTGGACAGCGGTTCGCGCTGAAGTTTGACCGGCGCAGTGTCCAGCCCCCTAATTCCTGATTCCTACCGAGTTTCCTCATGAGTTCTTCTGCCAGCACTTCGCACGCCATTGCCATCGTGGGCTCTTCCGGTCGGATGGGCCGCATGCTGATTGAGGCTGTTCAGAATGCGCCCGATGCCCACCTGGCTGGGGCACTGGATCTGGCGTCCAGCCCCGCATTGGGCATGGATGCAGCCGCCTTCCTGGGCGTCAACAGCGGCGTTGCCATCACGTCGGATCTGCTGGCCGGCTTCAAGGACGCGCAGTACATGATTGACTTCACGCGTCCGGAAGGCACGATGGAACACCTGCGCGTGTGCCGCGAGCTGGGCGTGAAGATGGTGATCGGCACCACCGGTTTCACCGACGAGCAGAAGGCCGAGATCGAAGACGCTGCCCGTGACATCGCCATCGTCATGGCGCCCAACATGGCGGTGGGCGTGAATGTGGTCTTCAAGCTGCTGGCGCAGGCCGCCAAGGCGCTGAAGGAAGGCTACGACATCGAGATCATTGAAGCGCACCACCGTCACAAGGTGGATGCCCCCAGCGGCACCGCGCTCAAGATGGGCGAAGTGGTGGCCGAGGCCGTGGGGCGCGACCTCAAGGAATGTGCCGTGTATGGCCGCGAAGGCGTGACCGGCGAGCGTGATCCGTCCACCATCGGCTTTGCCACCATCCGTGGCGGCGACGTGGTGGGTGACCACACCGTGCTGTTTGCGGGCATTGGTGAGCGCATCGAGATCACACACAAGTCATCCAGCCGCGCCACCTACGCACAGGGCAGCCTGCGCGCGGTGCGTTTCCTGGCCAACCAGCCGCACGGTCTGTTCGGCATGGACGACGTGCTGGGCCTGAAGTAATCCGATCAAGGCTGAGACACAAGGGAGCACAACACCATGGGTGGTCTGGCGCAGTACTGGGAGCAAGGTGATGCCATTGGGCGTGCGGTGGCAATCTTGCTGCTGCTGATGTCCATCGGGGCGTGGGTGGTGATCTTGTGGAAGGGCTGGATGCTGACACGCGCCCGTCACGATCTGACGCGTGGCGCCCAAGCCTTCTGGCGTGCCAACTCGATGGACGCAGCGCAGCAAGCACTGGCTCAGCAAGATCGCGAAGCCGTGCTCCTGCCTTTGGTGGAAGCCGTGAACACGCCCGCCGAAGTCGGTACGCTGGAGGCCGAGGCGCAGCTGGAGGCGCAACTGACGCGTCGCCTGCGTGACAGCCTGCATGACGTGCTGGCTCGACTGCAGGCGGGGCAGGTGTTGCTGGCCTCTGTGGGGGCTGTTTCGCCTTTCGTGGGGCTGTTTGGCACCGTCTGGGGCATCTATCACGCGATGATGGGCATCAGCACCGAGGCCTCGGTGAGCCTGGACAAGGTGGCCGGCCCGGTGGGCGAGGCCCTGATCATGACGGCTGCGGGGTTGGCGGTCGCCATTCCGGCCGTGCTGGCCTACAACATCTTTGGCAAGATCGTGTCGTCCTGCGAAGCTGATCTGGAAGGCTTTGCGCACGACCTGCGTGAGACCTTGCTGGCGCGTCAGGCGCGCTGACCTTTCTTCAACAGGCACAGCATCATGGCATTCGGCCGGCTTGAGCGACCCCAGGGCAGTCAGCCCATGAGTGACATCAACATGACGCCGCTGATCGACGTCATGCTGGTGCTGTTGATCATTTTCATGATCACGGCGCCGATGATGACTTCCAAGCTGAAGCTGGATTTGCCCAATGCTGAAACGCCGCCACCGACTCAGCCGGTGCCCGTGGTGATGAACGTCGGGTTGAACGCCGACGGCAAGCTGTATCTGGACGATGTGGTCATCACACAAGAGGCACTGGCCAAGCGTGCGACCGAGCAGGCGCGTGTCAAGCCGGACACCGAAGTGCAACTGCGCGCCGATCAGGCCGTGTCATACGGGCGCGTGGCCGAGCTGATCGGGGTTTTGCAAACCGCCGGACTCAACCGGGTGGCGTTCGTGACCGAAGGCGCGGCGGGCGCCAGCGCCGCCTCATCGCGCTGACCTGTCGGCTGATTGCGACAGCGCGGGCGCGCGTCTGCCGCTTGCGCCGGGATGTCATGCAGTCGCGCGCACAATGGTCTTCATCTTGACTCGCGTTCAGGAGGTGACCATGGCAGCGCCCAAGTTCAGCACCCAACGATTTGGCAAGGCCGATCAGGCTTTGGCCTACGTCTTCGAGGTGTATGACGCACAGGTGAACCATCTGCGGGATTGCCTCAAGCGGTTCGTGGCGGGGGAGACGTTCCGCCATCCGGTGCGAGGCAAGTACCCGTTCGTGCGCATCCATACCGACACGGTGGCCCGCGCGGATTCCAGGCTGTCCTACGGTTTCGTGGCCGGCCCAGGCACCTACGAGACCACGCTGACGCGTCCGGACCTGTATGCCGATTACTACCGGGAGCAGTTCGAGTTGCTGCTCGAAAACCACGGCGTGTCGCTTGAGGTGGGCTTGGGCACAGCGCCCATTCCCATTCACTTTGCGCTGAGCGAGCATCAGCATCTGGAAGGCAGCCTGCCACCAGAGCGACGCGTGTTGCTGAGTGATTTGTTCGACCTGCCTGATCTGGGTGCCATGGACGATGGCATCGCCAATGGCACCTACGAGAGCCGAGGCGGGGCCCGGCCCTTGGCTTTGTTCACCGCACCGCGCGTGGACTATTCCTTGCACCGGCTGAAGCACTACACCGGGACGTCTCCGGCACATTTCCAGAACTTCGTTCTGTTCACGAACTATCAGTTCTACATCGACGAATTTGTGCGCATGGGGCACGAGTTGATGCGGCGCGCGCCGGATCCTGCGCACCCACGCGATGACGACGACTGCATCGCTTTTGTCGAGCCGGGCAATGTCGTCACCCGGCGTGTGGGGCAATCGGTCGAGGCCGAAGATGCCTTGGGTGCGGTGCCGCCGCGTTTGCCTCAAATGCCGGCTTATCACCTGATTCGCCGGGATCGCAGCGGCATCACGATGGTCAACATCGGTGTGGGGCCCGCCAATGCCAAGACCATCACCGACCACATTGCCGTGCTGCGGCCGCATGCGTGGATCATGTTGGGCCACTGTGCAGGGCTGCGCAACTCACAGCAACTGGGTGACTACGTACTGGCGCATGGCTATGTGCGGGAGGACCATGTGCTGGACGAGGATCTGCCGCTGTGGGTGCCGATTCCGGCTCTGGCCGAGATCCAGTTGGCGCTGGAGGGGGCCGTGGCCGATGTGACCCAACTGCACGGCTATGAGCTCAAGCGCATCATGCGCACGGGCACGGTGGCCTCGACTGACAACCGCAACTGGGAGTTGTTGCCCCAGCGCGAGCCCGAGCGGCGCTTCAGCCAGAGCCGGGCGGTGGCGCTGGACATGGAAAGCGCCACCATTGCGGCCAACGGATTCCGGTTTCGCGTGCCCTATGGCACCTTGCTGTGCGTGAGTGACAAGCCGCTGCACGGCGAGCTGAAGTTGCCGGGGATGGCCAATCAGTTTTACCGGGAGCGGGTCGATCAGCACCTGCGCATTGGTTTGCGGGCCATCGAGCGTTTGCGGGCTGATTTGTCCGGGCAACTGCACAGCCGCAAGCTGCGCAGCTTTGCGGAAGTGGCATTCCAGTGATCAGACGAAAAAAAACCCGATGCAGGGCATCGGGTTAATCCTTCGTTGCCAGCAAGTTGATCAGGCTTGCCAAGCGGTGGGCTCTGAGGCCCGGAAAATCAGGCCGCAGCGCGGTTGTCGCTGAGGGTCTGAATGGGGTTCACTTCACGGCAGATCTGCTCGCCAGCCAGGTCTTCTGCGACGCGCAGGTCGTAGGCGGTTTGCAGGTCCATCCAGTATTGAGGGGTGGTGCCAAAGAAACGAGCCAAGCGCAGAGCCGAGTCAGGGCTGATGCCACGACGCTCACGCACGATGTCATTCACGCGAGGCGCGGGGACATGCAGGCGAATGGCCAAGCCGCTGGCCGACAGGCCATTGGGTTCCATGAACTTGGCGCGCAGAATGGATCCAGGGTGTACTGCTTGGGTCATGTTTTCTAAGGGTTTTTCCAGATATGGGCTCGATCCTATGGGAAGAATCCCTAATAGATTGTCAAATGTTGGACAATCTCACGCGCCCCGTTCAACCTTTTTGCCCAGATGTGAATAAATCCCCATCTGTTTGCCGTTAATCGACAATGATCAAAAGATCCGAGCCCACACCGAGCAGTCTGCTGCCCGCGCTCAAAACCCATTTGTGGTTTGGCAGTTGCCCCGAGCCCTTGCAGCAGGCCTTGCTGGCGCGTTCTCGGCTGGTCCACCTGCGTGCTGGGGAAAGCTTGTTCGCGCGTGGGGACAAATCGGCCGCCTTGTGTTGTGTGGTGGCCGGTGCGTTGCAGTTGGGGTCCAGCCATCCTTTTGATGGCAGCCACCGCTTGACGCTCTACGTCGAGCCTTATCACTGGTTTGGCGAGATTTCGCTGCTGGATCAGTTGCCAAGAAGCCAGGATGCCGTGGCGGACATCGATTCCACGGTGCTGGTGGTGGCGCAGACCCACATTGAAGATTGGCTGGCACAACACCCGCAGTATTGGCGCGATGTGGCGCGTCTGGCATGCAGCAAGTTGCGGCTGATGCTCACAGCCATGGAAGATCAGGCGACCTTGACGATGGAGCAGCAACTGGCTCGGCGCCTGCTGTTTTCGGCGCTGAACTTCGGGCAATTGCAGCCCGAATCCGCGCGGCGGCACGTGCGTTTGCCGCAGGCTTATCTGGCGCGCATGCTGGGGGTGTCCCGTCAGACCGTCAACAAGGCACTGAGAGCGCTGGAGCGGGAGCGCGTGGTCATCTTGCGGTATGCCGAAATCGAGATCATCGATCTGCCCGGGCTGTTGTCGCGAACCGGTGGCATCGATGCCGGATTGTTGTCATCCGGCGGCTGGATGCCACCTTTGCACGGTCGTTGAGTGCGGTGGGTCAGCGCGCGACGGCGCGCGGTTTGACCTTGGCGGCCGCACGTCGGGCCTTGTCGCGTGCGGTGTCAATGGACTCGCCTGTGGCGAGTGCCACACCCATGCGGCGTTTGACAAAGCTTTCGGGTTTGCCGAACAGGCGCAGGTCGGTCCCGGGTTCAGCCAAGGCGTCGGCCACGCCGTCAAACACCACATCCTGGGTGTCCACGCCCCCATAAATCACTGCCGAGGCGCCAGGGCTGCGCAAGCTGGTGTCCACGGGCAGGCCCAGGATGGCACGGGCGTGCAGTTCAAATTCGCTTTGCGTCTGGGTGCTCAGGGTCACCAGGCCAGTGTCGTGAGGGCGGGGGCTGACCTCACTGAACCAGACCATGTCCCCCTTGACGAACAGCTCGACGCCAAAAAGGCCTTGCCCGCCGAGGTTGTCGGTGATGGTCTTGGCGATGTCTCGGGCGCGCTGCAATGCCGTGGGGCTCATGGGGTGAGGCTGCCAACTTTCCACGTAATCACCGCTGACCTGCAGGTGACCGATGGGTTCGCAGAAATGGGTGCACACCGATTGGGCGGCATCGCCATGGCCCGCTGCGCGCACGGTGAGTTGTGTGATTTCGTAGTCGAAGTCGATGAAGCCCTCGACGATGATGCGACCGTGGCTCACGCGGCCACCGGCCATGGCGTAGTCCCATGCTGCGGCCACGTCGGCGGGGCCGTCAATCTTGCTTTGCCCTTTGCCTGAAGAGCTCATCACGGGCTTGACGATGCAGGGGTAGCCAATGCCAGGCTGTCCGTCTGTGCCATCGATGGCCGCTTGCAGTTCGGCCTGGGAGTCACAGAAGCGATAGGGGCTGGTGGGCAGCGCCAGGGTTTCGGCCGCCAGTCGGCGAATGCCTTCGCGGTCCATCGTGAGGCGTGCCGCACGTGCTGTGGGGATAACGCGTACCACGCCTGCGGCTTCCAGGCGCTCCAGCTCTGCCGTGGCGATGGCCTCGATTTCCGGGACGACCAAATGGGGGCGCTCGGCTTCGATCAGCGTGCGTAACTGCTCGGCATCACTCATGGTGATGGTACGGGCGTGGTGAGCCACCTGCTGGCCGGGGGCGTTGTCGTAGCGATCGACAGCGATGGTTTCGACGCCGAGGCGTTGCAGCGCCATGAGCACCTCTTTGCCCAGTTCACCGGAACCCAGCAGCATGACGCGTGCTGCAGAGGGGGACAGAGGGGTGCCGAGAGGCAAAGTTTGCAAGGGCGTGCTCATGACAATGGCCGCTGATGGGCGGTGCTCGAACGTTGAAACGAACGATTATTGTCTCTTCTGCAAGCCCGGGTTGCAGGGAAAGGTGACGCGGAAGCAGCTGCCCAGATCGGGGATGCTGTCGACCGACAGTCGCCCGCCCAAGCGCTCGACCAAGGTGCGCACGATGGACAGGCCCAGACCAGTGCCTTCAATCCTGGGGTCGATGGACTCGTCCAGGCGAACATAGGGTTCGAGGATGCTGTCTTGGGCCTCTGCCGGGATGCCCATGCCGGTGTCTTGCACCTCAATGGTGACCTCGTCCAGCGCCACCCCGGCCAGTGCGGCACGAACCTGCACGGTGCCATGCTCGGAATATTTCAGCGCGTTGCTGACGAGGTTGTCCAGAATCTGGCGAAGGCGCTGCGGGTCGGTCTGAATGGGCCAGTCAGCAGGCAGTTCGCACACGTCCAGGCTGAGGCTCAGCCCCTTGTCTTGCGCCTTGTGCTGATAGTGGTCGCAGACATCCTTGAGCAAAGGCACCAGTACCACGGGGCCGACGTTCAGCTTCCAGGTGGGGTTCTCCAGGCGAGCAAACGCCGTGACATCTCGCAGATAAGTGTCCAGCTGTGTGGCGGCCACCCGCATGCGGTTGACGGCGCGTTGCTCGGCGGTGCCTTCTTTGACTTTGAGGGCCAGCAGATCAATGGAGCCCAGCATGGCCTGCAAGGGCGAGCGGATCTCGTGCGACAGCATGGCCAGGAAGCGCTCCTTGTCTTGCCCTGCGGCTTGTTTGGCGGCGCGGATGCGGCCGCGCAGCGCCGAGATGTAATGCAGCGCCAGGATGTAGCACGGATGGCTCAGCAGCATGGTGAACCAAAAGTCATCCGCCAGGCCCGACATCGACGACGGGGGCACGTGCCCGCCCACAGCGAACAGCCATGCGTACAGAACGCACAGCGCCGCATAGTGCGCCCAGCACAGCCAGGCGCCCCGCTGAGGCAGCGCAATGTAGGCGCCGACGTACAGCAGCGGCATGAACTGCGCATAGGCGGCCAGCGCATGCCAGCCCAAGGCATCCGACGGACTGGCCAGCGCCGTGATGCGAACCAGGAACCAGATGCTGACGAGGATCAGCGGCAAGGCGAGCAGGCGTCGGCCTTGGGCGCGCATGCGTGTGGAAGCTTCCGTCAAGCGTTGACGCACCAGCAACATCATGGCAGTTGGCTCAGCCGATCAAGGGTGCTTTGAATGGCCGCGGTCAACATGGCGGGGCGAACGGGCTTTTCAAAAAAGGTCAGATCCTGCGTGCGCAGCAACGTGGCCAGCGTGGACTCGGAGGCATTGCCTTCGCGCAACTGCCCTGTCAGCAAGACGATGGGCGCGCGCGGCTGCCGCAGCCGGATGTGTTCCACCACGTGTTGAGAGGTTTGACCATGGCCCAGCAACAGGTCCAGCACATAGGCATCGAACGGGTTGGCGGATGCCTTCAGCAGCTGATCCGCCTGCGTGAAGGCGTGGGCGTCATAGCCCACTTCATTGAACCAGTCGGTCAGGGCCTCGGCCGCGCCTTGGTCGTCGTCCAGCACGGCGATGCGTGCCTTGGCATCCGGCTCCGGTGTGACCAGTTGCAGGTGTTTGACCAGGTAACACGGCCCCAATGGGCCCATGCGACTCAGGCCAGCGCGGGTGCCGGCAAACCAGCCCTCGCTGTCTCGCTTGGCGAAGAGTTGGGTGGGGGATTCCTCGGCATTGCTGCAAAGGGGCCCCAGTTCGACTTCACAAGGAATGCGCTGACCATCCATCAACAGCGTGGCCTGACAGACGGCCACCTTGGTGGTGGTGCCGAGACCACCGTGCGCCTGGCTGAAGACGACATCCATGGACTCCCCGAAGTGCGAGCACAGCAGGAGGACCTCATCAAACAGCCAGGCTGCGCCACGCAGCTTGCGACGAGCCTGGCTGACCGAAATCGCGCAAATGTGCGCGATTTCCGCGGCCTGTCTGCGCGCCGTGATGCCGTGTCGTGCCAGCATGTTGCTCAGGCAGACCGACACCCAGCTGGTGGCAGCATCTGCTGAGAATTCGGCGCTATCTGGTGCTTCTGTGGGTTCCATGGTTGGTTTGACGCTCAATGGGCGGCATTATCCTCGCGTGCCCCTGTTTCGGGGGCGTCCGATGCGAAATGGTAACAAACGATCATTTTTGCGCGGAATAGATTTGGATGCATCCTAGAATGTTTTGGTGCGCTGGTTACAAAACATCTCGAAAAGGCGCCGCTCAGGGAATTTTCTATATCTCGGCCCTTTCGGGGGTTGGGCAATGCGCAGGGGCACTTGTGCCACGGTCGCGTTGATGCCGTCCGGCTTTCCACAAACCACCCTCTGGGTGGTTTTTTTCTGCCTGCTCGATTGGTGTGATGATGTGCGCTTTGTTTCGCGTCGCACATCATGTCGTTTGTTGCAGATCGTATTGGCATCATGGCCGCCATGCCGGAAGAACTCCAGGCACTGATTGACAGCATGCCGGATGCCGAGGTCGTTCGCCGAGCGGGCCGTGATTTCTGGATCGGGCACTTGCAGGGGCGTGCGGTGGTGGCGGTGCTGTCACGCATCGGGAAAGTGGCTGCGGCCTTGACCACCACGCTGCTGGTGGCGGAATTTGGCGTGTGTGCCGTCATCTTCACGGGGGTGGCGGGCGGCCTGGGGGCTGCGGTGCGCGTGGGCGATGTGGTGGTGGCGGATGCCTTGATGCAGCATGACATGGATGCCTCCCCCTTGTTCCCGAAGTACGAGTTGCCAGGTCAGGGCATCACGCGACTGCACCCTGAGCGGTCGTTGACCCGACGAGTGCGTGATCGCGTGGCCGAGGTGTTGGATGTGTCATCGCTGGCCGCCGGTGGGGCGTTGTCGCAGGTGCATCTGGATGCGCTGGGCCTCCATGCCCCGCGTGTGCACATGGGGCTCATCGTCAGCGGGGACCAGTTTGTGAGTTCTGCTGCGGACTGCGATACCTTGAGGCACCACCTTCCTGACGTGTTGGCGGTGGAAATGGAAGGGGCTGCGGTGGCCCAGGTTTGTCATGACTTTGAGGTGCCGTACGTGATCCTGCGCACGATCTCGGATCGTGCCGATGACACTGCGCACGTGGACTTCCCTCGCTTCATCAGTACTGTGGCCAGCCGCTATTCCCAGGCGATGGTCTTGGGATTGCTGGATCGTCATGCCGACCAGCATGGCGGGGATGTGTTCGGCGCAGCATGAAAAAAGCCCGCAGGGAACTGCGGGCTTGGGTGTGTGGGGGACGCCGTGAGGGGTCAGAACGGAATGTCGTCATCCATGTCGTCGAAGCCCGTCGACGACTTGGGCGCAGGTGCGGGCGCGGGACGAGGTGCTGGCGCAGGGCGTGCGGCAGGACGGCTTGGTGCTGCCGGTGCTTCCTGGCTGAAGTCATCGCCACCGCCTTGACCGCCGTAGCCTGAGCTGCCGCCCTCGCGGCCACCCAGCAATTGCATTTGTTCTGCCACGATTTCCGTGGTGTAGTTGTCGCGACCGTCCTTGTCCTGCCACTTGCGGGTCTTCAGGCGGCCTTCCACGTACACGGGGCGCCCCTTCTTCAGGTATTCGCCAGCGATTTCGGCCAGACGGTCATAAAAAACCACGCGGTGCCATTCAGTTTCCTCAACGCGGTCGCCACTGTTCTTGTCCTTCCAGTTGCGGGTGGTGGCGACGGACACGTTGCACACCGCTGCACCGTTGGGGGTGTAGCGCACTTCGGGGTCGCGACCCAGGTTGCCGATGAGGATGACTTTGTTGATGGCGGCCATGGCCGATTCCTGAAAACGTAGGTTGGTTAAATGAGGGTGCCGTTAGTTAGCCGAGGCATTATCACCTCCAACGGGCACACTCTTTCCTCCCCAAAGCTGGGGCGCTCCTTTGGGGCCCTTGCCGGCTACCCCAGCTTGAAGCGCGACGCTTGTTCCGCCAGTTTCAGGCTTTGGTGGCGCAGCTCTCGGGCGGCATGCGCGACCTGAACGACCAGGGCGCTGGTTTGCTCGCTGTTGCTGTCGACCTCTCCCATGGTGCGGCCCATCAGCTCGGTGTTTTGGCGACCGTCTCGGGTGATCTGCGCCAACCGGTGCAGGATGAGGCCCATGTCATCGACATTGGCTTCGGTGGCGCGCACGGCCTCGACCGTGGTGCGTGCAATCTCCTGCCCTTGCGCGGTTTCGTGCGTGGAAGCATTCACCACCTCGCCGATTTGTTGTGCGGCTTCGCCCACGCGCAAGGCCAGCGCGCGCACCTCTGAGGCCACGACGGCAAAGCCCTTGCCTGCCGGGCCCGCTTTGGCCGCTTCGACGGACGCGTTCAGGGCCAGCAGGTTGGTCTGGAAGGCGATGCCATCGATCAAAGTCACGATCTTGCTGATTTCGCGGCTGCGTGTTTGCAGGCTTTCAATCACATCGGCCAGTTTGGTCATGGCCCGGCGGCTGCGGCGCGCATCGGCGGTCACATGGTGGGCCCGCTCCACAGCTTGTGCGACGCACTGCTGGTTGGATTCAAGATAGTCCAGGGTGGTGGCCACCCCTTGTTGCAAGCCAGCGATGGCATCCGTGGCGGTCTGAATGCGCTCGGCCAGGGACTCGCTGGCCGATGAAATGTCTCCTGAGGCATGCGAGACCGATGCGACGCCGCGTCGGACGACGGTAAACAGGTCGGAGAGACGGGCCAGTGACTCGCGCAAGCTGAGCAGGGTGTGTGCCACCTCGTCATCCCCCTGGGGCAGTTTGCGTCCGCTGAGGTCGCCGCGTGCCATGCGCTCGACCTCGTGCTGGATGAGGTGCATGCCCCCGCGCATGACGCGAGAGAAGGCCGCCATCATGTAAGCCGAGGCCAGTGTGCCGACGATCACGATGGTGAGCAATTTGAGCAACTGGTGCCACATGGCTTGCTCTTGCTGGGACAGGGCGAGGCCCAGCTCATCCATCAGTCGCTGCTCGTGCTGACGCAATGCTTGCAGGATGGGGGGGATCCTGTTGAGGACGCTGGCTTGCTTCTCTGGGTCCACGGTGGCCACCAGCGAGACGCTGGCGCTCAACTGCTTGATCTGCGCGATCAAGGCGTCTGGCAGGGAGGGGCTGACGGTTTGATCTTCGCCCTGCAGTCGCCGTGTGTCGTGGATGAGGGCATTGAGCGTGACTTTCAAAATGGTCGACTCCGCCAGCAGCGACGGGGCGACGGTGGAGCGCGGGGTCGATGCTTGTTGCTGAAGGGACTGCAAGGCTTCCAGTTGCGTGCTCACGGCGGCGATCCCATGCACCAAGATGTGTGCACGCATCTGAATGGCCGGGGAGGAGTTGAGCGTCAGTCGAGCCTGATCGGCGGCCACGTCGCTGAGCGCATCGGTGGCTTGGGCGAGTTGCTTGAGCGGCTGACTGGCATCCCAGTCCTGCTTGTTGGGGGTGTTGAGCTTGAGGTAGGCGGCTTGAAGCGTGGACCAAGCCTCCTTGCTGCCGAGCGTACTGACCAATTCGTCGTGTGTGGCGGCCAGTGCCAGGTAGGTTTGCTCAATTTGCTGGCGTGAGGCGGGTGTGTCGTGCCCTGGTATGAAATCAATGGCGTGGCGGAGCTTTTGCGCCTTGACCAGAAAGTGCCAGCCATCGTACTGAATTTTGGCTCGTTGCCATTGCGACCACTGTGTCTGCAATTGCATCACGGCGATGAAGCTGGTGGGGGCAGCAAAAGCCGCGGCGACCAGTAAAGCCTTGTGCGCAAAACCAATTTGACGCATTAAACGGACCATGGGTGCCAGAATGCCGTGGTAGCGGAAAAACTCTCGCATGCCCTCTAGCCATTCGGGGCTGGGGCGCCAGTTGGGCAGATGAAAGTTCAGTCGTTCCGGTAGGCGGAATGGCTGTGGCATGACGGACGCCCCTTCTCGTGGGTAAGGCTCTATCTCAGGCTTATCGGTCGAAGTTGCGGTTTCCTAAATGCAGATGTTTGCCGCAATGTGGAAAGAATGGCGTGGCTTGGCGGCCTTTTCTGCGGCTCAGGGGCGCTTTTCACGATTCAAGATTTCCGTGAGATGGCCGAATAGACGATGTGTTTCCTTTTTTCTGTCGGTTGGTCAACCCTGCAGGACACAAGATGCCCCTTTCCACCTACGAAGATCAGCCCTCGGACTCAGGCAGCCCTGCTGGGCGCTGGGCGCCGGCGCTCGTCGCGACGGTCGGTGTGGTGATGGCGTGCTTTGCGGGGGAGTGGCTGGGGCTTTCGTCCGGGGGGGCGGCCATTTTGTTGGGTGGCATGACCTTGTTTGGCGTGCGCCTGATGACACGGGACAAGGACAGCGGTTTGACGAACATGCGGGGCGAACAGGCCCCCTTGGTGGCCGAGGTGTTGCCCGTCTGGAGTCGTCAGATCGAAAGTGCCAAGCAGCATTCTGAAGAGTCGACCAGCAGCATCTTGTCGTCTTTTGGCTCCATATCGGAACGCCTGGATCAAGCTGTTCAGGTGACGCAGGGGCATGCAGCGGGCTTGACCGATGCGGGCGTGGATGAGGTGTTGGCGCACAGTCAGGACGCCGTCAATGCCTTGATGGAGCCGTTGCAGCAGTCGATGGAGGCGCGGCGCGAGGCTTACCGCAGGCTGGATGAGTTGAATGTGGAGGTGGCGGGCTTGCGTCAGACCGCCACGCAGATCCGTCAGCTGGCGCGGCGAACCAATATGGTGGCGCTCAATGCGTCGGTTGAGGCTTCGCGCGCCGGTGTGCAAGGCAGCGGCTTTGCGGTGGTGGCGCAAGAGGTGCGTCAGTTGTCGAACCAGTCGGGTTCGGCGGCCAATCAGATGATGTCGCGCGTGACTGCCCTGGATGAAACCTTGCAGTCCTTGCGGATCAAGACCTCGGGCTTTGATGACAGCGATGAATCGCTGCGTTTGCTGGTGGATCAACGGGCGCGGGCGGTGATCTCGACGTTGTTGAGCAGCCTCAATGATTTGAACCGTTCATCCCGCGATCTGCAGGAGACCGGCGTGCTGGTGCGCGACGAAGTGGAGCGCGTGCTGATGAATTTCCAAATGCAGGATCGACTCAGTCAGATCCTGACGTGTGTCATGGAGGACATGGCACGCATGGGTGAGCATCTCCAGCAGGGTGGTGATCTCAGTATGACCAAGGCCGGTGAATGGCTGGCCCAACTGGATGCGAGCTACACCATGGAAGAGCAGCGCTCGCAGCATCACGGCAATACAACGATTCAACGGGAAACCGGAATCGAGTTTTTTTGAGGACGTCCCATCATGAGTAAAACCATCCTGATTGTTGATGACTCTGGCAGCTTCCGCCAGGTCGTGAAGATGGCCTTGCAGAAGGCCGCCTATCAGGTCATCGAGGCTGTTGACGGCATGGACGCTTGTGCCAAGCTGGACGGTCGCAAGATCAACCTGATTGTGTGCGACGTGAACATGCCCCGCATGGACGGCCTGACGTTTGTCAAACATTTGAAAACCACGAACTACAAGTTCACGCCGGTGATCATGCTGACCACCGAGTCGCAAGAGGCCAAGAAGGCCGAGGGGCGTGCGGCGGGTGTGCGGGCGTGGGTGACCAAGCCTTTCCAGCCCTCCCAGTTGGTGGATGCCGTTGCGAAGTTGTGCGCGGCGTGATCGCCGGATGGATCTGACTCAGCCCGGAGGGATGCGCCCGTGAGCGACCACAGTTCTGCACTGTCTGGAGAATGGACGATCCATTCCATTGCGCAGCATCGTGAATCGGTGCTGCCGCTGCTTGATATGGGGACAACGGAGGTGGATGTCAGTGGCATCACCGAGTTGGACAGTGCTGGCTTGCAGTTGTTGTTGGCGCTGCAGCGTGGCCTGGCCCGGCGTGGGCTGGAGTTGCGCTTGCACCCCTTGTCATCGTCTGTCAGGGAGGTCCTGAACCTCTATGGACTGGATGCCACGTTGCACCCAGGCGCGCATGAGGAGCAGCGATGAGCGTGCATGACATGAGCGACGATGACATCCTGGCGGCAGCGCGTGCAGGCTTTCTGGAAGAAGCGCGCGAAATGCTGCAGCAGTTCGAGGCAGCGTTGCTGGCGCTGGATGAGATTCCTGACGATGCCGAAACGCTGAACTCGGCTTTTCGGGCAGCGCACACGATCAAGGGGACGGCAGGGCTGTTTGGCTGCGACCGCGTGGTGAGCTTCACACACAGTGTGGAAACCTTGCTGGAGGAAGTGCGGTCCGGCCAATATCAATTGAACGACGAGGCCATGGCCTTGCTGTTGGCCAGTCGCGATCAGATGGAGATGCTGTTGGGGGATGTGGAGTCCCACGACGGTGATCCGGAGATCAGCGCCAGAAGTGTGGAGCTGTCGGGGCAGTTGATGGCCTTGCTCGGTGGTGGGGCAGAGGTCACTGCGTCGTCGCCGGCCGCGGAGTTGGCTGCACTTCAGGCGGATGAGCTGGAAGGCTTGTGGCGCGTGTGGGTGCAGTTTGGCAAAGATGCGCTGCGCAATGGTCTCGACCCTCTGTCCTTCCTGCGGTACATGGGAACGCAAGGGACCCTGCGCAGCGTGCGATTGCTGGATGACAGCGTGCCAGACATTGAGGCGCTGGACGCGGAGGACTGCCACCTGGGTTTTGAAGCGGTTTACGAAACCACGGGCGACCGCGCCTCCATCGTCAGTGTGTTCGAGTTTGCCGTGGATGACTGTGAGCTGGTGATCGAGCCGTTGGGCGGCGAAGCTGCGCTGCTGTCGACGGAAGCCGAGTCACAGCCAGCGCCGGCCATGTTGCCGGTGGTCGTCGAGTCCGTGACGGTGAGTGGATCGTCTGATGAGCCTGAGGTGACGCCTCTGCTGGATGCCCAACCCAGCGATCGCCGAACCGGTCAGGGTGACCGCCGCAAAGGATCGAGAGACCGTCGCGCGTCAGACGACCCGCGGTTTGTGCGTGTGCAGGCCGACAAGCTGGATAAGTTGATCGACCTGGTGGGCGAACTGGTGATTGCCAGCTCGGGTGCCCAGTTGGTGGCGCAGCAGGAAGGCTCCGCAACGTTTGCGGAGGCCGCCTTGCGCATCCGCACCCTGGTGGAGTCGGCGCGGGATGGGGCACTGGCCTTGCGCATGGTGCCAATTGGGGAAACGTTTGCCCGCTTTCACCGTGTGGTGCGGGACGTCAGTAAGAACTTGGGCAAGCAGGTGGACCTGGTCATCACCGGTGCCGAGACCGAGTTGGACAAGTCCATGGTCGAGGTGATTGCCGACCCGCTGATGCACCTGGTTCGCAACAGTCTGGATCATGGTCTGGAAACGCCCGAGGAGCGGCTGGCGGCAGGTAAGCCGGAGCGCGGCACCCTGGCCCTGCATGCGTACCACGAAGGTGGGCAGGTGATGATCGAGGTCAGTGACGATGGCCGCGGGCTCAACCGTGAACGCATCTTACGCAAGGCGATGGAGCGCGGCCTGGTCTCTGCCGAGCAGTCCTTGAGCGAGCACGAGATCGATCAGCTGATTTGCGCGCCGGGTTTTTCCACGGCAGATCAGGTCACCGACATTTCGGGACGCGGGGTGGGCATGGATGTGGTCAAGCGCAGCATCGAAGGCTTGCGCGGCCAAATGCAACTCGCCAGCGAGTGGGGCCGTGGCACCACGACGCAAATTCGCTTGCCTTTGACGCTGGCCATCATCGATGGCTTCTTGACCTGTGTGGGGGACACCTACTACGTGCTGCCAATGGAGGTGGTGTCGGAGTGCATTGATGTGCCGCCCGAATGTGCACAGTCGCCACAGCCGGGCGTGGGCTACTTCAACCTACGCGGCGAGGTCTTGCCTTTCTTTGACTTGGCGAGGTTGCATGGACTGCAGCCGCCTCCTGCGGGGCGGCGCAGCCTCGTGGTCGCGCGCGATGGCCAGACCCGCATCGGCCTGATCGTCGACAAGCTGCATGGCGAGTATCAAACCGTCATCAAGCCATTGAGCAGTCTGTTCCGTCATTTGCGAGCCATTGCGGGCTCCACCATCCTGGGGTCTGGTGAAGTGGCCCTGGTGGTCGATGTACCGGCGCTTGTGCATTACGCCATTGAGTCAACACGTCCAGCAGGACATGTTCGTGTTCAACCTGAGATCTGAACATCATGCGCACCAATCTACCTGTTACCCAAAAAGAGTTCCTGTTGCGTGATGGCTTGACCATTGTGTCGAAGACCGATCTCAAGGGACGCATCACCTACATCAATGAGGACTTCATCGAGGCCAGTGGCTTTCAGTCCTCCGAATTGATTGGCCAACCGCACAATTTGGTTCGCCACCCGGACATGCCTGCTGAAGCGTTTGCCGACTTGTGGCGAACCTTGCAGGCCGGGCGACCCTGGACAGGGCTGGTCAAGAACCGCCGCAAGGATGGGGACCATTACTGGGTGGTGGCCAATGCCACGCCCATTCGCGAAGGCTCGGAAGTCGTGGGCTACATGTCGGTGCGCACGCGCCCGACGCGCGAGCAGGTGGAGACGGCAGAGGACTTGTATGCCCGCATCCGTGAGGGCCGCGCTCCCGGTATTTCCGTGATTGAAGGCAAGCCGGTGAAGACGGGCGGGCTGGCGCGCATCAATGTGTTGTCCAAAGTGTGGACGCATGCCTCGGTGGGCGGGAAGTTCTCGATGCTCGGGGTCTTGGCTGCACTGACCGTGGCGGGCAGCGTGGTGGCATCGATCAAGCCGGATCCGCTGCTCATCAGTTGGCCGGTGGTGACGGGTGCGCTGATGCTGTGGGGTGGCGTGCGTTTGGCACAGCGCATCACCAAGCTGATGCGCTCGGCAGAAGGTCACATGGAACGGTATGGTCAGGGGAATTTCGACGGCGTGGTCGATGCCTCGGGGCATGACGAAATCGCCGACATGATGCTGTCGCTCAAGCGTGTGCAAACGCGATTGGGTTTCGAGTTTGCCGACACGCGCAAGCGGGCGGATGAAGCCACGCGCATCCAGCAGGCGCTGGATGTGGCCGCCACCAACATGATGGTGACCGATGCCGAGTACAACGTCGTGTACGCCAACCACTCACTGAAAGAGATGTTCCGTGAGGCAGAGGCCGACTTCCGCAAGGATCTGCCTCGCTTTGACGCGTCGCGTGTGGTGGGTGCCAACATGGATGAGTTCCACAAAGAGCCCGCCGTCATGCGTGGCATGTTGGAACAGTTGCGCACGGTGCACCGCTCACGTCTGGATCTGGGCGGGCGCCGTGTGGACCTGATCCTCAACCCCGTGATGGGGCAAGATGGCAAGCGCTTGGGCGTGGTTGCCGAGTGGCGTGATGTGACGCAGGAGCTGGCCACGCTGGAGCGTGAACGCCAACTGGCGGCCGACAATGCGCGCGTCAAACAGGCGCTCGACAGTTGTTCGACCAACGTCATGATTGCGGATGCGAATGGCCTGATCGTTTATGCCAACGACTCGGTGTTGACCATGATGCGTCGCAATGAAATGGCGCTGCGCCGCGTCTTGCCGAGCTTTGATGCCAGCCGCATTGTGGGGAGCAACTTTGACAGCTTCCATCGCAACCCATCGCATCAGCGCAACCTGTTGTCGGGCCTGAAGGGCGAGCACAAGACCGAGATTCAACTCAGCGGTTTGACGTTCGCGCTGGCAGCCAACCCCATCCATGACGCACAAGGCCAGCGTTTGGGCACGGTGGTGGAGTGGAAGGACCGGACGGCCGAGGTGGCGGCAGAGCGTGAGATCACCTCGTTGGTGGATGGTGCCAACCAGGGCGACTTCTCGCATCGCATGGATCTGGAGGGCAAGGAGCCCTTCTTCCGTATGATGGGCGAGAAGTTCAATGACTTGATCGACACCGTCAGCAAGACGATTGTGGAGGTGCGCATTGCGGCCGAGCAATTGACCTCCGCGGCCGCGCAGGTGTCAGACACCTCGATGTCGCTGTCGCAATCGGCGGCGTCGCAAGCGGCCAGCGTGGAGCAGACCAGTGCCTCCTTGCAGGAAATGGCCGCATCGGTCAGCCAGAACGCTGACAACGCCCATGTGACCGACGGCATGGCGACCAAGGCTGCGCAAGAGGCCGTTGAAGGTGGTCAGGCGGTGGATCGCACCGTGGAGGCGATGCAGGAGATCGCCAAGAAGATTTCCATCATTGACGACATTGCCTACCAGACTAATTTGCTGGCGCTGAATGCCGCCATCGAGGCGGCCCGGGCCGGTGAGCATGGGCGTGGGTTTGCGGTGGTGGCTGCCGAGGTGCGCAAGCTGGCCGAGCGCAGCCAGGTGGCGGCGCACGAGATCGGGCAGTTGGCCGGCTCCAGTGTGGCGTTGGCCGAGCGGGCAGGGCAGTTGCTCTCGCAGATCGTGCCGTCGATCCACAAGACGAGTGAGTTGGTGCAAGAGATTGCGGCCGCGTCCGGCGAACAGTCCGAGGGCGTTTCGCAAATCAACAGTGCGATGGATCACCTCAACGGTGCGACGCAGCAAAACGCCTCGGCGGCTGAGGAGTTGTCGGCAACCTCTGAAGAGTTGTCTGCACAAGCAACCCAGTTGCAAGAGTTGATGGCGTATTTCAGGTTGCGTCAGTCGGGCGGCACATCCAGTGCACCAACATCTCGTTTGAACCATGTCCCGGCGCCCGCGGTGGCAAAGGTGATGGAGCGCCCCGTTGCCCGAGCCCCGCAAGCGACGGCGTCTTCGTCCTCCAATCAGCCTCATCGACAAACCACGGTGATGGCGCGCCCCATGAATCCCTCGCATGACATTGATGAGAGCCACTTCTCGTCCTTCTGATTTCTTCTGCTGAAACTGGTTTGCCATCGGAGCGCCTTGTATGAAACATGTTTTGTCCCGACTGATGCTTTGGCAGAAGTTCGCCGTCATCGGCATTTTGTCGATGGTGATGTGTGTGGTGCCTTTGATGCTGTACTTGCAAGAGGCGGCCAAGCAGATTGAGGCGACTGACCTGGAGCGGCAAGGTCTGCCCGCTGTGCAGGGGATGACGGAACTGCTGCACGGCTTGCAACAGCATCGTGGCTTGTCCACCCTGGTGTTACTGGGGAATCAGCAGATGGCAGCGCAGCGCGCAGACGTTCAAAAGCAGATCACGGACCGCATTGACGGGGTGACGCAGGCCATTGCCAATGCGCCCAACAAATCGCTGCAAAGCCGATGGGTGTCCATCAAGTCTCGGTGGGGCTTGCTGGCCAAGCAGGTGGAAACCGGTGCGCTGGACTCGCCTGCTTCGCTCAAGGCGCACACCGCGCTGATTGCTGAGAGCGCGGATTTGCTGGAGTCTCTGGCCGATGGCTATGGTTTGACCTTGGATCCGGAAGCATCGGGGTACTTCTTGCAGTCGGCCTTGGTGATCGATGGCGTGCGTGTCACCGAGAGCTTGGCGCAACTGCGTGGTCGTGGGACGGGCTTGCTGATGCGCAAGTCGCTCACCGATCTGGAGCGCAGTGACCTGATCGCGATGGGGTTCAGCTTGCAGGAAAGCCGCCGCCACCTGAGCAAACAACTGGCGGCTGCCAGCGAAGCCGATGACAGCATTGCCAAGTCTCTGGACGGTGTCGTCAAGGACGCGCTGGGTCAGATTGATGCGGCATTGGACATGGTGAACAGCCGCATTCTGGGCGCCTCGGAACTCAACAGTGACCCGCTGGCGTACTTCGGCGACATGACGAAGGTCGTCGACAAGCAGTTCGACATGCTCCGGTCCGGCTATGCCGCGTTGGACAAGGTGTTGCAGGCCCGTGCGACGACTGCGCAGGCGGCTCGACTCAAGCTGATGTCAGCGATTCTGGTTCTGCTGGCCGTGGCCACTGCGATTGGTTTTGCCGTGGTGCGCTCGGTGACGCAGCCCATTCGCCGTGCCGTGACGGCCGCCGATGCCATCAAGGCGGGCGACCTGACGCAGCGTCTGGACACAGAAGGTCAGAATGAAACCGCACAGCTGATGCAAGCCCTGCAGTCGATGCAGACCGGGTTGCGTGAGCGCAATGAGCGGGATGCGGCCGTCTTGGCCGAGAACACGCGCATCAAGCAGGCCTTGGATGTCGCCGCCACCAATGTCATGGTGGCCGATTCGAACTACAACATCGTGTACGCCAACAAGGCGCTGCAGTCGATGATGCGTGCGGCGGAGGCCGATCTGCGGACCGCCTTGCCGAAGTTCGATGCCACACGGATTGTGGGCAGCAACATGGATGACTTCCACAAGTCACCCGGGCACCAGCGTGCGGTGCTGGATCGACTCACCAGCACCTACCAGACGCGCTTGAGTGTGGGTGGTCGCCGCTTTGATCTGGCCGCAACGCCTGTGATGGACGCACAAGGCGTTCGCCTGGGCACTGTCGTCGAGTGGAAAGACATGACCGACGAGTTGGCCGCACGTGAGCGTGAGGCGCAACTGGCGTCCGAAAACGCACGTGTGCGTCAGGCCCTCGACAGTTGTTCTACCAACTTGATGATTGCCGATGCTGATGGGCAAATCGTGTACGCCAACGACGCGGTGCTCGCCATGCTGCGTGGCAATGAAATGGCCCTGCGCCAGTCCTTGCCGCATTTCGATGCCAACCGGATTGTGGGCAGCAGCTTTGACAGCTTCCATCGCAATCCGGCGCACCAGCGCAACATCCTGGGCAGCCTGAAGAGCGAGCACAAGACACAGATTGCCCTGAGTGGTTTGACCTTCTCGCTGGCCGCCAATCCGATCGTCGATCCACAAGGGGTGCGATTGGGCACGGTGGTCGAGTGGAAAGACCGTACGGCCGAAGTGCTGGCCGAAAAGGAAATTTCTGACCTGGTTGACGGGGCCAACAAGGGCGACTTCTCGCAGCGCATGAACCTGGAAGGCAAGGAGCCCTTCTTCCGCATGATGGGTGAGAAGTTCAACGGCCTCATCGACACCATCAGTGAGACCATTGTGGAAGTGCGGCAGTCGGCCAATCAGCTCACAGCGGCCGCAGCCCAAGTGTCGGACACCTCGCAATCCTTGTCGCAGTCGGCGGCATCGCAGGCGGCAAGCGTTGAGCAGACCAGTGCCTCGCTGCAAGAAATGGCAGCTTCCGTCAGCCAGAACGCGGACAACGCCAATGTGACCGATGGCATGGCGGCCAAGGCCGTGCAGGAAGCGGTAGAAGGTGGTCAGGCTGTGACGCACACGGTCGATGCGATGAAGGACATTGCCAAGAAGATTTCCATCATTGACGACATCGCGTACCAGACCAACCTGCTGGCACTGAACGCCGCCATTGAGGCCGCGCGTGCGGGTGAGCATGGCCGTGGTTTTGCGGTGGTGGCGGCCGAGGTGCGCAAGCTGGCGGAGCGCAGCCAGGTCGCGGCTCAGGAAATTGGCCAACTGGCTGGCTCCAGTGTGGTGCTGGCAGAGCGCGCGGGCGGCCTCTTGCAGCAAATCGTGCCGTCCATCAACAAGACGAGCGAGCTGGTCCAGGAAATTGCCGCAGCGTGCGGGGAGCAGTCTGATGGTGTCGCGCAGATCAACAGCGCGATGGATCACCTCAATGGCGCCACGCAGCAGAACGCATCGGCCGCCGAGCAACTGTCGGCCACGTCTGAAGAGCTGGCCGCGCAGGCCACCAGCCTGCAGCAGCTGATGTCCTACTTCCAGTTGCGTGAGGTGTGAGATGAGTCATGCATCCCTGCCTGCTGTGCTGGATCAACATGGTCATCCTGTTTCGTCGGATGGCGTGCTGACGCGGCAGTACCTCTGCCTGCTGGTCGGACAGGATACGCATGTGGTGAGCATCGAGCAGGTTCGCGAGATCTTGGAAGTGGGGCGGATCACGCCCCTGCCCTTGACCCCACCGTTTGTGCGAGGGGTCATGAACCTGCGAGGTGCGGTGGTCCCCGTGATCGACCTGAAGGCGCGGATCGGACAAGAGCCTGCGCAGATTGGTCGGCGCAGCAGCGTGGTGATCGTGACGGTGGGCCATGGTGATTCCGACGGTCCGTTGGTCGTCGGGCTGCTGGTCGATGGGGTCTCGGAAGTGCTGGAAGTGACCGAGGACGACATCGAGCCCGTTCCGCCGTTGGGGACGCCCATGCCCAGAGAGTTCTTGCTGGGCATGGCCAAGGCCAAGGGCACGATTTTGTCGGTGCTGGATTTGGAGCGGGTGCTGGCGCGTGAAACGCTGACCACCCTGATCGCGGAATACGCACACCACTGATGGCCGCCGAGTCGGCACAAGGGATTGAGGGATGAAACTGTCGCAGCAATCGTTTGATGCCGTCGCGGCAGCTTTCCATCAGATCTCAGGGATCAAGCTGGTGCCGGCCAAGCGTCAACTGGTGATTGGCCGCCTGCAGAAGCTGGCAGGTGAGCGGGGCCTGAGTGATCTGGATGCCTATGTGGACCTGGTCATCAAGGGCAAAGACCAGGCTGAACTGGTCAAGGTGGTGGATCGCCTGACCACCAATGAAACCTACTTCTTCCGCGAGCCACAGCACTTCGAGTTTCTGGCCGATCTCTTGCGTCAGCGACGTCCAGGTGGCGGCGACTTCCGTGTCTGGAGCGCGGCCAGCTCATCCGGAGAGGAGGCCTACAGCATTGCCATGCTGTTGGCAGACAAGATCGGTGCGCGGGGGTGGCAAATCGTCGGCACGGATTTGTCGACCGCCATGGTGGACGCCGCACGGCGTGCGCTCTACCCGATGGAGCGGGCGCGCAATACCAGTCCCGCCTACCTGAAGCGCTTTTGTCTGAAAGGCAACGGTCCTTACGATGGGCAGTTGTTGGTCAAAAAAGAGCTGCGTGCTAATGTGCAGTTCATGCAGGCCAACCTGATGCAGCCGCTTCCTGACATCGGCATGTTCGATGTGGTGTTCTTGCGCAATGTGCTCATTTATTTCGAGAGCGATGCCAAGGCGGAGATCGTTCGCCGTGTCATGCCCCTGATCAAGCCGGGTGGCTACCTGTTCACGGGGCATTCCGAGTCCCTCAGCAACCTCAACACGGGGCTGGTAGCAGTCAAGCCTGCGATCTATGCTCGAGTTTGACAGCCAGAAGCCCGCGCGGTTCAAGCCATCCAGCGGCGAGAAAGTGTTCTTGCTGCCTGGGCAGTGGTACTTCGGCACCACGGGCGCCACCGTCAAGACTTTGCTGGGGTCGTGCGTGGCCATCACGCTGTGGCACCCGCGTCGCCAGATTGGGGGCATGTGCCACTTTCTGTTGCCGTCTCGCCAGCGGCCCCCTCAGGCCGTGCTCGATGGTCGATTTGGCGATGAGGCGCTGGAGTTGCTGGTGCGCGAAATTGCCAAGACCGGTACAAAAACACAAGACTACGAAGTGCACCTGTACGGCGGTGCCGACACCATGCCCAATGAGGTCAAAGTCAAGTTCAACATTGGTGAACGCAATGTGGAGCAGGCATGGTCGCTGATTGACCGCTACGGGTTCCAACTCCAGTGCGTGGATGTGGGCGGCAATGAGCCGCGCAATGTCGCGATCGAGTTGGCCCAAGGTCAGGTGACGATGACACGAGGGTGTGCGCGCGTGCCCACCAAAGGCTGAGAGTGATGAGTGAGATCAAAGTCATGATCGTGGACGATTCGGCGGTGGTGCGCAAGCACCTCGGCGATTTGCTCACGGGGGCCGGGTTGACGGTGCTGGGGTCGGCATCGGATCCCATTTTTGCCATGCAACGCATGAAGCAGAATTGGCCCGACGTCATCGTGCTGGATGTAGAGATGCCCCGGATGGATGGCATCAGCTTTCTCAAGCAGATCATGGCGGAGCGTCCGACGCCGGTGGTGATGTGCTCGACCCTGACCGAAAAGGGCGGACAGACCACCATGCAGGCGCTGGCTGCAGGGGCTGTGGGGTTTGTGACCAAGCCCAAACTGGGGCTGAAGGCCTTTCTGGAAGACGACGGCAACGGCATCGTGGCGGCCGTCAAAGCAGCAGCCAAGGCCAACTTGTCGGCCTTGCGCCGAACGATTGCGGGCGCAGCCCCGATGAAGCCCGGTGCACCGCGTCCCGTGACGCACGTCCTGCCACCTGTGACGCACACCGGGGCAGAGGCCATGGTCGAGACGACGGATCGGGTCATCGCGATCGGCATCTCGACCGGTGGTGTGCAATCCATCGAGGCCGTCCTGACCCGTTTGCCCCGCACCGTACCCGGCATGGTCATCGTGCAGCACATGCCCCCCAACTTCACGGCCAGTCTGGCCGCACGGCTCAACACCTTGTGCGCCCTCGAAGTGATGGAGGCGAAGGATGGCGACCGAGTCATCAACGGCCGCGTGCTGTTTGCGCCGGGCGGCAAGCACATGCGCCTCAAGCGCAGCGGCGCCCAGTATGTTGCCGAGGTGTTTGACGGCCCGGTCGTGAATCACCACCGGCCCTGTGTCGATGTGCTGTTCAAGTCTGTTGCGCAATGTGCCGGGGCCAATGCCATTGGGCTGGTCATGACGGGCATGGGGGATGATGGGGCTCGGGGGCTCAAGGACATGCGTGCCGCCGGGGCGCTGACGGCCGCGCAAGACGAAGCGTCGAGCGTGGTGTACGGCATGCCCAAGGAAGCTTTGCGGCAAGGCGGGGCTCAGGATGTCGTTTCCTTGGACGATATACCGGGGTGGCTGCTGCGCGCTGCACAACGGCGCGTCGGGCTGTCGTCGGCCAACTCCTGATATTGCGATGAACAAAGCACTGCTCAAGCACTTGCTGGATCCGGGCATGAACCTCATGCGGAGCCGGAACCTGTCGGTCAAGATTGCGACACTCAGCATCCTGGCCTTCATCATTGTGCTGGGCTTGAGTGGCTATGGCATCTGGAGTGAGGTCCAGACCATGCGCGTGGCGCGACACGAGATTCAGGGCGTGCACTGGCTGCCCAAGATCACGGAGGTCGTGCATTACACCCAGCGGCACCGCAGCTTGTCGAACATGGAGGCCGCAGGCGTGTCTTTGCCTGCTGGCGAGCCAGCACAAACCGTCGAGCAACTGAAAGCGGCCATCAGTGAACTGGACGCGGCCATGAAGCAGTCAGGCTCGCCGCTCATGGTGGACAAATGGCAAGGCATCCAGCAAAACCTGATGGCCTTGATGGATGCGCGCAGCAAGCCCGTGGATGCCCTTGGTAAGAAGCAGCAGGCCGAGCGGGTGTTTGCGGCACACACGCAGCAGGTGCAGTCCTTGCGACATCTGCTGTTGATCGCGGGTGAAGAGTCATATCTGCTGATGGACCCGCAGCCCGCAACGTATTTCCTCATTGTGGCCTTGGTGGACCGCTACATCCCACTGATGGAGACGGTGTCACAAATGCATGGTGAAGCAGCATCCATTTTGGGCAGTGGCGTGGTGTCTGCGGCCGATGAGCGTGCGGTGCTGGGCTTGTCCAAGCAGGTGGTGGATCAGGTCGTGGACATGCAGTACATGTTCGATGCGGCGCAACGGGCGGGGCAGATGCCCTCAGCCGGCTGGGTGACCACGCAGCAACTCATGGACCAGTACGCCGCTGAAACCGTGAAGATCCTGCGAGCGGATCAACCCAATGCGTCGGCTCAGGACGTCATGGCGCGTGGTAGCCAGGTTCTGCAAGGGTTGATGACGCTGAACCAGACCTTGCAACAGCGCCTGACCGAGCGGCTGGAGTCGCGGCTGCATCATCAGTACCGGGTGATCGCGGGCTACATCCTGGTGGTGTTGCTGGATTTTCTGGTGCTGGGCTATGCCGTGCTGGCCATGCATTCGGCGTTGCTGGGTTCCTTGAAGAAGCTGACCTACAACATTGACGAGATGGGCCAGGGGCGCCTGACCCCACCCCGGCGTGTGGATGGGGCTGATGAACTGGCGCATGTGGGCGCCGTGATGGAGGACATGGCCAGCAAGCTCTCCAGACTCGTGTCGGGGATTCGCAGCCACGCGGTGCTGGTGGCCATGGCCGGCAAAGAGTTGAGTGAAGACACGGTGCAGTTGGCGCAGCGCACCGAGCAGCAATCGCAATCTTTGAAGGAAGTCACCAGTCGCATTCGTCGGATTCATGGGGTCGTTGACGCCGGAGCCGATGCAGCCGAGCACCTTGCGCTGTCGGTCAAACAGGTCAACGAAACCATTGAAGCGGGCGCGGCATCCATGCCGGAAGCGGTCGACACCATGCGTGCGATCGAAGAAGGGGCCGGGCGCATGGGTGAGGTCGTCAACATGATCGAGGAGATCGCGTTGCAAACCAACATGCTGGCCTTGAATGCCGCGGTGGAGGCCGCCCGAGCCGGCGAGGCCGGAACTGGTTTTGCGGTCGTGGCCGGCGAGGTTCGCCAACTGGCCAAGCGATGTGCGCAGGCCGTTGCCGAAATCAGTGACTTGATCGAAGCGTCGACCCGGCACGTGGGCGACGGGACGCGGCACATTCAGGAGCTGTCTGCCACGCTGGGTGAGGTCGTAAAAGGCGTGCACGGCATTGCCAGTCGGGTGACGGTGTTGTCGAACACCACCTCTCAGCAGCGTGAAACCCTCGAAGAAATCAGCCACTCACTCGATAACCTGGACAACCTGACGCGCGAAAACACCGAAGTCATCGACCAGGCCTACAAAGCCACCGAGACCTTGATGAAGCGCGCCGATGGCCTCACGGATTCGGTCAAGGGCGTTCACCTGGCTCACGGCGGCGCAGACGAGGCCAAAGACCTGGTGATCAACGCCAATCTGTTGATCATGGAGCGCGGTCTGGACGGGGCGCTGGAGCAATTGCATCAACCCGATGGCCCGTTCCGGGACCGGGACCTGTTCGTGTTTGGCATCGACCGTGAAGGGACCTATCTCTTCAAGAGCGATGAGCCTGAGATGGCGGGTCAGCACCTGCCCATGCTGGCGTCGACCGATGGCTTCCTGCTGCAGGAAGCCCTGTGGCGCGCCGCCGAAATGTCGCACGACTGGGTGGAGTACCAGTCTTGCGACCCGGAGACGCTGGAAATGATGGGCATGATCGCGTTCGTGCAGCAGCATGACGACAACCTGCTCATTTGCAGCGCATTGCCGAAAGATCCGCCGCGAGACGTTCGTCAGCGCGGCTAAAGCGGCACGGTCGCCAAGCTGGACGCCGTATCATCGCGGCATCTCGCATTGCATTCCTTAGGACACGTCCCATGTGCCAGCTCTTGGGCATGAACGGCAACACGCCCACCGACATCGTTTTCAGCTTCTCAGGCTTTGCCCAGCGTTCGCGCGAGCATGCAGACGGTTTTGGCATCGCCTTCTTCGAGGGGCGTGGCGTGCGTTTGTTTGTGGACCATCTGGCGGCCGCAGACTCGCCGGTGGCCGAGCTGATCAAGCGCTACCCCATTCAGAGCCGCAACACCATTGCCCACATTCGCAAAGCCACACAGGGGCGTGTGGTGCTGGAAAACTGCCACCCCTTCGTGCGTGAGCTGTGGGGCCGCTACTGGGTGTTCGCGCACAACGGCAATCTGGTGGACTTTGCGCCCAAGCTGCATGCCGCGTTTCGCCCGGTGGGCGACACCGACAGCGAGCGTGCCTTTTGCTGGTTGATGCAGGAGTTGGCCAAGAGCCATGCCAGCATGCCCTCGGTGGCCGAGTTGACGCACACCCTGGGCGAGCTGGTGCCCCAGGTGGCCACCCACGGCACTTTCAACTTCATGCTCAGTCAGGGCGATGCCTTGTGGGCTCATTGCACGACCAAGCTGCAGTACCTGATCCGGCAGCACCCCTTTGGGCGCGCACGCCTGCAAGACGAAGACATTGAGGTGGACTTTGCTGACCTCACCCAGGCGGGCGACCGCGTGGTGGTGGTGGCCACCGAACCCCTGACCACCGATGAGCCCTGGGTGCCCATGCACAAAGGCCAGTTGCTGGCCTTTGTGGACGGTGCGGTGGCCTGTCAGGCTGGCTGATCAGGCGGTTTCGGCAAACAGCTCGCGGCCAATCAGCATGCGGCGGATTTCGCTGGTGCCTGCGCCGATCTCGTACAGCTTGGCGTCACGCCACAAGCGCCCCAGCGGATAGTCGTTGATGTAGCCGTTGCCGCCAAAGATCTGGATGCCTTCGCCGGCCATCCACGTGGCTTTTTCTGCGGTCCACAAAATGAGCGCAGCGCAATCCTTGCGCACGTGGCGGGCATGCGCGCTGCCCAGTGCATCCAGGTTTTTCGCCACGGTGTAGCCAAACGCCCGGGCGGCTTGCTGCACCGTGTACATGTCGGCCAACTTGCCTTGCAGCAGCTGGAACTCGCCAATCGCCTGACCAAACTGCTTTCGTTCGTGCACATAGGGCACGACGCTGTCCATCACGGCTTGCATGATGCCCAGCGGGCCACCCGACAACACCGCACGCTCGTAGTCCAGGCCGCTCATCAGCACCTTGACGCCATTGCCCTCGCCGCCCAGCACGTTCTCAACGGGGACTTCGCAATCTTCGAAGAACAGGGGGTAGGTGTTTGAGCCTCGCATGCCCAGCTTGTCGAGGTGCTGGCCCTTGCTGAAACCCTTCATGCCCTTTTCGATCAGGAAGGCCGTCATGCCCTTGGCGCCGGCCTCGGGGTTGGTTTTGGCATAGACCACCAGCACGTCGGCGTCGCCACCATTGGTGATCCACATCTTGCTGCCATTGAGCACGTAGTGGTCGCCCTTTTTGTCGGCGCGCAGCTTCATGCTGACCACGTCCGAACCCGCATTGGGTTCGCTCATGGCGAGCGCGCCCACAAAATCGCCACTGACCAGCTTGGGCAGGTACTTCTGCTTTTGGGCCTCGGTGCCGTTGCGGTGAATCTGGTTCACACACAGGTTGGAGTGCGCGCCGTAGCTCAGTCCCACCGAGGCGCTGCCCCGGCTGACTTCCTCCATGGCCACCATGTGGGCCAGGTAGCCCATGTTGGTGCCACCGTAGGCCTCGGACACGGTCAGGCCATGCAGCCCCAGGTCCCCCAACTTCTTCCACATGTCCATGGGAAAGAAGTTGTCGCGGTCGATGTCGGCCGCACGCGGGGCCAGTTCCTTGTCCACAAAGGTCCGCACGCTGTCGCGCAAGGCATCAATGTCTTCGCCCAGGTGATGATTCAGTCCCGGCAGGCTCATGTTTGTCTCCTCGGTAAGCAGTCTCGTTAGCGAAAGCGATGGGAAAAGGAACGGGGCAGGCCGTCGTCAGGACGTTTGCCGCTTGGCCAGCAAGGCATTGCTGACGCGTGAAACCGGTTTGCGACCCAGCACGCCCGAGATGTAGGCTCCCGCATCGACCAATGCGTCCAGGTCAATGCCGGTCTGGATGCCCAGGCCGTGCAGCAGGTACACCACGTCTTCGGTGGCGACGTTGCCGGTGGCGCCCTTGGCGTAGGGGCAGCCCCCCAGGCCGGCCACGCTGGCGTCAAAGGTGTGGATGCCCATTTTCAAGCTGGCGTAGATGTTGGTCAGTGCCTGACCATAGGTGTCGTGGAAGTGACCACTCAACTCGGCCACGGGCACATGCTTCAAGGCGCGCGCCATCACGGCCTTGACGCGGCCGGCTGTGCCCACCCCGATGGTGTCGGCCACGCCCACATGCTGGGTGCCGATGTCGAGCAGGCGTTGCACCACCTCTTCAACCGTGTCCAGTGACACCTCGCCTTGGTAGGGACACCCCAGCGCGCACGACACCGCCGCACGCACCTTCATGCCGTGCGCACGGGCCGCCTCGGCCACGGGGCGAAAGCGCTCGATGGATTCGGCGATCGAGCAATTGATGTTGCGCTGGCTGAAGGCTTCGCTGGCCGCCGCAAAGATCACCACCTCGTCGGCTTGGGCGGCCAGTGCGCCTTCAAAGCCCTTCATATTGGGTGTCAGCACGCTGTAGCGCACGCCGGTTTGGCGCTGGATGCCGGCCATCACCTCGGCGTTGTCGGCCATCTGTGGGACCCACTTGGGGCTGACGTAGCTGGTGACTTCGATCTCGCGCAGGCCGGCGGCCTGCAGGCGGTGGACCAGTTCGATCTTGGCCGCAGCCGGGACAGGTTGCGATTCGTTTTGCAGGCCGTCACGGGGTCCGACATCGACCAGGGTGACGTGGGGAGGAAACATTGTCTGGCTCATGGTGTGATCTGGTAAGGGTGTCAGGCAGCCACGTCCAGGCGCAGCAATTCCACGCCTTCGGCCACCTGATCGCCGACCCCGCACAGCACGGCGGATACCGTGCCATCGTGCGGAGCGGTCAGGGTGTGCTCCATTTTCATGGCTTCGGTCACCGCAAGCGCATCGCCTTGCTTCACGGTCTGCCCCTCTTGAACCAGAATGGCCACCACCTTGCCGGGCATCAGCGCGGTCAGCCGCCCCGATCCGGCACCGCTGGCATCCCCTTGATGCAAGGGGTCCACCCGTTGCACCCGGGCATGCCCGGCCGGGGTGAACACATCCAGATCCTGACCATGCCGGTACACACTCAGGCGCAGCCGCTGACCGTGCACGTCGGCGTCCAGCACTGGCCCGTCAGAGAGGCTGAAGGGGCGCACAGACACCGTGACCGCATCCCAGCTCAGTTGCCAGGTGCCGTCGGCCTGCACGGTCTGAATCACCCGCAGGGACTGTTCGTCGACATGCAGGCGAATCTCCCGGCGGGCCTGGCCGTGCAGCCGCCAGTGATCCGGGCGCGACCAGGGGTCGGCACCGGTTTGACGGGTTTCGTCGCAGTGCAGGCGCAAGATGGCGCCCGCGACCGCGTGTTCGATGGGCAAGGGCGGGCCCTCAAACAAGGCCGCATGTTCACGCTCGATCAGGGCCGTGTCCAGTTGGGCTTGCGAGAACGAGCGGGTGGCCGCCACGCGTCTCAGGAAGCTCACGTTGTGGCTCAAGCCGGTGATGTGCAGATCGGCCAGCGCGGCGTCCAGCCGTGCCAGCGCGGCGCTGCGGTCTTCGCCCCACACGATGAGCTTGGCAATCATCGAATCGTAGTGCGGGGTGATGGCATCGCCTTCCCGCACGCCACAGTCCATGCGCACCGGGGCCACCGCAAAGCTTTGGTGTGCAGGGGCACGCAAGACTTGCAAGGTACCTGTGGCCGGCAAGAACTGTTGCGCCGGGTTTTCGGCGCAGATGCGGGCTTCGATGGCATGGCCCGAAAAACGGATGTCGGCTTGCGCCAGCGGCAGGGGCTCGCCGGCCGCGACCCGCAGTTGCCACTCGACCAGGTCCAGGCCCGTGATGGCCTCGGTGACCGGGTGCTCGACCTGCAGGCGGGTGTTCATCTCCATGAAGTAGAACCGGCCGTCCTGCTCGCAAATGAACTCGACGGTTCCTGCGCCCACATAGCCCACGCTGCGCGCGGCGGCCACCGCGGCTTCGCCCATCTGTGCGCGGCGCTCGGCGGTCATGCCGGGCGCGGGGGCTTCTTCCAGCACCTTCTGGTGGCGACGCTGGACCGAGCAGTCGCGCTCACCCAGATGCACGTAGTGCCCGTGGGTGTCGCCAAACACCTGGATTTCAATGTGGCGGGGCTGGGTCACATAGCGTTCGACCAGCACGTGCGCACTGCCAAAGCTGGCCTGCGCCTCGCGCTGACACGAGGCCAGGGCCGCCGCGAAGTCCGACGACTGATGGACTGCGCGCATGCCCTTGCCGCCGCCACCTGCACTGGCTTTGATCAGCACGGGGTACCCCATGCGGTCAGCTTGCGCTTGCAAGAAGGCCGGGCCCTGGTTGTCGCCGTGGTAGCCGGGCACCAGGGGAACGCCCGCCCGCTCCATCAGCGCCTTGGCCGCCGACTTGCTGCCCATGGCTGCGATGGCCGATGGCGGTGGGCCGATGAACACCACGCCGGCGTCGTGGCAGGCTTGTGCAAAAGCGTCGTTCTCGCTGAGGAAGCCGTAGCCGGGGTGGATGGCTTGGGCGCCTGTGGCCACGGCAGCGGCCAGGATGCGGTCGGCGCGCAGGTAGCTGTCTTGCGGGCGGTTGCCGCCAATGTGCACGGCTTCATCGCACATCGCCACATGGCGTGCTGACGCATCCGCATCCGAGTAAACCGCCACGGTCCGGATGCCCAGGCGTCGGGCGGTGGTCGCGACACGGCAGGCGATTTCACCGCGGTTCGCAATCAGGATCTTCTGGAACATGGTCACTCACCTTGCTGCCATGGCGGCACGGATTTGTTCAGGAAGGCGTGCAGTCCGGCGCGTCCTTCTTCGCTGGCGCGGAGGTCGGCAATGTGCCGCGCGGTCTGGTCACGCAAGGCGGGGGTGATGGCCGCACCGGCGATGTCGCCAATCAGTTGCTTGCCTGCCCGAACGGCCTGCGGGCCGTTGCTCACCATGGCTTGCACCAGCGTGTGGACCCGCTCGTCCAGCGCATCGGCATCCACCACCTCATGCAGCAGGCCCAGTGCATGGGCCTGGGCGGCGTCAAAGCGCTCGGCGGTCAGGAAGTAGCGTCGCGCGGCACGCTCACCGATCGCCCGCAACACATATGGGCTGATCGTGGACGGGGCCAATCCCAGCCGTGCTTCCGACAGGGCAAAGCCTGCTGCATGGGTGCCGATGGCGATGTCGCAAGCGGACACCAGTCCGACCCCACCGCCATAGCAATCTCCCTGCACGCGGGCGATCACTGGCACCGGGCAGCTGGCAATGGCCCACAGCATGTCGGCCAGGCGGGTGGCGTCGGCGTGGTTCTCGTCCCACGAGTAGCCCGCCATGTCACGCATCCAGTTCAAATCGGCGCCTGCGCAAAATGCCTTGCCATGCGCGCCCAGCACCACCACCCGCAGCCCCGGCGTCTGTGCCAGTTGGCGGAAACATTGGGTGAGGTCGGCAATGGTGCCGGCATCAAAGGCATTGCGCAGCTCAGGGCGGTTGAGCCACACGTGCGCCACGGCGCCTTCATGGCGAAAATCGAGGGTCGACATGCTGAGGTCCTTGGGCGTGTGGGCTTACATGCGGAACACGCCAAAGCGCGTGTCGGGGATGGGGGCGTTGAGCGCCGCGCTCAGGGCCAGGCTGAGCACGCGACGGGTGTCCGTGGGGCGGATCACGCCGTCGTCCCACAGTCGGGCCGAGGCGTAGTACGGGTGCCCCTGCGCCTCGTATTGCGCGCGGATGGGGGCTTTGAAGGCTTCTTCGTCGTCGGCCGACCAGGTGCCGCCCTTGGCTTCGATGCCATCGCGCTTGACGGTGGCCAGCACGCTGGCGGCTTGTTCCCCGCCCATCACGCTGATGCGGGCATTCGGCCACATCCAGATGAAGCGCGGGTTGAACGCGCGGCCGCACATGCCGTAGTTGCCTGCACCAAACGAGCCGCCAATGATCACGGTGAATTTGGGCACCTGCGCACACGACACCGCGGTCACCATCTTGGCGCCGGCGCGGGCAATGCCCTCGTTTTCGTACTTGCGGCCCACCATGAAGCCGGTGATGTTCTGCAAGAACACCAGCGGGATCTTGCGCTGGCAGCACAGCTCGATGAAGTGCGCGCCCTTGTTGGCGCTTTCCGAGAACAGGATGCCGTTGTTGGCAATCAGGCCCACGGGCATGCCTTCGATGTGCGCAAAGCCGCACACGAGGGTGTTGCCATAGCGGGCCTTGAACTCGTCGAACTCGGAGCCATCGACCAGGCGGGCAATCACTTCGCGCACATCAAACGGCTTGCGGGTGTCCGTGGGGATGATGCCGTTGAGTTCTTGCTCGTCGTAAGCCGGTGCGCGCGCGGGCAGCAAAGCCAGCTCGGGTTGTTTGCGCCAGTTCAGTCGGGCCACGGCTTGTCGTGCCAGGGCCAGGGCATGGGCATCGTCGCGCGCCAGGTGATCGGCCACTCCCGACAAGCGCGTGTGCACATCGCCGCCGCCCAGGTCTTCGGCCGTCACCACCTCACCAGTGGCGGCTTTGACCAAAGGGGGGCCACCCAGAAAGATGGTGCCTTGATTGGCCACGATGATGGTTTCGTCACTCATGGCAGGTACGTAAGCGCCGCCTGCCGTGCACGACCCCATCACCACCGCGATTTGCGGGATACCGGCGGCACTCATGTTGGCCTGGTTGTAGAAGATGCGACCGAAGTGGTCCCGGTCCGGGAACACCTCGTCCTGATTGGGCAGGTTGGCGCCACCCGAGTCCACCAGATAAATGCAGGGCAGGCGGTTTTGCTGCGCGATTTCCTGGGCGCGCAAATGCTTCTTGACGGTCAGCGGGTAGTACGTGCCGCCCTTGACCGTGGCGTCGTTGCAGACGATCATGCACTCCACGCCCGACACGCGCCCGATGCCTGCGATCACACCCGCGCAAGGCGAGGCGTTGTCGTACACATTCAGTGCCGCCAACGGCGCCACTTCCAGAAATGGCGACCCGGCATCGAGCAGTTGCTCGACCCGATCACGGGGCAGCAGCTTGCCGCGTGCCAAGTGCTTGGCGCGCGGGCCTTTCCCCCCGCCTTGGGCAATGCGATCCCATTGCGCTTCCAGATCGGCCACCAGGGCTTGCATGGCGCGTGCGCTGTCCTTGAAGGCTTCGCTGCGCGGATTGAGTTGGCTCTCGATGACGGGCATGGCAAATCAAGCCTGCGAGGGCAGGTCGGCAGAAGAAGAGGGGACGCGCGCCAGGGCCGCACTGACTTCGTCGCGCAGACGGGTCAGGGCAGACAAGGTGGCGTCGCGTGGTTGCAGGGCGCTCCACAGCAATTCGGTCAGCTGCTCGGCGGTGGCGTCGATGTCGGGGCGCTTGGCGGATGCGATGGCGTCCCAGAGCACATGCTCCATCGAGCCATACACCAGCTCACGCAACAGGCGCAGCGGCATGTCGGCGCGCACCAGTCCTTGTGCCTGACCCGCCGACAGCGCGTCCATCAAGGGCGCGGTGTAGCGGCGCTTGCAGGTGGCAATGGCTTCAGACAACTCCGGCTCGGCTGCGCGGCCTTCACCCAGCACCAGGGCGCACATGCCCGACCCATCGGCCAGCAGGGTCACCAGGTGGGCTCGCACGACATGGCGCAGCTTGGCGTGCACATTGGGCAAAGTGGGGACATCGCGTTCGAGCTCACGGCTCAGCTCGTCATACCAATGCGTGATGACCTGGATGCACAGCTCGCGCTTGCCCGCGAAGTAGGTGAACACCGTGGCTTCGGACACCCCGGCGGCTTCCGCAATTTGCGCCATCGTGGCGCGCTGGTAGCCGCATTCGGAAAACACGCGTCGAGCCGCACTCAACAATTCATGAAGGCGGGACTGCGAACGGGCGCTGCGGGAGGGGAGTCGCTGGACGGTGGGCACTATGAATTTGAGTCTGACTCAGAAATGTGCTCATCATGCCGTCCTCATGCCATCTTGCTGAGCAGGGCTAACCCTTGAATGCATCGTGTCATTCAAGGGTGTCGCATTTTGAGTTTGACTCAGATTTCAGCGTGGCGCCATGCGCAACGAGGCATCCAGCCGAATCACTTCGCCATTCAGGTAATCGTTTTCGATGATGTGCAGCACCAAGGCCGCAAACTCGGCGGGTTGACCCAGGCGGGATGGGTGCGGCACCGTGGCGGCCAGCGAGGCCTGCGCGGCCTCGGGCAGGCTGGCCATCATGGGGGTCATGAACACGCCGGGTGCAATGGTCATGACCCGGATGCGGTCCCGCGCCAACTCGCGTGCCGCAGGCAAGGTCATCGCCACCACGCCGCCTTTGGATGCCGCGTAAGCCACTTGACCAATCTGGCCATCGAAGGCGGCCACGGACGCGGTGTGGATGATCACGCCGCGCGAAGCCTGCGCGTCGCGCTCTTCGGGCTCAGGGGATTGCAGCATGGCCGGCACAGCCAGTCTCATCATGTTGAAGCTGCCCATCAGGTTGACCGTCATGGCACGCTGAAACGAACTCAGTCGGTGCGGGCCCTCTCGCCCCTGCAGCTTCTCCACCACCGCCACCCCGGCGGCATTGACCAGGGCGTCCAGTCGCCCAAAGCGCGACATCGCGGCCGCCACCGCTTGTTCGGCCTGGGCCTCGTCACTGACATCGGTTTCTTGCCAGTGCCAGCGTTGTCCCTCGGGGTCTGCTTGACGCAGCACGCTTTCAGGGCGTGGCGCCACACGGTCGGCGACGATCACACGGGCCCCCTGCTGATGCGCCATGTTGGCGACCGCCTCGCCCAGCCCCGAACTTCCCCCAGTCACCAAGACCACGCATTCAGCCAGCTTCACGACACGACTCCTTCTCACGATGTGTTGGGCGGCAGTGTGACCCCATGAAGCGGGGCACGGCAGCCGTTCAAACCCCAAGCTGTGCCACTGAATGGATAGGGATTCGGACAATTCACGGCATTTCTGCGTCAATCTACGCGAGTTGTTCAAGTTTGTTTAACAGGGGCCGATGGGCCTTCATGGATACCGGAGCGGCTGGTCTGGGGAGGCTGGCGTGTACGTGGTTCCGGTGCGGTGCCTCTGCAGTACAAGAACACAAGGAGCATCCATGCGATTGGATCAATTCAAAATCGGCGTGCGCGTGGCCGCATTGGCCATCAGTCTCTTGCTGGGCATGGTGCTCATGGGGGGATTGGCGTGGCAAGTGCATCGCGCGGATGTGACCCAATTTGAGTCATGCGGGCAGCGGGCAGCCGACTTCGAGAAGGCGGTCAACCTGGCGCGCGAGGTCCAGGTGACCTTCAAAATTCAAATTCAAGAGTGGAAAAACTTGTTGCTTCGCGGGGGTGATCAGGCCGCCTTCGACAAGTACAAAGCCGCCTTCATCAAAGAAGGCGACAAGGCTCAGGCTCAACTCAAAGAACTGACCACGCTGTATGCGCAGCTGGCGCTGGACTCTTCGCCTGTGAGTCAGGCGCAGGCGTCCTTGTCGACACTGAGCCAGCAATATCTGGAGGCGCTGAAACATTACGCCGTCGCCGATGCCGATCAGAGCGCGCATGCGGTGGACAAACTCGTCAAAGGCAAGGATCGCCCACCCACCGAACACTTGGACAAGTTGGTTGAGGCTGTCATGGCTGCCGCCCAGCAGGGCCGGGCGTCCGGGCTGGATGAAATGCACGAGCGTGGTCAAGCCGCGGGTGTGAAGTTGCTGGTCATCCTGGTGGTGTTTGTGGGCTTGGGTGTGGCGCTGAGTGTGATCATCATGCGCAGCATCACGCAGCCCTTGCAGGCCGCCGTCGCCGTGGCGCAGGACGTGGCCGACGGTCGTCTGGGGCGGCGCCTAGATCAACATGGCACCGATGAGGTGAGCTTGCTGAATGGGGCCTTGAGTCGCATGAATGACAGCTTGCTCGGGGTGGTGTCCCAGGTGCGTGAGGCTTCCCAGATGGTGGCGCATGCCGCCAAAGAGATCGCCTCTGGCAACATGGATTTGTCGTCCCGCACCGAAACACAGGCGTCCAACCTGCAGCAAACCACCGCCACCATCGAGCAGTTGTCGACCGCGGTGCGCCTGAGTGCCGAGCACGCCGAGCAGGCGCAAACATTGGCCGCCCGCGCCAGCGATGTGGCCGAACGCGGTGGTTCCGCCGTGAATGACGTCGTCCAGACCATGCAGGACATTCAGGCCAGCTCGCGCAAGATGGCAGAAATCATTGGTGTCATCGATGGCATTGCATTCCAGACCAACATCCTGGCGTTGAACGCCGCCGTCGAGGCTGCACGCGCTGGCGAGCAGGGACGAGGCTTTGCCGTCGTCGCCGCTGAAGTGCGCTCGTTGGCGCAGCGCAGCGCCACGGCCGCCCGCGAAATCAAGACCCTGATTGACGACAGCGTGGCGCGTGTCGAGCGTGGCTCCGGTTTGGTCGACGGCGCCGGTCAAACCATTGCCGATGCTGTCAACGCCGTGCGGCATGTGCGGGACGTGGTCTCGGAGATCACCGTCACCACGCGCCAGCAGGCCATGGACATTGACCAGGTCAGCCAGGCCGTCGGGTCGATCGACACGGTCATGCAGCAAAACGCTGCGTTGGTCGAACAAGCTGCCGCCGCAGCAGCGTCACTGGAGCAGCAAGCTCAGGCACTTCAAAATTCCGTCGCCTTCTTTAGAGAGGCCTGAGTTGGGCGCCCATCGCTCTCAAGTGCGATGGGGCCATGATCTCGGGCAGACGGGCGCACAATGGCGGACTTCGTCCTTGCCTTTGCGCGTTTCGTCGCGTCCTTGCCCTCATCGTGTCTGTCGTTTCGTCTCAGCCCCAGGCCATCCTTCAGGAAGTCTTCGGCTACACCGCATTTCGAGGGCAGCAGCAGGCCATCGTTGACCATGTGGTGGCCGGCCACGATGCCCTGGTTCTGATGCCCACTGGCGGCGGGAAGTCCTTGTGCTACCAGGTGCCCGCCATCGCACGTCATCGTGCGGGCTTAGGCGTCACCCTCGTGGTGTCCCCCCTGATTGCCTTGATGCACGACCAGGTGGGGGCCTTGGAAGAAGTGGGGGTGCATGCTGCATTCCTGAACAGCACCCTCACGCTCGAAGACACGCAGCGCATCGAGCGTGAACTGATGTCGGGGCGACTGGTCTTGCTCTATGCCGCCCCTGAGCGCGTGACCAATCTGCGTTTTCAGGCGCAATTGGCCAGCCTGCATGAACGCGGCTTGTTGAGCCTGTTTGCCATTGACGAAGCGCATTGCGTCAGCCAGTGGGGGCACGACTTCCGGGAGGACTACCTCCAACTCAGCGTCCTGCATGAGCGATTCCCGGATGTCCCGCGCCTGGCCTTGACGGCCACCGCCGACGATCAAACCCGCGCCGACATGATCGAGCGCCTGGATTTGCAGTCGGCCAGGGTCTTCATCAGCAGTTTTGATCGCCCCAATATCCGCTACACCTTGGTGGAAAAAGACAACCCGCGCCAGCAACTCCTGCGCTTCATCCGCGATGAGCACGAGGGTGATGCGGGCATCGTCTACTGCCAGAGTCGGCGCAAGGTGGAGGAAACGGCGGAATGGCTGTCGCAGCAGGGGATTCCCGCCTTACCCTATCACGCTGGGTTGGACGCCGCCATTCGGCAGCGCAACCAAAACCGCTTCCTGCGCGAAGATGGCTTGATCATGGTGGCCACCGTGGCCTTTGGCATGGGCATCGACAAGCCCGACGTTCGGTTTGTCGCGCACCTGGACCTGCCCAAAAACATCGAAGGCTATTACCAGGAGACAGGCCGGGCCGGGCGAGATGGTCTGCCGGCCGATGCCTGGTTGACGTATGGGCTGGCCGACGTGGTGAACCAGCGCCGGATGATCGACGAGAGCCCCGCTTCAGACGAGTTCAAGCGCATTCAGCGCGGCAAGCTCGACGCCTTGCTGGCGCTGGCGGAAGCGCATGACTGCCGCCGGATGCGGTTATTGGACTACTTTGGTGAGGCCAGTCAGCCTTGCGGCAACTGCGACAACTGCCTGCACCCGCCCGCCACATGGGATGGCACGGAGGCCGCCCGCAAATTGCTCAGTTGCATTTACCGCTTCTGGCAGCACGGGCAGCAGCGATTCGGGGCGGGGCACCTGATTGACGTCTTGCGCGGCAAGCACACCGACAAGGTGGCGCAGTATGGACATCAGACCTTGAGCACGTTTGGCATCGGGGCTGACTTGTCTGACAACCATTGGCGTGCCGTCTTGAGGCAATTGGTGGCCCTCGGATATGTCGTCGCTGAAGGTGAGTTCAACACCTTGGCGCTCACCGACAGCGCACGAGCGGTCTTGAAGGGGACGGTGCAACTGACACTGCGCGAACCCGCCGATGCACCCAAGCGTGCGCGAGGTCGTTCGCCCCAATCTGGTGCAAAGGCCGCCATGCTGGCCGATCTGACTGGTGACGCAATGGCCCGGTTCGGCGAACTCAAGGCCTGGCGTGCGGAGGTGGCACGCGAACACAACTTGCCTGCCTATCTGGTGTTCAACGATGCGACGCTGGCCGACATGGCTCGGACGGCGCCACAGACGCTGGGCGAGCTGGCGCAGATCAGCGGAGTGGGCGCCAAAAAGTTGCAGGCCTACGGGGACGCCATTCTGTTGGTGCTCGGTCGGTGAGCTGCTGAGTGCCGGCGCCTGAAGACATCGAGCCATGCCAATGTGTCGACGTGATGACGTCGGGGTGCGTTAAGGTCTTTGGCCGGCACTTCAGCAGGGTTTTTGTTGTGTAGCGGCCACAAAAAAGGCGGGAAAACCCACCTACTGGTGTGCATGCATCTTGCTTGTAGTGCACTTGTTGGAATTTCCGTCCCACAATGATCTCAACGATTCACGAGCCCCACCTTTGGTTGTGAATCGGTTCAGATTCGTTCATCTCAACAGGAGAACTTGATGATTGCTAAGAAATCCCTGGTGGCCGTGGCCGCTCTGCTGGCTGCTGCTGGCGCTGCTCAAGCTCAATCCAGCGTCAAGCTGTATGGTCTGGTCGACATGGGCGTTGCTTCGCTGGAAGGCGCACACGACAAGGGTGACTCTGGTCGTACGACCCAAGTGCGTAGCGGCATGATGACCACCAGCTTCATCGGCTTTGCTGGTGTGGAAGATCTGGGCGGCGGCCTGAAGGCTGAATTCACGCTGGAATCGTTCTTGGCTGCGGATACTGGCGAAGCCGGCGGCCCCAATACGCGCAACATGGCTGGCGGCTTCTGGAGCCGTGCTTCGAACGTTGCCCTGAGCGGTGGTTTTGGTCGCGTGGCACTGGGCCAATACGACAACCCCCTGTTCACCTCGGGTTACACCTACAACCCCTTCGGTAGCTCGATGCTGGTGTCGCCCACCATGCGTCATTTCTACAATCTGGGTGCATCCGCTGCTGACTCCGCAGCTCTCGGCTTCGACACCGGCTGGGTGAACTCGGTGACCTATGAGTCGCCCAACCTGCAAGGTTTCAACGTGGTGGCCCAGGCTGCTCTGAAGGAAGCTGCTGGTTCCTCTACCAAGAACAGCTACACCTTGGCTGGTTCGTACAACGCTGGCCCGCTGAGCGCCATGCTGACCTACGTGAAGGCTGGTTACACCAGCGCCAACACCGCTTACTTGGCTGACCAAAAGGTTTGGAACCTGGGTGCCAGCTACGATCTGGGTGTCGCCAAGGCATTCTTGCAGTACTCTGACGTGAAGACGACTCGTGTCGGCACCACTGAAGAAGACTACAAGGACAAGATCTGGCAATTGGGTGCTTCCGTGCCTCTGAACGACAAGGCTGCTGTGCTGGTTTCGTTCGGCCAAAAGAAGGGCAAGGCTGCAGGCGAAGACTCGACCAAGAACGAAGTGTTCTCGCTGGGCTATGACTATCAATTGTCCAAGCGTACCGATGTGTACGGCGCTTTCGTGAACGAGCGCAACACCGATCTGGAATCCGGTCAATCCGTGGCCATCGGTATCCGTCACAACTTCTGATCATCATCTGATCTGATTTGTGCATAAAAGGCGCCCTTCGGGGCGCCTTTTTCATTTTCTGGTGCGTAACTTCGCTCAAATCACTGATTTGGGTTGGCATGAAAACTGCGTAACTGTATACAGTTCACGCAATTTGGCGATTGAACAGTTTCCAAACTTGCTTTCAGGAGTTGGCATGTCCTTCAAGAAGTCTTTTATCCCCGCACTGATCACTGTCTTGTGCGCTGCCTCGGCTGCTCAGGCGCAAAGTACGGTTCAAACCTATGGTTTGATTGATCTGTCGGTGGGGTCTTTTCAGTCCAGCGGTCTCAAAGGCAGCGCGGCCAATACGCGGCTGACCAAGGTGGATGGCAATCCGATGGAGACCAGTTTCATCGGCTTCAAGGGTACGGAAGACCTCGGCGATGGCCTCAAGGCAGGCTATGTGCTGGAGGCCTTCTTGCGCCCAGACACGGGCGCTGCTGGTCGATTCGGAACGTCTGATCCATTCTGGTCCCGTGCGGCCAACCTCTGGCTGCAGGGCAATTGGGGTAAGGTGACGCTGGGTCGTCAGATCGCGCTGCCCTACCTGCACACGGCCATCTTTAACCCATTTGGTGGTTCGTTTGGTTTTGCCCCGGCTGTTTTGCTGACCTATGGCACCTGGGGTAATGACAAAGGTGACTCAGGCTGGAGCAATGCGGTGAGCTACACCACGCCCAATGTCTCCGGCTTCTCCGCGACGGTTCAGGGGCAGCCAGGTGAGCAGACCGATGGCAGTGAGCGCGCCAGTTACGCGGTGGCAGTGAACTACAGTGCCGGCCCATTGGCACTCGCGGGCACTTGGCAAACTGTGGGAGCTGCGGAGGCACCCAAGGCCAACTTCACCAAGGGGCAGCGCCAGACGCTGGGTTTGATGAGCGCCAGCTATGACGCTGGCTTTGCCAAGTTCTATGGTCAGTATGGCCAAATTGAGAACCATGGCTTTGCCGGTACTGCAGGCATGGCAACATCGCTGTACCAATTGGGCGCTTCGGTGCCCGTGAGCTCGGCTGGAAAGGTGCTGGCATCGTACGGTGCCAGCACGGAGAAAGCAGCGCATGGTGGTACCGCGCCGCGCGTGACACATGCCATTTTGTCGCTGGCATATGACCACAAGCTCTCCAAGCGCACCGATGTGTACGCAGCCTTCATGCTGGATGATGAAAAGCAGGCAGGCTACAAGAATGGCTACACCTACGCCGTTGGCGTGCGTCACAACTTCTGATGGGTACGAAGGTGAGGGGGGGCTCCCTCACCTTTTTCATCAAGCGCGGTCGAACTTGAAGACCGCGGTGCTGGCCAGCAGGTTCGGCCATTGATCGACCCGGCGGCCTTCATGCCATCCAAACGACTCCAGGATGTGCAGGCCGTTCTTGCGCGCCAGCACTTCAAAGTCTGCAAAAGTCGAGACCCGGATGTTGGGCGTGTCGTACCACTGGTAGGGCAGGGTCTTGGTGACGGGCATGCGTCCCCGCAGCACACTGAACCGGTGCGGCCAGTGCGCAAAGTTGGGGAAGCTGACGATGCCCTGTCGGCCGACCCGAGCGGTCTCTCGCAGCATGGCTTCGGTATTGCGCAAATGCTGCAAGGTGTTGAGTTGCAGCACCACGTCGAAGCTGTTGTCTTCGAAGATGCTCAGGCCTTCTTCCAGATTGCGCTGGATGACGTTGACGCCGCGCTGCACACAGGCCAGCACCTTGTTGTCGTCCAGCTCCACGCCGTAGCCCGTGCATTGACGGGTGTCGCGCAGCAGGGCCAGCAGCGCGCCATCGCCGCAGCCCAAGTCCAGTACGCGCGAGCCAGGGGGAATGAGCTGCGCAATCACATGATGCAGATGGGTTTCACTCATGTTGCGCTCCTCAGCCAGCCGTCAGTTCAGAGTGGATGCGCTCAAAGTAGGCGCGCACCACGTTGTGGTACCGAGGGTCGTCGAGCAGGAAGGCATCGTGGCCATGGGGGGCATCGATCTCGGCGTAGCTGACGTCGTGGCGGTTGTCGACCAGGGCTTTGACGATCTCGCGTGAGCGGGCTGGCGAGAAGCGCCAATCGGTCGTGAAGCTGACGACGAGGAACTTGGCCAGGGCCTGTGCCATGGCCGCAGACAGGTTGCCGCCATGTGTGCGTGCGGGATCGAAGTAGTCGAGCGCGCGGGTGATCAGCAAGTAGGTGTTGGCATCAAAGTAGTCGCTGAACTTGTCGCCCTGGTAGCGCAAGTAGCTTTCGACCTGGAACTCGATGTCCTGGGTGCTGTAGTGGGGGGCGCCGCCCAACTCACGTCCGACCATTTCGCGGCCAAACTTCTCTTCCATCACATCATCCGACAGATAAGTGATGTGCCCGATCATGCGGGCCACACGCAGGCCGCGGCGGGGCACCACGCCGTGCTCGTAGAAGTGGCCGTCGTGGAAGTCCGGGTCGGTGACGATGGCGCGTCGGGCCACCTCGTTGAAGGCAATGTTCTGTGCCGACAGGTTGGGGGCCGTGGCCACGGCCACGCAGTGTTTGACGCGCTCGGGGTGTTGCAGCGTCCAACTCAGGGCTTGCATGCCGCCCAGGCTGCCACCCAGCACGGCGGCCAGTTTTTCGATGCCCAGGCGATCCAGCAGGCGGGCTTGGGCGTTGACCCAGTCTTCCACGGTCACGACCGGGAAGTCAGCACCATACAGTTTGCCCGTGTCGGGGTTGGTGTGCATCGGGCCGGTCGAGCCAAAGCAGGAGCCGGGGTTGTTGATGCCGATGACGAAAAACTTGTCGGTGTCCAGCGGCTTGCCGGGGCCGATCATGTTGTCCCACCAGCCCTGGCTCTTGGGAATAGGCTGACCTTGCTCGTCGGCATGCAGGCCTGCGACATGGTGCGAGGCGTTGAGTGCGTGGCAGACCAGAACCGCATTGTTGCGGTCGGCGTTGAGTCGCCCGTAGGTCTCGTAGACCAGGGTGTAGTCCTTGAGCACCGAACCGCTCTGCAGCGGCAGCGGGGTGCCAAAGTGCATGGAGGCAGGGGTCACAACCCCGAGAGAAGACATGACGCTACGACGTTCAAAACAATAAAAAAACCGGCCTCGCATCAAAGCAGGGGCCGGTCAGCAGCGCCCTCTTTAGCGGAATTTTTTGAGCGCCCGCAATCCGGACAAATCGGCGCTATGTGCGGGAGTGTAGCGCCAAACCGCCACGATGAGGGGAAACATGCTGCTGTCAGGGGTTTGGCTGGCGCATGATGAGGGTCATCCAGGATGGATGGCAAGAGCCTTCGGAGGATGCGATGCCCAAGTGGTTGACGCGGTTGAATGAACACGTGCCGATTCGCTATGCACCCTTGGCGATGTGTGCCTTGCTCTGCGTGTTGGGTGCAGAGGCCTTTGTGTGGCGAGGGCAGCTTTGGGGGCTGTGGTTGGCGCTGCTGGCATTGGCGTTGGTCGCCTTGGGTATCCGGGATATTCGGCAGCCTGCTCGGGCGGTCTTGCGCAACTACCCGGTCATCGGGCATCTGCGGTATTTGCTGGAATTCATTCGCCCCGAGATCCGTCAGTATTTCATCGAGAGTGACAGCGAGGCGGCGCCGTTTTCACGGCAGCAGCGTTCCTTGGTCTATCAGCGCGCCAAGGGGGAGCCTGACAAGCGCCCGTTCGGGACGCAAAAGGATGTGGGTGCCACGGGCTACGAGTGGATCACGCATTCGATGCAGCCCTCACACATCGCCTCCGAGGACTTCCGCATCCGGATTGGTGGCGTGGGCACGTCGTGCACCCAGCCGTATGACGCGAGTGTGTTCAACATCTCGGCCATGAGTTTTGGCGCCTTGAGCGGGCCGGCGGTGCTGGCACTGAACACCGGTGCCAAACGAGGGGGCTTTGCCCATGACACGGGTGAGGGGTCAATCAGTCGTTACCACCGCGAGCCCGGTGGGGACCTGATCTGGGAAATCGGCTCAGGCTACTTCGGGTGTCGCACCCCCGATGGGCAATTTGACCCCGACAAGTTTGCACAGGCCGCGCGCAGTCCGCAGGTCAAGATGATCGAGTTGAAGTTGAGTCAGGGGGCCAAGCCCGGGCATGGCGGGGTCTTGCCGGGCCCCAAAGTGACGCCGGAAATTGCCGAGGCGCGGGGTGTGCCCATGGGCCAGGACTGTGTGTCCCCCGCGGCCCATCGGGCATTTTCAACGCCCCTTGAGATGATGCAGTTCATCGAGCAATTGCGGCAGTTGTCGGGTGGCAAGCCGGTGGGGTTCAAGCTCTGCATTGGCCACCCCTGGGAGTGGTTTGCCATGGTCAAGGCCATGCAGACGACCAACCTGTGGCCGGACTTCATCGTGGTCGATGGGGCCGAGGGCGGCACCGGAGCAGCGCCGCTGGAGTTTGCCGACCATGTGGGGGCGCCATTGCAGGAAGGCTTGCTGTTGGTGCACAACACCTTGGTCGGGATCGGTCAGCGTGATCGCATCAAGCTGGGCTGTGCGGGCAAGGTGATCAGCGCGTTTGACATCGCGCGGGCCATGGCGCTGGGGGCCGATTGGTGCAATGCCGCGCGTGGGTACATGTTTGCGCTGGGGTGCATTCAGGCGCAAACCTGCCACACGGGCCATTGCCCGACGGGGGTGACCTCACAAGATCCCCTGCGGCAGCGGGCGCTGGTGGTGCCCGACAAGGCTGAGCGTGTGTACCGCTTTCATCGCAACACCTTGTTGGCGCTCAAGGAGTTGATGCAGGCAGCTGGCTTGCATCATCCGTCGGAGATCACGGCCGATCACATCGTGCGACGTGTCTCGGGTACCGAGGTTCGACGGTTGTCGAATTTGTTGCCGTTTGCCACAGAGGGCGCCTTGCTGGCCGCCGAGCGGGGCGAAGGGGCGTGGCCCCAGGCTGTGTTTGAACAGTTCTGGAGGCGAGTCAGTGCCGACTCGTTTGCCTTGAAGCCTTAGGCCACGGGCGGAGCGGTGTCGGCGAAGCTGGGACGTTGCGCCAATTTCTCGGCGAGTTTGGCCAGGTTCGGGTGACGCTCGCGCCAGTCGATCTGCGGAAAGCGGAAGTCGAGGTAGCCCAGTGCCGAACCGACGGCGATGTCGGCCAGGCTGTAGTGGGTGCCGGTGCACCAGGGGCGCTCGCCCAAGCCCTTGCTCATGGCCTGCAAGCTGGCGTCAATCTTGGTGGTCTGGCGGTCGATCCAGGCCTGGCTGCGTTGGGCCTCGGTCCGCCCATTCCAGGTGGCTTCCATGCGGGCCAGCACAGCAGCATCCAGCAAACCGTCAGCCAGGGCTTCCCACGTGCGCACTTCCACACGTTCGCGGCCGGTCAGCGGGATGAGTTTGCCAACGGGCGACAGGGTATCGACGTACTCAACGATCACCCGTGAGTCAAAAATGGCCTCGCCCCCTTCCATGACCAGGCAAGGTACCTTGCCCAGCGGGTTGGCTTCGGCGATCCGGGTGTCGGCCGCCCACACGTCTTCCACGATGAACTTGTAGTCCAGTTTCTTTTCAGCCAGCACGATGCGGACCTTGCGGACGAACGGGCTGGTGAGGGATCCAATCAGTTTCATGCTGTGTCGCAGTGTGAGAGTCCTGACAATTTTATGAGTCTGTGGCCGATTTGCGTTTCTTTACGCCGGAATCTGGGGTCATTCCCTCGAAGGGGGTGGTCGAGGAGGTGTGGTGCGATCGATACTGTTCTGTTTTTGAGTGCGAATGAGGGTTCGTGAACTCCTTGCTGGGGCTTGATCTTCTGGTGGGTCTGCGGCGGTAAAATGGCAGATTGGCTTGCGCCTGCATGGGCGCGAGCACGCACGTCTCACCGTTTCACGATTCGGACAACGCCATGAACCTGTCTGCTCTCTCCGCTCTGTCGCCGCTGGACGGCCGTTATGCCTCCAAGGTGTCCGCTCTGCGCCCGCTGTTGTCCGAATTCGGTCTGATGCACCGCCGCGTGCAAGTCGAAATCGAGTGGTTCATTGCCCTGTCGGACGCCGGTCTGCCTGAGTTTGCGCCGCTGTCGGACGCGGCCCGCTCGTACCTGCGTGGTCTGGTGTCCCGCTTCTCGGAAGCCGATGCCCAAGCCATCAAGGACATCGAAAAGACCACCAACCACGACGTCAAGGCCGTGGAATACTGGATCAAGCAGCGCTTTGCCACGCACCCCGAGTTGGAAAAGGCCGGTGAGTTCGTGCACTTTGCTTGCACGTCGGAAGACATCAACAACACCAGCCACGGCCTGATGCTGAAGGCGGCTCGTGAGCAAGTGGTGCTGCCAACCATCGACGGCCTGATCGGCACGCTGAGCGGCCTGGCCCACTCGCTGGCCGAGATCCCCATGCTGAGCCGCACCCATGGCCAGACCGCTTCGCCCACCACCGTGGGCAAGGAAGTGGCCAACGTGGTGGCCCGCCTGGCCAATGCCCGTGAGCGCATTGCCGACGTCAAGCTGCTGGCCAAGATGAACGGTGCCGTGGGTAACTACAACGCCCACCTGTCGGCCTACCCGGACAAGGACTGGGAGGCGTTCAGCCAGAGCGTGATCGAGAACCAACTGGGCCTGACCTTCAACCCTTACACCATCCAGATCGAGCCCCATGACTACATGGCCGAACTGTTTGATGCCGTCACCCGCACCAACACCATCCTGATCGACTGGTCGCGCGATGTGTGGGGCTACATCAGCCTGGGCTACTTCAAGCAAAAGACCAAGGCCGGTGAAATCGGTTCGTCGACCATGCCGCACAAGGTCAACCCGATCGACTTCGAAAACGCCGAAGGCAACCTGGGCCTGGCCAACGCTGTGCTGACCCACCTGAGCCAGAAGCTGCCGATCAGCCGCTGGCAGCGTGACCTGACCGACTCCACCGTGCTGCGCAACATGGGCGTGGCCCTCGGTTACACCCTGCTGGCCTATGACAGCCTGGCACGTGGTCTGGGCAAGCTGGAAGTCAACCCGCAAGCCTTGGCCGATGACCTCGACAACGCTTGGGAAGTGCTGGCCGAGCCCATCCAGACCGTGATGCGCCGCTACGCATTGCCCAACCCCTATGAGCGTCTGAAGGAGTTGACCCGCGGCAAGGCCATCACGAAGGAGTCCATCCAGGCTTTCATCGAGACCCTGGAACTGCCGGAAGACGAGAAGACCCGTCTGATGGGCATGACCCCTGGCAACTACATCGGCAAGGCCGTTGAGCTGGCTCAGCGCATCGGCAAGTAAGGCAAAGGCGCAGCGATGATCTTCACCGAGCAACTGCGTCACGCACAACAGCAGAACAACTCGTTGCTGTGCGTGGGCCTGGACCCTGAGCCCTCGAAGTTCCCGGGGGCCTGGAAGGGCCAGCCTGATCGCATCTATGACTTCTGCGCGGCCATCGTGGACGCCACGAAGGACTTGGTCTGTGCGTTCAAACCGCAGATCGCGTACTTTGCGGCCCACCGTGCGGAAGACCAACTGGAGCGGCTGATGGCGCACATGCGCCGTGCGGCCCCGCAGGTGCCGGTGATCCTGGATGCCAAGCGCGGTGACATCGGCTCGACCGCCGACCAGTACGCCCGCGAAGCCTTCGTGCGCTATCAGGCCGATGCGGTGACGCTGTCGCCCTTCATGGGTTTTGACACGATGGAGCCCTTCTTGAAGTACCCAGGCAAGGGTGTCATCCTGCTGTGTCGCACGTCCAATCCGGGGGGCTCGGACCTGCAGAACCTGCGTCTGGCCGATGTGGAAGGCCAGCCACGCGTGTACGAGCACATTGCCAAGCAGGCGCAAGGCCCCTGGAACACCAATGGGCAAATGGGCCTGGTGGTGGGCGCGACCTTCCCCGAAGAAATTGCCCGCGTACGTGAACTGGCGCCGACGCTGCCTTTGCTGATCCCCGGTGTGGGCGCGCAAGGTGGCGATGCCGTGGCCACGGTCAAGGCTGGTCTGACCACCGATGCCAGCGGGGCCATCACCGGCACCATCGTGGTCAACAGTTCGCGTGCGGTGCTGTACGCCAGCAGTGGCGATGACTTTGCCAGCGCGGCGCGGCGCGTGGCGCAAGAAACCCGCGACGCGCTGAACGCCGCACGCTGAGGTCGGGCCATGCATCTGTGCACCTACGAATACCAGGGGCAGACGGATGTGGGGCTGGTGCGCGGCTCCGAGATCATTTCTCTGGGGCGTGCACTGGGCGGCGTGTTGTCGCCGCACCAACCCATGATCGATTTGATCTCGCGCTGGGCGGCGTTCAAGGATGAGGTGGCAGCCTTGCGTGAACACGCGGCCGCCGATGCCTCGCTGGACGACGTGCACGTGCTGGCGCCGGTGCCGCGTCCGGGCAAAACCCTGGCCATCGGGTTGAACTACCTGGAGCACGTCAACGAGCACATCGTGGGCGAGTCCCGGACGGTGCCTGAGCACCAGATCTGGTTTCCCAAGCTGGCCAACGCCATTCACGCGCCCTTTGATGACATCGTGCTGCCGCGCATCTCGCAGATGACGGACTACGAAGGCGAGATGGTGGCCATCATTGGTCAGCGTTGCCGCCATGTGCCTGCTGATCGGGCGCACGAAGTGGTGTTTGGTTATGCCGTGGGCAATGATGTGTCGGTGCGTGACATCCAGAAACGCACCTCGCAATGGACGTTGGGCAAGTCGTTTGACACCCATGCGCCGTTTGGACCCTGGATCACCACGGCCGACGAGGTCGATGACCCGCACGCGCTGGAACTGCGTTGCTGGGTCAATGGCGAATTGCGCCAGCACAGCAACACGCGCCTGATGATGCACAACGTGTGGGCACAGATTGCGCAGCTCACGCAAGTGATGACGCTGGAGCCGGGCGATGTGATCTTCACTGGTACCTGTGCCGGCGTGGGCGCGGCGTTCAACCCGCCCAAGTTCCTGCGGGCCGGTGACACTGTCAAGGTCGAGATCGAGAGCCTGGGCTCCATCGTGGCGCACTGCGTCGACGAAGCCGAATAAGGCGAGGGGTTCGCGCTTAAGGCGTTTGAGCGGGCATGGCTGGCAACCACAGGGTTACTTGTGTGCCTGCGCCAGGTGTGCTTTGAATGTCGAGGTGACCGTCCATCAACTCCATGATTTGTTTGACGATGCTGACGCCCAGTCCGGTGCCCGGGATGTTGCCGGATTTGTCTGCGCGATAGAAGCGTTCACCCACGTGCGCCAATTGCTCGGGAGTCAGTCCCATCCCATGGTCACTGATGCGGATGCCGACCCACGGTTGCGATTCATTCTTGCTGGGGAAGTCGATCTCGACGGCACCGCCTTGCGGTGAGTACTTGTAGGCGTTCGACAAAATGTTGACGATGGCCTGACGCAGTTTGTCTGGGTCGGCCAGTACCGTTTGCATCGTCGTTGGCGCGCCCACCACGGGGGTATCACGCCCCTCGGGCGGCTTGAAGTCGCGTACCACCGCGTCCAGTGCTTGTGTGAGGTCGACCGGCACCCGCTGGAAATCGCTGCCGCGTCGCGCTTCGATGCGCGCCAGATCCAGCAGTTCATTGATGATCTTGATCATCGCCTGACTCTGTCGGTAGATGCTCTCGAGCATGTCCTGACGCATGGCGTCCGACATCTTGCGCTTGAGGATCAATTCGGTGAAGCCATAGATGCTGGCCATGGGCGTGCGGAGTTCATGGGCGGCCATGGACATGAACTCGCTCTTCATGGCGTCGACTTCGGTCTCATGGGTGACATCGCGCAGGTGCAAGACCTTGTTGACGCCTTCGCCATGGCCTTCGTGCAACTGGCATTCCAGCATGCGCGCCAGGGGGGGCTTCATTTCGATCACCATGCGTTCGTGCGCATGTTCTTTGCTCAGCCGCGTCAGCGTGGGCAATCGCAGCGGGTCTTTGCTCAGCGCCATCAGGCGCGTGAGGAAGGCGGATTCGTTCAGTCCTGTCACGTCATCCGCAGACAGTTGTGTCAGCCTGCAGAACGCTGGGCTGACATAGCCGACGGTGCCGTCTTTTCTGAACGCGACGAAGCCATCGGGGCTCAGCGAGAAGATGGCATGGAGTGCGTCGCCGTGTTCCTGGATTTTGACCAGTGCCATGCGGTGATCGTGCACATCGCGAATGATGCCTGCCATGCGAACCGGCGTGCCTGCGTCGTCACGGAAGACCTTGGCGCGTGACCTGAACCAGCGGTATCCCTCCGTGCGTGTCTGCAGCCGGAAATCGATGTCGAAGCCTGCCTTATCGGCCGCTTGCAGCAGTTCGTCGTAAATGCGAGTCTGGTCATCCGGGTGCAGGCGTTCAATGAACCCATGCAAGCTGGGCGTGAAGTCGCCCGGCTCGTAGCCGATCAGACGGTAGTGTTGGGGGGACCACCACAACTCGCCCTTGTGCAGGTCCTTGCACTCCCACAACCCGGTGTCGCCGCCGTCCGTGGCCAGCGCGTAGCGTTCGGTCACCTTGGCCAGTTCTTGCTGCACACGCTTGTTCTGCGTGATCTCTGCGCAAATCGAAATGTAGCGTTCAATGTTGCCCTGTGCATTGAACATGGGTGCGATGATGCTTTGCAGCCAGAACTCCTGCCCGTCTTTGGTGAGATTGCAGATCTCGCCGCGCCAGGGTTGGCCGCTGGTGATCGTTTCCCACATGGCTCGCCACGACTCGGGCGATTGCACGCCGCTTTTGAGCATGCTGTGGGACTGGTCAATCAGCTCTTCCCGGCGATAGCCGCTGGCCTCGCAAAACGCATCGTTGACTTCCGTGATGCGCCCTTGCGGATCGGACATCGTGATGAGCATGTAGCGGCTCAAGGTGTCGAGGAGGACGCGTGTGTCGCGCAGGGCCGCCTCGGCTTGCGCGCGCGCTCTTTGAATGTCCGCGGTCATGCTTTGCGCCAGTGCTTCGGCACGGGCGTGCCCCATCCCCAGAAGCCAGACGATCATCGCCATCATGACACTCAGCACAATGCCGAAGAGGCCAATGCTGGCGGGGGTGACGCGGTCTACTTCGGTCTCAAAGGCGGCGGTGGTTCGCATCCGCAACGTCAGGTCCCTGCCACCGACGTGCAAGGTGCGCTCTGCGTAGAGATGGCTTGCGTTTTGCTGAGACGCGGGGACCTTGTTGACAATGAACTGTGTCGACAAGGGGGTGATGGCGTCGTACAACTGAAAAGCCAACTGTTGGTCGGTTGCCTTGACGACATCGGCCAGGAACTCGTCCAACACGATGGGCGCATACAGCAGGCCAACCAGTTGCTGACGCCTGAGCTCGACAGACGGCGGAACGTCTGCGCTTTTGAAGACCGGCACGACATACAGGAAGCCTTGCCGTTTGGCCGCATCTTGCAGAAGGGTGATGTGACCGGTCAGTGCCGGTGCACCAGTGTCGATGGCTCGCTCGGCCGCTTCACGTCGAATGGCCTCAGATCCCACGTCGTAGCCCCAGGCCGCACGGTTGGGGGTCAGTGGTTCAATGAGTTTGATGACGAACAGATTGGGGGCTTGCCCTGTGGTGCGGACGGCAAAGTCCGGCGCGCCATCTGCTCGTTCGCGAGCCATGAATGCATCCAGATCGATGCGTTCGACGCGTTCGATGAAGCCGAGGCCCCGGATACCAGGGAATTCGTCCGGGATGTTGCGCGCCATCATCCAGGTGCGGAACTGTGCTCGATCCAACGGACGGCCGCCATTGGCCAAGAAGGTGCTTCGTAGCCCACTCAGTCCGTAAGTGGCTTTGACGAAGCGGCCTCGAATGTTGTCCTCGAGTCGCTGAACATGTCGCTCGAAACGCATTTGCGCGTTGTCGCGCATGTTTTGTTGCAGCCAGCCAGCCACCAGGGCCGTCAACGACAAACTTCCGACCAGCACCAAGATGGCGAGCGCAGAGACAGAGCGTTGACGGATGGCGCTGCGCCCGGACATGATCGTGACAATTTGTTACTTGTTTAGTAATCGTATGCCATTGGTCGTGTATCGGGTGTGCGGTGGCGGGCTTGTTGTGCATTTTTTGCACTTTTGGCCAAACTCTTGCTTGGTGCCTGGGGTTGCAGTGAATGCGTGACAGGCGTCATGGCTGCGATTTATGATGCTCGGTTGCCCTGTCGTACTGGTGATTCCAATGGCTCGCTCTCGTTCGCCCATGCCTGCTGAGGCTCCTCACATCCACATTCGCGGCGCCCGTACGCACAATCTGAAAAACATCGATGTGGATTTGCCGCGCAACGAGTTGGTGGTCATCACCGGCTTGTCGGGCTCAGGCAAGTCATCCCTGGCGTTTGACACGCTGTATGCAGAAGGGCAGCGCCGCTATGTCGAGAGCCTGAGCGCCTATGCCCGCCAGTTCCTGCAGTTGATGGACAAGCCCGATGTGGACGTGATCGAGGGGCTATCGCCTGCGATTTCGATCGAACAGAAGGCCACCAGCCACAACCCCCGCTCGACCGTGGGCACGGTCACCGAGATCCACGACTACCTGCGCCTGCTGTACGCCCGAGCCGGGACGCCGTTTTGCCCGGAGCATGGCCAGCCCTTGCAGGCGCAGAGCGTGAGTCAGATGGTCGATGCCGTGCTGGCGCTGCCCGAAGAGACCAAGCTGATGATCCTGGCGCCCGTGGTGCGTGACCGCAAGGGCGAGCACGCCGAGCTGTTTGCCGACATGCAGGCCCAGGGCTACATCCGCTTTCGCATCAACGGTCAGATCGTGGAGGCCGGTGCGCTGCAGCCCCTGGCCAAGAACGAAAAGCACGACGTCGACGTGGTGGTGGACCGCCTGAAGGTGCGTCCCGACATGGCGCAGCGTCTCGCCGAGAGTTTTGAGGCCGCTTTGCGCCTGGCCGATGGCCGGGCCTTGGCCCTGGAGATGGATTCGGGGCAAACGCACCTGTTCTCGGCCAAGTTCGCTTGCCCGGTGTGCAGCTACTCGCTCGCTGAGCTTGAGCCTCGTTTGTTCTCGTTCAATGCGCCTGCCGGGGCGTGTCCGACCTGCGACGGCTTGGGGCATGTGATTGCCTTTGACCCGCAGCGGGTGGTGGCTTTCCCCTCGCTGAGCCTGGGCAGTGGGGCCGTGAAGGGCTGGGACCGACGCAACACCTACACCTACAGCCTCATCGAGTGTCTGGGCAAGCACTACGACGTGGACATGGACCAGCCCTTCGAGGACTTGCCCGAACGCATCCAGCACGTGGTTTTGTATGGCTCCGGGCTGGAAGAGATCGAGTTCAGCTACGAGGCCGATGGCCCCAGCGGCAAGAAGCGCAAGGTCAAGCGCACGCACCCCTTTGAAGGCATCATCCCCAACTTCGAGCGGCGCTTCAAGGAAACCGACTCCCCCACGGTGCGTGAAGAACTGGCCCGCTATCAGCAGCCCAAGGCCTGCCCGGACTGCCACGGTACCCGCCTGCGCACCGAGGCCCGCCACGTCAAATTGCTGGACGCCGTCACAGGCGACACCAAGGCCATCTATGAAATCGCACATGCCACGCTGGCCGAGGCCCACCGCTACTTCAGCGACCTGCAATTGCACGGGGCCAAGGCCGAGATCGCGGCCAAGGTGGTCAACGAAATCCGCTCACGCCTGCGCTTTCTCAACGATGTCGGGCTCAACTACCTGAGCCTCGATCGCAGCGCCGACACGCTGTCGGGGGGCGAAGCGCAACGCATTCGACTGGCCTCGCAAATCGGGTCCGGGTTGACGGGGGTGATGTACGTGCTCGACGAGCCCAGCATCGGCTTGCACCAGCGCGACAACGATCGCCTGATTGGCACCCTGCAGCACCTGCGTGATCTGGGCAACAGCGTGATCGTGGTCGAGCACGACGAAGACATGATTCGCGCCGCCGACCACGTCATCGACATGGGCCCAGGCGCCGGGGTGCATGGCGGCCGTGTGCTGGCCCAGGGCACGCCGGATGAGGTGACCGCCAACCCCGACAGCCTGACCGGCCAGTATCTGGCGCGCGCCTTGCGCATCGCGGTGCCCGCGCGCCGACACGCCTTCACCGACGAGACGCCGCGTCTGCGTGTGGTCAACGCACGGGGGCACAACCTCAAGGGCGTCACGGCCGAGTTTCCGGTGGGCTTGCTGACCTGTGTGACCGGCGTGTCGGGCTCCGGCAAATCCACACTGGTCAACGACACCTTGTATGCCGCCGTGGCGCGCAAGCTGTATCAGAGCCACATGGAGCCCGAGCCCCATGACGAGATCGACGGGCTGGAGTTGTTTGACAAGGTCATCAACGTGGACCAGTCGCCGATTGGCCGCACCCCGCGCAGCAACCCTGCCACCTACACCGGCTTGTTCACGCCCATTCGCGAGTTGATGGCCGACGTCCCCGCTGCCCGCGAGCGGGGCTACAACGCCGGGCGCTTTTCTTTCAACGTGGCGGGCGGCCGTTGTGAAGCCTGCCAGGGCGACGGCGTGCTCAAGGTCGAGATGCACTTCCTGCCGGATGTGTACGTGCCTTGTGACGTCTGTCATGGCAAGCGCTACAACCGCGAGACGCTGGAGATCCAGTACAAGGGCAAGAACATCCACGAGATACTCGACCTCACGGTGGAGCAGGCGCTGCAGTTTTTCAGCGCGGTGCCCAGCATCGCCCGCAAGCTGCAAACGCTGATGGACGTGGGCCTGGGCTACATCCGCCTGGGGCAGTCGGCCACGACCCTGTCAGGTGGTGAAGCGCAACGGGTGAAGCTGGCGCTGGAGTTGTCGAAGCGGGATACGGGGCGCACGCTCTACATCCTCGACGAGCCGACCACGGGCTTGCACTTCCATGACATTGCCTTGCTGTTGAAAGTGCTGCATCAGTTGCGTGATGCGGGCAACACCATCGTCATCATCGAACACAACCTCGATGTGATCAAAACGGCCGACTGGCTGATCGACATGGGGCCCGAGGGGGGCTCGGGTGGTGGGCAGATGCTGGTGGCCGGTACGCCGGAAGACGTTGCGGCCTTCGATGCCAGCCACACCGGCCGCTACTTGAAGCCGCTGCTGTGAATCAACTCTTCATGAAGCCCAAATCGGGCGAGTTGAACGCGCCAATGTGAGGCAGCAGGGTGCTCAGTTCGCCATGACTGACCCCCATCCATTTGCCCAGCGTGTAGGCGTATTGATCGACCGATGTGGAGGGGATCAGTGAGCCGTTTTCAATCTGGTCGGGGCTGCTGAAAGCGCCTTTGCTGTCCGCCGTGCTGTATTGCGGGAAGGTGCCGTACACATCGGTGCCATTGACCGCGCCGCCGACGACGAACTGATGCGACCCCCATCCGTGATCGGTGCCGTCGCCGTTGCTGGTGAAGGTCCGGCCAAACTCCGAGGCGGTAAAGGTGGTGACTTGGCTGCGCATGTCTCCGGCAGGCATGCCGCTCAGCACCTGATTGAAATACGTCAATGCATGGTCGAGTTGCAGCATGCGCTCGGCGTGATCGCGAATCTGGTTGTCGTGGGTGTCAAAGCCGCCGAGACTGACCATGAAGAACTGCCGCGACAGCCCCAGGTTGGCCACAGTGTTGGTGGCGATGATGCGAGCCACCATTTGAAGCTGCAAGGCCAGACTGTTGAGCTTTTGCGTGCCGTCCACCACACTGGTGTACTTCAACAGCGGATCATTCGAAGGGCTGTAGTTGCCAGAGGTCACCGTGCTGCCCCATGGCGACACACCTTGTCCGACCAAGCCCGAGCCCAACAGATCGGCTGCCTGCAGGGCGCGTTGCACCACCTGTTGGTGGTCGGCATGCAGCAGGTTGCGGGCGGGGACGGCGTAGCTTCCGTCTGAACTGGCCTTGCCCAGCACCGCAGCCATGGCATCCAACACAGCAGCCTGGCCGTAGACTTTGCCGCCGCTCCCCAAGCTCGTCACGCTGGATGAGCCACTTTGGTATGGCAAGACCGACTTGCCTGCCAGCCATACCGAAGTCCCAGAGGGCGACATGCAGGTGAACGATCGGCGGATTATGGCTGCATCGACCTCATTGCGGCTTGCTCCATTGGCTGCCATGAGGCAGTCCCCCATCAAGCCGCCCCAGCCTTCGCTGGCGCCTTCGGGCTGGAAGGATTGCCAGGTGGATTGCTGGTCGTTGTGCGAAAAAAGCTTGGCCGGCTTGGCCACCGTCGGGTCGGCGTAGTTGGCTTTGGTGGTGGGACTCAGCAAAGGGCCCACGTTGGCCAGCACCGCAGCCTGACCGGATTGATACAGTCCGCGCAGGCCGGTCAGCGCGGGATGCAGGGCAAATGTCCGCCCACTGTGGACAGCGCGATTCGCATGATCGATGGGCAAGATGCCGCCCAGACGTGCAGGGTCGTTGTTGCCGGCAGCCGAATCCGCCGCGGTGCCGGCAACAGGCAGCGCGATGCCCGCGCTGCTGTCTGCGGGCGTGCGATGCGCGGTGTAGTGGGTCCACGAAGTGCTGTCCGTTGCCAGAACCGTGTTGAAGGCATCGTTGCCGCCGTTGAGAAAAATACAGACCAGTGCTTTGTAGCCACCGCCAGCGCTTTGCGCGGCGGCCTCGGTGAGCGCACCCAAATTGATGGCCAACGGTGCGGCAGCGCCCATGCCGGACAGTGCAGCCATTTGTTTCAGAAACGCGCGACGATGGTGGTTCATCGTGATCTCCTTCCTTATTGCTGCACGATGAATTCGGGCGTGACACAAATCACCGCAATGGCGGCTTGAATGCGCTGTCTGCGTTGTTTGGCCAGGGTCGTCGCGTTGCTCGAATTGATGGGGAGTGCGGACACGGCGGCGATGGCCTGTGCGCGCGCATCATCTGGCAAGGTGTGCCCGATCAATCGCTTGGCCAGGGTGTCCACCAAGGTGTCCGGGGTGCTCACCAGGTTATCCCAGCTGCTGAGGTCAAAGCGGAGGTCCCAGTTGGTGGTGCTGCTGTTCCATTGCCCAAATCCCTGGTCCAGTGCGCGGAGGATGAAGTTGGCGTAGCCCAGCACGGAGGTTTCTGTGGTGATCTGCATTTCCGGGGCCACCAGCCCTTGCAGGGCCATGGCGCTCTGGGGGGCGACGTAGCCCGGTCGGAAGAAGTTGAACACCGAGGGCGCACGCAGCGGCGCCTGGCCCAGTTGATTGCCTGGGTCGCTGGTGTCGTCGCTTTGATAGAAGGGCAATGAGGCCGTGGCGTTGTACCGGTCGCTGGTGTGGGGGATGGCACGCATCAGGCTGGTCAGTCGCAGAACCGGTTCTTTCAGCTTGCCGTAGGTTCGCAGCACCGATGCGGCGGGGTGCCGCGCCTCGTCATGCAACAAGATGGCTTTGACGACAGCGCGAAGGTTGCCCTGGCTGCCGCGGAAAACCCGCGTGATGTCTGAGACATAGGCATCGCTGGGATTGCTGGTGACCAGGCGCTGAATCAGCTGTTTGCTGATGAACGGTGCCGTATTGGGGTGCGTGGCCAGTCGATCCAGCGCGGCCTTCAGGCTGGCTTGTGGATCGGCCGTGTCCTGCGCCGGCACAGTCACGCCCAGAAATTGTTTTTCCGCCGTGGAGTGGGCCTGCGGATAGGCGCTCATGGCTGTGACATCTTGGCTGGCATCTTTGCACTCGGTGGTGCGCCAAAAGCACTTCCACCAGACCAGCGCAGATTTGGTCGAAGGCCAGTACCAGCTGAAGCCTGTGAACACGCGCGCCAGTCCCTTGATGTCGGCGGCGGTGTAGGTCTCTGTCGCCTGACCAGCTTGCAGCTTCGGTCGGCCGTTGTCACCCAACTCGTACAGGCCAATCGAAAACAGTTGCATGACCTCCCGGGCGAAGTTTTCATCCGGGACGCGGCCGGTCCCATCCTCCTTGCGATTGGCCAGATGTGACAGATACTGGCCCATGGCTGGATGCATGGCGACGGACTCCAGCAAGTCACGGTAGTTGGCATCTGCCTTGGTGGTCAGCATGTCGAGATAGCTCGCAACGCGACGGCCATCGTCAATCGACAGCGTCGAAATCACAAAAATCTCGGACAGCGCAAAGGCCACGCGTTGTCGCAGCTGCGCCGGGTCTCTGACAGCGTGCGTCCACCAGCTATAGCCCACCTCGCCGGCGGTCGCTTGAGTCCGCCCCATGGTTGCTGCGGCCGATTCGGCCATGGCAAGGTGTGAACTCTGCAGCGCGGTGTTGAACTGCTCGTCGATCCAGTTGTCGTAGCCAATGCGCTTGACCCGAGCGACATCGGCCTCGGTCGGACCAAAGGTGGCTTGGCTCAGAAAGCGATACGCTTCGGCATCAGACCCGGGCACCATGGCAGCCGATACCGTCAGCTTGCTGTCAGGATCGGAGGAAGTGTTGCTTGCGCCCCCGCCACAGGCTGAAAGGATCAGGCTGGCGCACACCGCTGCCAGCCAAGGCCAAAGGCGTATCCGTGAGGGGCGAAGAGGGCTGGGTGTGCGAGACATGGCGGGAGGGTGCCATGTTCATGCCCGAAAGGCTGCTTACAAGGCGTGTGCCTTGTAAGCGCCGGCAACAGGAGGGGTGATGATCCGACGCCTGTGCGACTTATTTCACTGCTTTACAGCTGTGGTGCCAGTGCTCGCTCGGCATCGGTCACGGTCATGCCCGTGCGTGTGGCCCAGTCTTCCACCTGATCGTGCCCGATCTTGCCGACGTTGAAGTACGCCGCATCCGGGTGCGCCATGTAGAAGCCGCTCACGCTGGCGGCCGGAGTCATGGCCATGCTCTCGGTGAGGTGCATGTGGACCTCGGCGGCATCCAGCACCTTGAACATGTCGCGCTTGACCGTGTGGTCCGGGCAGGCCGGATAGCCCGGCGCCGGGCGGATGCCACGATACTGCTCTTTGATCAGGGCCTCGTTGCCCAACTGTTCAGCGGCTGCATAGCCCCAGAAGTCGGTGCGCACACGCTGGTGCATGCGCTCGGCAAAAGCCTCGGCCAGACGATCTGCCAACGCCTTGAGCATGATGGCCGAGTAGTCGTCTTGCGCTGCCAGGAATTCGGCTTCCTTTTTCTCGATGTTCAGGCCGGCGGTCACCGCGAACAGGCCGATGTAGTCGGGCTTGGCCTCACGTGGGGCAATGAAGTCAGCCAGCGAGCGGTTGGGGCGTTTCACGCCGTCCACCACCGGGCGCTCGGTCTGCATGCGCAGGGGGTTCCAGCGCATCAGCACCTCGGTGCGCGACTCGTCGGCATACACCTCGATGGTGTCGTCCTGCACGGTTTGTGCGGGGTACAGGCCGATCACGCCATTGGCGGTCAGCCAGCGGCCCTCCACGATCTTCTTGAGCATGGCCTGCGCATCGGCGTAGACCTTCTTGGCCTCGGCGCCCACCACGGCATCGTCGAGGATGGCGGGGAAGGGGCCAGCCAGATCCCAGGTCTGGAAGAAGGGGCCCCAGTCGATGTACTGCGCCAGTTCACCCAGATCGTAGTTCTTGAACACGCGGCGACCAATGAACTTGGGCACCTCGGGGGTGTAGGTGGCAAAGTCCACTTCGGCCTTGTTGGCGCGCGCGTCGGCCAGCGTCACCAGCGGGGTGGCCTTCTTGTTGGCGTGCAGTTGGCGAACGTGCGCGTAATCGGCATTCAGTTCGGCAATGTACGCATCCTGGCGCTCGGGGCTCAGCAACTCCGAGCACACGCCCACGGCGCGCGAGGCGTCAGGCACGTAGACCACGGGGCCACTGTAGTTGGGCGCAATCTTCACGGCCGTGTGCACGCGCGAGCAGGTCGCGCCCCCGATCAGCAGCGGGATCTTGCGCGAGCGGAAGTACTCGTCACGCTCCATTTCGGCCGCCACGTACTGCATCTCTTCCAATGAGGGGGTGATCAGGCCCGACAGACCAATGATGTCGGCACCCACTTCCTTGGCCTTGTCGAGGATGTCCTTGCACGGGACCATCACGCCCATGTTGACCACCTCGAAGTTGTTGCACTGCAGGACCACGGTCACGATGTTCTTGCCGATGTCGTGCACGTCGCCCTTGACGGTGGCGATCACGATCTTGCCCTTGGCCTTCACATCGCCGCCCGCCGCTTCCAGTTGGCGCTTTTCTTCTTCGATGTACGGCACCAGGTGGGCCACGGCCTGCTTCATCACGCGGGCCGATTTCACCACCTGCGGCAGGAACATCTTGCCTGCCCCGAACAGGTCCCCCACCGTGTTCATGCCGGCCATCAGCGGGCCCTCGATCACGTGCAGAGGTCGGCCTCCGCCAGCCTTGATCTTTTGGTAGCACTCTTCGGTGTCGGTGGTGATGAACTCGGTGATGCCGTGCACCAGCGCATGGCTCAGGCGGTCTTCCACGCTGACCGGGTGCTCGGGCGTGCCGCGCCAGGCCAGTTTGGCCGAATCATCCTTGGCTGCGCCCTTGACCTGCTCGGCAATGCCCAACAGTCGCTCGGTCGGTGTCAGCGAGGTGTCTTCGCCTTCCTTGTAAACCGGCTGGCGGTTGAGCACCACGTCTTCCACCAGTTCGCGCAGGTGGGCATCCAAGTCGTCGTACACACCGATCATGCCGGCGTTGACGATGCCCATGTCCATGCCCGCCTGAATGGCGTGGTACAGGAACACGGTGTGGATGGCTTCGCGCACGGGCTCGTTGCCGCGGAAGCTGAACGACACGTTCGATACCCCGCCCGACACCTTGGCGCCCGGCAGATTCTGCTTGATCCAGCGCGTGGCCTCGATGAAGTCCACGGCGTAGTTGTCGTGCTCTTCAATGCCCGTGGCGATGGCGAAAATGTTCGGGTCGAAGATGATGTCTTCGGGTGCGAAGCCCACCTCGTCCACCAGGATGCGGTAGGCGCGCTCACAGATTTCGACCTTGCGCTGATACGTGTCGGCCTGACCGGCTTCGTCGAAGGCCATGACCACGGAGGCCGCGCCGTAACGCTTGATCAGCTTGGCTTGATGGACAAAGTTCTCGACGCCTTCTTTCAGCGAAATCGAGTTGACGATGCCCTTGCCCTGGATGCACTTGAGGCCCGCCTCGATCACGTCCCACTTGGACGAGTCGATCATGATGGGCACGCGGGCGATTTCGGGTTCGCCGGCGATCAGGTTCAGGAATCGCACCATGGCAGCCTTGCTGTCGAGCATGGCCTCGTCCATGTTGATGTCGATGACCTGGGCGCCGTTTTCGACCTGCTGCCGCGCCACCGACAGGGCGTCTTCAAAACGCCCTTCCAGAATCATGCGTGCAAAGGCTTTCGAGCCCGTGACGTTGGTGCGCTCACCGACGTTGACGAACAGCGTGCCTTCACCAATGCTCACCGGCTCCAGGCCGGACAGGCGCATGGGCGGGACAGCAGCGGTGTGAGAGGTGGCAGACGCGCCGGACGTGGCGGCGGCAGAGGGGCGGGCAGACTCGGTCATAACCCACCATTTTAAGAGGGTACGTCGCTGATGTGCGACCAATATGATCCAAGCCAAAAACAAGAAAGGGCGCGACGCTTGTGGCGTCGTGCCCCGAGGCGCTGTCAGACCCGCCCGGTCAGGCGGCTACAGCGAGTGCCTTAACTTGTCTGGTCGGCCGAAATCAGGCCTTCAGCATGCCGTACAGCTCATCCTTGAGCACCACGCGCAGCTTCTTCTTCTGTTCCAGTTCGGCGTCAGAGCCGTGTTCCACCCCGGTTTCCAGGCGCACCACGGCTTTGTCCACTTCTTCATATTCGCGATGCAAGCGCGCGAAGTGGGTGTTGCCGGTCTTCAGTTCATGGATCTTGTCCTTGAACTCAGGAAAGTCACGTGCCAGAGGGTGGTTGTCCAAATCCATAGGGTCTCCTGTTGAATGAAGGTGGCGAACCAATCAATTTCGCCATGTCTCTATCTTGCGCCAGCGCGCGAGGCAGGTCTTGCCGCAGATCAAGGCTTGCGGGGAAGGTGTTGGCCGCCGTGGTGCAGAAATACCGAATTGATGTCAAAGGAACTGGCGACACCAATCTTGTCACGATGTGCTGTTAACCAGGTGTCCGCGGCTGCTCTGCCCAGTGCATGAAGTTGCTGCAGCAAAGACCAATCCGTGTTGAATTTGCTGGACGCGTTGAAGGGGCTCAGCCCCTCGTCGTCCGCCACCATGTGCATGTGCAGGCGCTTGTACTTGCCCAGGTCCAGGCGCTGCTCCTGATAGAACTGGTTGACCGAAGCGATGGCGCGCAACTCGCCCACCAGGCTGGCGTTGAAGGCGATTTCACTGAGCCGGTCGATGATGTCAATGGTGTGGGTGGGGGTGTCCACCTTGTGCAGCGGGGTCAGACGCACCAGCAAGATGTCAGACAGCTCGGTTTGATAAATCAGTGGATGCAGAGAGGGGTTGCCGGTGTAGCCGCCGTCCCAGTAGGGCTCCCCCTCAATCTCGATGGCCTGGAACAGAAACGGAAGGCAGGCGGACGCCATGAGGGCATCCAGCGACAACTCCTGTGCGGTGAACACACGGGGCTGACCGGAATGCACGGCCGTGGCGGTGACGAACAACGGAATCCCGCAGCGGGCGCAGCCCTCATGCAGTGCGTCTGTGTCCACGTGACGCTTGAGTACGCCTTGCAGAGGATTGAGGTTCAGGGGGTTGAATTCATACGGGCTGAATGCGCGCATGAAGACATTCATCCATTGATAGGCGGGCAATTGATCAAAATTGAACGCCGTACTCAAGGTGCCGTTGGCTTGCAGGCTCAGCGGCGAAAACAATGGGCCATGCTGGCTGACGTCCCGCCAGAAATCGTGCAACGCCGTGCGGGCCTGAGCGCGAGCAGCTTGGGGGGAGCCTTGCTTCAAGCCCTGGATGTAGCCGGTGAGCATGACCGCACCGTTGAGCGCGCCAGAGCTGGTGCCTGAAATGCCGGCCAGATCCACCCCATCGTCTTCCAGCAGTCGGTCGAGCACGCCCCAAGTGAAGGCGCCATGTGAGCCGCCGCCTTGCAAGGCCAGATTCACGCGAGGGCGTGTGCCGGGCGCCTCGCTCATCCGTCGCCGTCGGGCGGGGCGTTGAGCGTGACGCATATCGGGGGCGACGGGCTTGCGCTGCCGGCTACGAGGCCGGTCGTCTGACGAAGGTGGGGCCATGTGCACAGTCTAATGAGTTTTGTTGCGATGCAGCAGCGCTCAACGAATCCCTCCACAGAGGGGCAAATAAATTCAGAAAAGCACTGTACAAACATCCAGCTTTTGCCATAATGGCGACCAACAACACACGTTAGCCACCGGAGAATTTGAATGGACGCTGCTGCCAAATCCGCCCTCAGTGCAGAAAAAGCCAAAGCCTTGCAGGCCGCTCTGGCCCAGATCGAAAAGCAGTTCGGCAAGGGCTCCATCATGCGTTTGGGTGAGGGGGAGGTAGTTGAAGACATTCAGGTGGTGTCGACCGGCTCTCTGGGCTTGGACATCGCGCTGGGCGTAGGTGGTCTGCCGCGTGGCCGTGTGGTCGAAATTTACGGCCCTGAGTCGTCCGGCAAAACCACGCTGACCCTGCAAGTCATCGCTGAAATGCAGAAGCAAGCCGGTGTGTGCGCCTTCATTGATGCCGAGCACGCGTTGGATGTTCAGTACGCGCAAAAGCTCGGCGTGAACTTGCAAGACCTGTTGATCTCGCAGCCTGACACGGGCGAACAAGCCCTGGAAATCGTGGATGCGCTGGTGCGCTCCGGCTCGGTGGATCTGATCGTGGTGGACTCGGTGGCCGCCTTGACCCCCAAGGCCGAACTCGAAGGCGAAATGGGCGATGCCTTGCCTGGCCTGCAAGCCCGTCTTATGAGTCAGGCGCTGCGTAAGCTGACGGCCACCATCAAGAAGACCAACTGCATGGTCATCTTCATCAACCAGATCCGCATGAAGATCGGTGTGATGTTTGGCAGTCCCGAAACCACCACCGGCGGAAATGCGCTGAAGTTCTACTCGTCCGTGCGCCTGGACATCCGTCGTATCGGCTCGATCAAGAAGGGCGACGACATCATCGGCAGCGAAACCAAGGTCAAGGTCGTCAAGAACAAGGTGTCGCCCCCCTTCAAGACGGCCGAGTTCGACATCCTCTACGGCGAAGGCATCAGCCGCGAAGGTGAAATCATCGACCTGGGCGTGACAGCCAAGATCGTGGACAAGGCCGGGGCTTGGTACGCCTATGGTGGCGAGAAAATCGGTCAGGGCAAGGACAATGCCCGCGAATTCCTGCGCGAGAACCCCGATCTGGCGCGTGAGATCGAAAACAAGATCCGCGACTCGCTGGGCATTGCACTGTTGCCGCCCGTCGCGGCCGTGGACACCGTCGAAGATGACGAAGTCTGACGCTTCGGCGTCCAAGCGCCCGGCCTTGTCACTCAAGGGGCGGGCGCTTAAATATCTTGCAGCCCGGGAGCATTCCCGGCTCGAGTTGACCCGCAAGCTGGCGCCTCATGCTGAGTCGCCGGAGCAGGTCGAGCAGGTGCTCAACGAGCTGGAAGGCAAGGGCTGGCTTTCAGCGCAGCGTTTTGCCGAATCCCTGCTGCACCGCAAGTCCGCCCGGTACGGGGCCGCCCGCATTCAGTCCGAGTTGGCGCAGCATCAGTTGCCGGCTGACGTCGCCCGCGAAGCGGTGCAAGCCCTGCGTGACACCGAATTTGATCGGGCTCACGCGCTGTGGGTGCGTCGCTATGGCGAGCCTCCCGCGACCCCCGAAGATCGGGCGCGGCAGATGCGCTTTCTGGCATCCCGCGGCTTTTCGGGTGAGGTGGTTCGGCGTGTGGTGCGTGGCGACGGCCTGTCGTTGTCAGAAGACGACTGATCGCGATTGCGTCTTAATCCACAGCAAACGCGGTTTACCCTCAGGAAACTACCCCTCTATCCTGGGGGGCTGCGATGCTATGCTGATTGCTGCACTGCATCCAACATCATGGATGTCATGCCCCCGCTCGGGTCTGATCGGCCTTGGCGGGTTTGTCATCTTCGACATAGAACGCAACACCTGACTGCGAGATCCCGATGAAGATTCATGAATACCAAGGCAAAGAGATCCTGAGCCGATTTGGCGTGCCGGTCCCAAGAGGTATCCCGGCCTTCTCCGTTGACGAAGCTGTGGCAGCGGCCGAAAAACTCGGTGGCCCCGTCTGGGTCGTCAAAGCACAGATCCACGCAGGTGGTCGCGGTAAGGGCGGCGGCGTGAAGGTGGCCAAGTCCATCGAGGACGTCAAGGCACGCGCGACCGACATCCTGGGCATGCAACTGGTCACGCATCAGACCGGCCCGGAAGGTCAGAAGGTTCGCCGTCTCTACATCGAAGAAGGCGCCGACATTCAGAAGGAATACTACCTGTCCGTGGTGACCGATCGCGGCACGCAGAAGGTGGCCTTCATCGCCTCCAGCGAAGGTGGCATGGACATCGAAGAAGTGGCCCACAGCACCCCCGAGAAGATCGTGAAGATCTTCGTCGATCCGCTGGTTGGCCTGACGCAGGCGCAGGGTGAAGAGCTGGCCAAGGGTGTGGCCATGCCCGCCGACTCGGTGGCGCAGTTCATCGATGTTTGCCAGAAGCTCTATCAGTGCTACATGGAAACGGACGCGTCGCTGGTTGAAATCAACCCGCTGAATCGCGACAGTAAGGGCAACATCATTGCCTTGGACGCCAAGTTCAATTTCGACGCCAACGCACTGTTCCGTCATCCCGAAATCGTGGCGCTGCGCGATCTGGACGAAGAAGATCCTGCTGAAATCGAGGCCTCCAAGTTCGATCTGGCCTACATCCAGCTCGACGGCAACATCGGCTGCCTGGTGAACGGCGCCGGTCTGGCCATGTCCACCATGGACACCATCAAACTGTTCGGTGGCGAGCCTGCCAACTTCCTGGACGTGGGCGGTGGCGCCACGGCCGAGAAGGTCACCGAAGCGTTCAAGATCATGCTGAAGAACCCTGATGTCAAGGGCATCCTGGTGAACATCTTCGGCGGCATCATGAAGTGCGACACCATCGCTGATGGCGTCATCACGGCCTGCAAGGCCGTGAACCTGAACGTGCCGCTGGTGGTCCGCATGAAGGGCACCAACGAAGACCTGGGCAAGAAGATGCTGGCCGATTCCGGCCTGCCCATCATCTCCGCAGACACCATGGCCGAAGCCGCGACCAAGATCGTCGCCGCCGTTGCCTGAGCCCCGAACACAAGGACTTCGTCATGAGCATTTTCATCAATAAAGACACCAAGGTCATCACCCAGGGCATCACGGGCAAGACCGGTCAATTCCACACCCTCGGTTGCCAGGCTTATGCCAATGGCAAGAACGCTTTCGTGGCGGGCGTGAACCCCAAGAAAGCCGGCGAGAAGTTCTCTGACATCCCCATCTACGCCTCCGTCAAGGAAGCGGCGCAAGATACTGGCGCTACCGTGTCGGTGATCTATGTGCCGCCCGCCGGTGCCGCCGATGCCATCTGGGAGGCCGTTGAGGCTGATCTGGATCTGGTCATCGCCATCACCGAAGGCATCCCTGTGCGCGACATGCTGATGGTGCGCAACAAGATGAAGGCCAAGGAGGCTGCTGGCGGCAAGAAGACCTTGCTGCTGGGGCCCAACTGCCCAGGCCTGATCACCCCTGAAGAGATCAAGATCGGCATCATGCCTGGTCACATCCACCGCAAGGGCCGCATTGGCGTCGTGTCTCGTTCGGGCACGCTGACCTATGAGGCCGTGGCGCAGTTGACCGAGCTGGGCTTGGGGCAATCCAGTGCCGTGGGCATTGGTGGTGACCCCATCAACGGTCTGAAGCACATCGATGTGATGCGCGCCTTCAATGACGATCCCGATACCGATGCCGTCATCATGATTGGCGAAATTGGTGGTCCGGACGAGGCCGAAGCTGCTCAGTGGTGCAAGGCCAACATGAAGAAGCCGATCGTCGGTTTCATCGCGGGCGTCACGGCGCCTCCGGGCAAGCGCATGGGTCACGCTGGCGCGCTGATCTCGGGCGGCGCGGACACGGCTGATGCCAAGTTGGCCATCATGGAAGAGTGCGGCTTCAAGGTGACTCGCAATCCTTCTGAAATGGGTAAGCTGCTCAAGAGCCTGATCTAAGAGCACCTTTTCACAAATCGTGACAGATGCCCGCTAAATGCGGGCATCTGCTTGATTTGTTGTCACTTTTCAGCCCCTACACTCAGGGGCTGATTTATTTTGCGCAACATGGAAGCTTTATTGACCCCCGAGTTCTGGCTGGCGGTTGGCCAAATCGTGATGATCGACATCCTCTTGGGTGGGGATAACGCCGTGGTGATTGCGTTGGCTTGCCGCAATCTGTCGCCAGAACTGCGTCGCAAAGGCATCGTATGGGGGACGCTGGGCGCCATTTTGTTGCGCGTGGTCCTGATTTTCTTTGCCATGTCCTTGCTGGCGCTGCCCTACCTGAAGCTCGTGGGCGCAGCATTGTTGCTGTGGATCGGTGTCAAGCTCCTGGCGCCCGATGACGATGAGCATGGCAACCTCCAAGCCAGCGACAAGTTGCTGGGCGCCATCAAGACCATCATCGTGGCCGACTTCATCATGAGCGTGGACAACGTCATTGGCATTGCGGGGGCGGCGCAAAGCTCCGGGCAGCAAGGACATCAGATGCCCCTCGTGATTTTGGGCTTGCTGGTCAGCATTCCCATCATCGTGTGGGGGAGCAGTGTGGTCCTGAAGTTGATGGATCGATTTCCGCTCATCATCACGGCCGGCGGCATGCTGCTCGGTTGGATTGCCGGCACCTTGGCGGTGTCAGACCCAGCTTTGTCGCACTACTTGCCTGAAACAACGGTGATTCGATACAGCGCGGGTGTACTGGGTGCCGTGTTGGTTTGGGCTGTGGGTACGGCGCTCGCGCGCTCTGCGCCGGCACAAGAGGCCTAAGGCGATCGCATGAGCATCGTGACGTTTCTGATCATCCTGTTTGTCATGCTGCTCGTGCTGAGCAGCATGGCTTGGTGGTTGCTGCGTCATGAGAAGCCTCGGACAACCCGCCCCCCCGCTCGGAAGAAGACATTGGTGAGCGCGGTGCAGGATTTCGTGGATACGGCACCTGCGGAGGTTCGGCCCAAGCGGACCGACACGGACTATGGCCCGGAGACGGTGCTGTCCTACATGGATGCGCAGGAGTACACCCAACCGCCATCCGAGTTGCCGTCCGAGTTGTCGTCGTTCTTCCCTGAGGATGACGCGCCCTCTCGCCCTGCTGAATCGGTTCCACCTGTCAACGATGCGGCAACGGATGCGGACCATGCGCGCATCCGGATGGCGCTCCAGGCTTTGACCTCCGGTCAGGTGGACAAGGCGTGGGATTTGCTCAAAGGCTTTTTGCCGGGGCCAGCCAACAGGGAAGTGGCGCTGGAAGTCATGGACCGCTTGGGCGTGGCCTTCGAGAAAGTCTCTCGGTATGACGCTGCGCGGGATGTGTACGAGCACATGGCGGACATCGATGCACAGTGGAATCAGGTCAAGCTCAGGTTGCTGAGAGCGCGTAACCTGGCTCAGTCGGCAACGGTGAACACCTGGGGAACCTTGCCTCCCAGACCCATGCCCGAGGTGCGGCAGCGCCAGTTGGGGAAGTACATCATTGAGGGGCAGATCGGCAAAGGAGCGATGGGGGCCGTCTACCTGGGGTATGACCCGACGACGGATCGCAAGGTGGCGCTCAAGACGATGGCCCTGACGCAAGAGTTCACGGGGCCGGACTTGGCGGACGCCCGTGCCAGGTTTCTGCGGGAAGCAGAAATGTCCGGGCGCTTGCAACATCCAGATATCGTCAGCATCATCGACGCCGGGGAGAGCGAGGGCTTGGCGTACATCGCCATGGAATTGGTCGAGGGAACGGACCTGACCCAGTTCACCTTGCCGGATCGCTTGTTGCCGCTCACCACCCTGCTGCCCATCATGGCGCGTGTGGCCGAAGCCTTGGCTTATGCGCATGCCCGTGGCGTGACCCATCGCGACATCAAACCCGCCAACATCATGGTGGATCTGAAGCGCGACTGCGTCAAAGTGATGGACTTCGGTGTGGCGCGCGTGGCCGATGCCACCCGAACCCGAACCGGGGTGGTCCTGGGAACGCCGACCTTCATGTCGCCCGAGCAGTTGTCCGGCCAGAACATTGACGGGCGAAGTGATCTCTATTCGCTCGGGGTCACGATGTTTCAGTTGCTGACGGGGCAGTTGCCCTATCGCAACGATTCGATGGCCATTTTGATGCGAGCCATTGCGCGCGACCCCGTTCCGAATGTGTGCGATTTGCGGCCTGATTTGCCGGCGGCTTTGGGTGATATCGTGGCATTGGCACTGGAGAAACACCCGAATATTCGCTACGCCAGCGGCTTGCAGATGGCCGAAGACTTGCGAGCGGTTGCGGCAGGACTGCAGGGCATCGACATTCAATTGGGGTGATCTTTCCCCCCCACTTCGGGCGACTACCCTGATCCCCAAGACCTTAAATCCCGGCGACAATCAATAAATGGACTTCGAGTTCTATAGTCAAACCGATACAGGGCGGATACGGACCAATAACGAGGACTCCGTTGCCTTGGATGAGCGCTGTGCTGTCGCTGTGCTAGCCGACGGCATGGGCGGCTATGCGGCCGGTGAAGTGGCCAGCGGCATGGCGTGTGATTTCATCAAGTCCGAGTTGGGGCGCTGGTTGATGGAGGCGGGAACCTCTGCCAGCGACGGCGACGTGCGTCGCGCAATGGACATTTGCGTCGACAACGCCAACGCAGCCATTTTTGGTGCAGCCAATTCAAATCCCACGTATGCGGGCATGGGGACCACATTGGTTCTGGCCGTGTTTCGCCCTGGCCGACTGATCATGGGTCACATTGGTGATTCACGTGGTTATCGCTGGCGTGGCGGCTTGTTGCAGCAAATCACAAAAGACCATTCGTTACTGCAAGAACAAATTGATGCTGGCATCCTGACACCAGAGCAGGCGCAATTCGCCGCAAACAAGAATCTGGTGACACGGGCATTGGGTGTGGAAGACACAGTTTTGCTGGAAACCCATCAGCACGATGTCCAGTCCGGGGATGTTTATTTGATGTGTTCGGACGGTTTGTCGGACATGTTGACGGATCCGCAAATTGCCCACGTGTTGAGTCAGCACACGGACTTGGCTGCCATGGGTGCTGCGTTGGTGGCGGCTGCCAATGAGTCTGGTGGCAGGGATAACATTGCTGTGGTGCTGGCCCATGCTCAAGGTGCGAGCGAGTCTGTTTCAAAGTCCTGGTGGCCGTTCAAGCGACTGGGCGGCATGAACTGAGCGTCATTGAAGATCAATACCCGAGAGGTTTCGCATGGGAAAACTGGTTGTTTCGCTCGACGGCGTCGTCATCAAAGAGGTCCAGATCACCAAGGACAAGACCTCTCTCGGTCGCCGCCCTTACAACGACATCGTGATCGATAACCTCGCGGTCAGTGGTGAGCATGCTGTTTTGCAGATGGTGGGCAGCGACGTCTTCATTGAGGACCTCAACAGCACCAACGGCACGTACATCAACGGCAAGGCGGTCAAAAAGCAACTTCTTCAACACAACGATACGGTTGAGATTGGCAAGTACAAGATCAAGTACATGGTTGAAGAAGGAACGGACTACGAGAAGACCATGATCATGCGGCCGGGTATGCCCATGCCTGGCGCTTCACCGATGTCGTCGGGTGGTGCCGGTGCAGTGGCTTCGCCATTGAGCGCGTCGACGCACGCCGGTTTTGGCAACACCCAGACAGGTGGTTTGGGTGCCAGCAGCGGCTTTGGTGGTTTGGCCAGTCAGCCCCCGGCCTCTATCAAAGTTCTCAACGGTGCGGCTGCCGGGCGCGAGGTCGCGCTGACCAAAGTGGTGACCACAGTTGGTAAGCCTGGCGTGCAGGTCGCTTCGATCACCAAGCGTCCGGGTGGCTATGTCTTTGCACATGTGGAAGGCGGCGCTCGCCCAACGGTGAACAGTGCCCCTGTTGGCAATGATCCCGTGCACCTGCGCAACGGCGACGTGATCGAGTTGGCAGGGACGCAGATGCAATTCATGCAAGGTTGATTGCATGATTCGCGTGCTGGGTTGCTCCGGCTCGATTGCCGCTCGCTGCCACACCACAGCGTTCCTTCTGGATGACGACATCCTGATTGATGCCGGGAGTGGTGCCGGGGAGCTGCGGCTGGACGAGTTGGCACGCATTGACCACATTCTGCTCAGTCACAGCCATCTAGACCATGTTCTGAGCATTCCGCTTCTGGCCGATACGGTCATGAAGCTGCGCATGGGCGCAGAGGGACCAAGCTCTTTGCGTCCCATCCATGTCCATGCATTGCCTGAGACCTTGGATGCGTTGCGCAAGCACGTGTTCAATGGCGTCATCTGGCCTGATTTCACACGCTTGCCCTCTGCAGACCATCCCATTCTGGTTTTTCATGAGTTTGCGGTCGGAGACGTGCTGACTTTTCCGGCTCGAGGCGGTTTGCCCGCTCGGCGCGTCAGTGTCTTGCCCGCAGCGCATACCGTTCCCGCCGTGGGTTTTGGTGTTGAAACGCCCCAGGGGCTGTGGGTGTTCACCGGCGATACGGGGCCCAATCCTGCCTTGTGGCAGGCGCTGCATGGGCAGCAGATTGCGCAACTGGTGATCGAGACCGCGTTTGGTAACGACGAGGCGTGGTTGGCCGACATCAGTGGGCATCTTGCGCCCCAGTCCTTGGCTCGCGAACTGGCGCAATTGGATGGTGAGGTGTGTGTGTACATCACGCACCCGAAGCCTGGTGAAGTACCAGCGGTCCTGTCGCAAATCCGGGCGCTGGATAGTCAGCACTTGATTGAACCGCTGCGAGAGGGGCAGCGGTTTCACGCGCCGGCCAAAGAGAGTTGAGTGACATGGAGTGTCACCCACCCAAAGGGGTGACAAATTTTGTCGTTACATGCCTAACAAGGTTGACGAAAATTGTGTCACGCCCTTTCGGATGCGTTGAAAAGTGTGCAACTCGTCACATACTTTGGTGGTCAACAAGCTGGCACGGCACCTGCCTTATAAGAGTCATGACCCGCTAAGGTAGTGGGTTGTCAACAAGCTAATTTGTTCGGGCGTAGCCCTAACAGGCCGCGGAAATACCCAACAGCCAAGTCCACGCCCCAGTGGCGTGATGCGTTATCAGCGTAGCACCTCAACGACCTGAAGCGACACCCACCATGCGCGGCGCCGACACCTTCACCGAAGGCCTGTTCACCCTCAAGAAGCTTGACGACTTCGTGCCAGCCAACCACCCGCTGCGGGTCATCCGCACGATGGTCAACAAGGCCCTGGCCGAGATGGGCGAGTTGTTCGCCGGGATGTACGAGGAAGACGCCAAAGGCGGTCGCCCCAGCATCGCGCCAGAGAAGCTGCTGCGCGCCATGCTGCTGCAGGTGCTGTACTCGATTCGCTCGGAGCGCCAGTTGATGGAGCAGACGCAATACAACCTGCTGTTTCGCTGGTTCATCGGCCTGTCGATGGACGACTCGGTGTGGGTGCCAACAGTGTTCACCAAGAACCGCGAGCGGCTGATTGAGCACGATGCTGTGGTGGCCTTCTTCAACGCCGTGCTCAAGCAGGCAGACAAGAAGCGGTGGTTGTCCAAGGAGCACTTCAGCGTGGACGGCACCTTGATTCAAGCCTGGGCGGGCCACAAGAGCTTCGTGCGCAAAGACGGCAAGGACGACGACGATGGCGGCGACTTCCGAGGCAAGTCGCGCAGCAACGAGACGCATGAATCCAGCACTGACCCAGACAGCAGGCTGTTTCGCAAAGGCAAGACGGCCAGCGAGTTGCGCTTTATGGGCCACACGCTGATGGAGAACCGCAATGGCCTGATCGTCAACGCCATGGTCACGCAGGCTGATGGCCATGCTGAGCGCGAAGCGGCCAAGGCCATGGTGGCCGATGTGCGCCAGGCCAACCCCGAAGGGAACATCACCTTGGGCGCCGACAAGGGCTACGACGCGGCCGAGTTCATCAAGGCGCTGCAAGACATGAAGGTCACGCCGCATGTGGCGCAGAACAAGTCCAACCGCAAGTCAGCGGTGCCTGATGAGATCGCCAGAACCGAGGGTTACGGCATCTCGATGCAAAAGCGCAAGCTCATCGAGCAGGGCTTTGGCTGGGCCAAGTTCATTGGCCCGATCCGTCAGGTGATGGTGCGCGGCATCAAGAAGGTCGACCAAGTCTTCATGATGGCCATGGCCGCCTATAACCTCGTGCGCATGCGCACCTTGGGACAAGTCCGTCTGGAGGTCGCGTGATGAGGGCAAAACACCCCGAAATGGCCTCAGATCAGG
>NZ_JBLIZW010000047.1:0-9352 GCF_048860245.1 Aquabacterium sp. | reverse complement strand
TCAATCACCATCGATTGATGGGGCCGCTGGGCAATGTCCCGCCAGCCGAGTTCGAGGCAAACTACCACCAACAACACGCTGGTCAGGCCGTGACCGCCTGACTTAAACCAACTGGCCTCCGCGAAACCCGGGGCGCTTCATTGCACGACCATCTTGCGACGCTTGGGCAGCTTTGAGCGCAGCTGCAGTTCTTCCTCCCGGTAGATGCGGTAGCACTGCTTGCGCCCAAGTTGCCAGCCTTCGCGCTTGAGCAGCACATGCAATCGTCTATAGCCGTATCGAATCCTCGTCTGCGCGAGCTCTTTCATGCGGCGACGCAACTCTGGCCGGGCGTCACGCACAGGCAAGTAGTACAGCGTACTGTGCGACATCTTGACCAACTTGCAGGCCCGACGCTGACTGATGCAGTAGTGGCCCACGACATAGGCCAGGGCCTGCTTCCTCAGCGCGGGCCGCCCCATTTTTTTGCGGCGATGTCCTGCAAGATTGCCTTATCCAAGCTCAGATCGGCCACCAGCTTTTTAAGTCTGGCGTTCTCTTCCTGCAGTTGTTTGAGCTCACGTGCCTGGTCGGGCTCAAGGCTGCCGTACTGCTTCTTCCTGCGGTAGTACGTGGGCTCACTGACGCCAAGTTTGCGGCATAGGTCCGCCACAGGCATCCCCATCTCCGTTTGCTTGATCGCAGCAACGATCTGCTCAACCGAAAACCGACTCTTCCTCATCATGTCCTCCGGTGGCCCCTGCTGGGGCCAATGTGCCGGAAAACTCTCGCTTCAGGTGGCTCGGTTTTGCGAGCTCAGATCACACTCGTGCCCATTTTCGCGATGTGTGCTGTGTTTCGCTCAGGTATAGTTCCCGCATGTTTGATGTTCTCGCATACGTCTACGAACACTATTGGCGCCCCGACGCATGTCCGGATGCAGACCAGTTGGCGCGCAAACTGACTGCAGTTGGGTTCGAGCAAGAGGAAATCGCGGAGGCCCTGACTTGGCTTGGCGGTTTGCGTAGCCTGTCTGGTGAAAAGAGTGATCTAAGGGCACCGTCAGAGCTTGCAACCAGAGTGTTCGCCGATGCTGAGTTGGAACGACTCGGTGCGGAGGCGTTGGGCTTCCTGCAGTTTCTTGTGTCTGCAGGCGTGCTGAGCCCAAAGGCTCGTGAAATCGTTTTGGATCGCGTGACTGCTGTGCCAAAAGGGCCTGTTGGCCTGGATGATTTCAAGGTGCTACTTTTGTTGATTTTCTGGGGCTTGGGTGAAGAGCCCGACGCGCTGATTCTGGATGAGTTGTGCGCCGATGATTCCGAGCGCGTCGTGCACTGAGGGCGGTCGGTTGCTCAAGATTTGACCGCGGACTGCCGTAAATACCTTGTACCTACAGGGCGTTGGCCCGATCGTTCGATCCTCGGCTGCGAAGGCGTGTCATGTACCTCGTTGAATGTCGTCCCGTTTTTATTGTGCTGATGTGCAGCCTCATCTTGGCGGGTTGCGATCAGCTTGGGATCGAAACGCCGCAGAAGTCCGCTGAGCGTGCTCATGCTGACGCCAAGGCAACCGGCGGTGCATGCCGCCACGCGTTGCGAGCCATTGAGGATTGCTACACCTTGAACCCCAAGGCAGATAAGGCTGCGGTGTATGAGGGTTGGCGCGAGATGGATGAATACATGCGGGAGAACAAGCTGGACGGCATTGTGCCGGTGGTGCCTCGTCCCGCGCCCGCTGCGTCCAAGCCTGCGAGCACCCCTTCAGACGAAGAGGCAGACGCGTCGGTAGATGAGTCCCAGGATGAGGCCCCTGTTTCTGGGAAGAAGAGCGGGAAGAAGTCTGCTCACTGACGGCGTTCCCTTGCGCGTTTTGCATTTGTTTTGGCATTTCCGACAAGACCATGCGTGATGGGGTTTGAGGAAGCCGTGAGGCTTTCTACAATGTCGCCACTTTTGTTTACTCAACATCTAGGCGACAGCCATCATGAATATCCTTCGTTTTGAAGACCTTGTGGCCCAGGGCAAGGTTGCTGGTCAACGTGTCTTCATCCGCGCAGATCTGAACGTGCCGCAAGACGATGCGGGCAACATCACTGAGGACACGCGTGTTCGTGCATCGGTGCCAGCGATTGAGTTGGCGCTGAAGGCGGGGGCCGCTGTGATGGTGACGTCGCACTTGGGACGTCCCACCGAGGGTGAGTTCAAGCCTGAAGATTCGCTGGCTCCGGTCGCCAAGCGACTGGGTGAGTTGCTCGGCCGCGAGGTGAAATTGGTCAGCAACTGGGTGGATGGCGTGACTGTTCATCCCGGCGAAGTGGTGTTGCTGGAGAACTGTCGCCTGAACAAGGGTGAGAAGAAGAACAACGAAGAACTGGCCCGCAAGATGGCTGCGCTGTGCGACATCTTCGTTCACGATGCATTTGGGACGGCCCACCGCGCAGAGGGGACGACGTATGGCATCGCTCAGTTCGCCAAGGTGGCGTGTGCAGGGCCTTTGCTGGCTGCCGAGATCGACGCCATCAACAAGGCCTTGGAAGCACCTAAGCGTCCGTTGCTGGCCATTGTGGCGGGCTCCAAAGTGTCGACCAAGCTGACCATTTTGCAGTCGTTGGCCAAGAACGTGGATGGCCTGATTGTGGGTGGTGGCATTGCCAATACATTCATGCTCGCGGCAGGGTTGAAGATTGGCAAATCCTTGGCCGAGGCTGACCTGATCGGCGAGGCGAAGGCCGTGATTGAAGCCATGAAGGCTCGTGGCGCAGAAGTGCCGATCCCGGAAGACGTGGTGGTGGCCAAGACTTTTGCGGCTGACGCTCCCGCAACGGTGAAGGCTGCGACGGATGTGGCCGATGACGACATGATTCTGGACATCGGGCCGAAGACCGCGGAGAAGTTGGCCGCTCAACTGAAGGCCGCGGGGACCGTGGTCTGGAATGGCCCAGTTGGTGTGTTCGAGTTTGATGCCTTTGCCAACGGGACTGAAACCATCGCGCGGGCCATTGCGGCGTCTGATGCGTTCAGCATTGCGGGCGGCGGAGACACGTTGGCTGCGATTGCCAAGTACGGCATCGAGAAGGATGTTGGCTACATCTCCACGGGTGGTGGCGCCTTCCTGGAAGTGCTGGAAGGCAAGACGTTGCCCGCCTTTGAGATCTTGAGTAAGCGCGCCGCAGGTTGATGTCAGCCGGGCCTGCCTGGGCCCGAGATGCGGTTCTGTTTGAAAAGCCCCGACTGCAGCGTCGGGGCTTTTTCATTTCGACTCGGAAAATTGACGAAGCCAGTTGAGGACTTCTTCTGCCGTGCGCAGCGGCTGCTCGAAAGGGTACAGATGCGTGCCGTCGATCCAGGTGACCTGATCGCCAAACAGGCGACGAGTCCCGCTCAGGCCTGCTCTACGCAACTCGGACGAGCGCGTGCCCCCGATGAATGCGGTGGGACTGCGGTGGGGTATCGACGCGAATGCAGGAAGCAGCGCGTGAGGCATTGTGCGATAGATGGCAGTTTCGACCTCCCGGCGGAAGGCGAGGGTCACATGGCTCTGATGCGGGTGCGGGTGGGTTCCGTGGCGAATGTAGTCCTGTAAAACCGTGGGGTGGAACGCCTGGAACTTGGGCTTGCTGCTGAAGTGACGCAGCGCCTCGGCTTTGTCCGGCCATTCGTGGGTTCGTTGTGCCGAGATGCCAGAGGGCAGGATGCGATCAATCAAGGCGCTGCGCTTGATCCATCCGATGGCCGTGCTGCGCCATCCGTTCAGGATGGGGGAGTCCAACACCACGACCCCATCGGCGAGCCCTTGCCAGCGGTGTGCAACCATGAGGCTGAGGTAGCCGCCGAGCGAGTGCCCAACCAAGAAGACCTTTTGATCGCGGTGGGGGCGTACATCGTGCTGGATGAAGTGATGGATTTCCTCGACCAGATGGGGCCAACCGTCCGTCACGGGAAAGCGCGGGTCATGGCCGAGACGCTCGATGGCATGAACCTGGTATCCCTTTGTCCGCCAGTGCGTGAACAGTTCACTGTAGGTGGATGCGGGAAAACCGTTCGCGTGCGCAAAGATGATCAGAGGAGGCAATGTGCTGGGTCCCATGTTGAAGGACGAGTGTAGTGGCTGTGCGCTGTGGCGCTTGGGCGTCAGGCGTGTGAACCTTGCATGACAGGGGCTATTTCGAGTTTTCTTTCTGGTGGATTTGGTGTGACACTGGAATGAGACAGACAACCGCTGAGCTTTGAACATGCCACGTGCTACCAAGATCGTTGCCACATTGGGTCCTGCTTCGTCGACTTTGGATGTGTTGGAGAAGATGCTGCGTGCGGGGGTGGATGTCGTGCGTTTGAATTTCTCGCATGGCAAGGCGCAGGATCACATTGACCGAGCCAACTTGGTTCGAGAAGCGGCGCAGCGTGTGGGCAAGGTCGTGGCCATCATGGCGGATTTGCAGGGGCCGAAGATTCGGGTGGGCAAGTTTGCCGAAGGCAAGGTGATGCTGGAGCCGGGGCAGCCTTTCGTACTGGATGCCAGCCGGACCGAGCTGGGCGACGTCAATGGGGTGGGCCTGGATTACAAGGAACTGCCGCGGGATGTGAAGCCGGGCGATGTGCTGCTGCTCAACGACGGACTGATCGTGTTGACGGTGACGGCTGTGAAGGGCGAAGCCGTGCACACGGTGGTCAAGTTGGGGGGCGAGTTGTCCAACAACAAAGGCATCAACAAGCAGGGTGGTGGGTTGACCGCGCCCGCCTTGACCGCCAAAGACATGGAAGACATCAAGACAGCAGCGAGCTTCCAGTGCGATTACATCGCGGTGTCGTTCCCGAAGAATGCGACGGACATGGAAATGGCGCGTCAACTGTGCAATGTGGCGGGCGAACCTTGGCGGCATCGGCCAGCCCTGATTGCCAAGATCGAGCGGACGGAGGCGATTCCGAACCTGGAAAGCATCCTGAAGGCCTCGGACGGGATCATGGTGGCGCGCGGTGACTTGGCCGTGGAAGTGGGCAATGCTGCGGTGCCGGCTCTGCAAAAGCGCATGATCAAGCTGGCGCGTGAGATGGACAAGGTGGTGATCACCGCGACCCAGATGATGGAGTCGATGATCGTCAATCCGGTGCCGACCCGTGCGGAGGTGTCGGACGTGGCCAATGCGGTGCTGGATGGTACCGATGCCGTGATGTTGAGTGCCGAAACCGCCGCCGGCAAGTATCCGGTCGAGACGGTGGAGCAGATGGCCAACATCGTTCAGGAGGCCGAACGGGCGGAAGAGGTATCCCTGGATGCCGACTTCACGAACAAGACCTTTGCGCGGATTGACCAGTCGATTGCCATGGGGGCGCTGTTCACGGCGTATCACCTGGGGTGCAAGGCCATTGTGGCGTTGACGGAGTCTGGCTCGACGGCGCTGTGGATGAGCCGTCACAAGGTGCATGTGCCGATTTTTGCTTTGACTGCGCAGGCGATTGCGCAGCGCAAGATGGCCCTGTATCGGAATGTGCACCCCTTGCTGGTGCCCAGTTACGCCGACCGGGACGAGGCCTTGGCCAAAGCCGAGCACGTGCTCGTGGACTGCGGTGTGCTGCGTTCGGGCGATACCTATGCGATCACCTGCGGGGAGCCAATGGGAACGCCAGGTGGCACAAATATGCTGAAGGTGAGTGCGGTTCACTGAGAAAAGTTGAGCGCCGCTTGACCTTGGGGTTGGGGCGGCGCTCGGCTCTCGGTAGAATCTCGCCCAGTTTGCGACGCGCCGTGGGCGCGTTTTCTTTCGTTCTCACCGCTTACTGGGGGTCACATGGCACTCGTCTCGATGCGTCAGCTGCTGGATCATGCTGCTGAAAACAACTACGGCATTCCGGCTTTCAACGTCAACAACCTGGAACAAGTCCAGGCCGTGATGGCGGCTGCCGATGAAGTCGGCGCACCTGTGATCCTGCAGGCTTCGGCGGGTGCCCGCAAGTACGCGGGTGAGTCGTTCATCAAGCACCTGATTCAGGCTGCGGTGGAAGCCTATCCCCACATTCCGCTGGTGATGCACCAGGATCACGGCACCAGCCCCAAGGTCTGCCAAGGCGCGATCGACCTGGGCTTTGGCTCGGTGATGATGGACGGCTCGTTGATGGAAGACGGCAAGACCCCGTCTTCGTTCGAGTACAACGTCGACGTGACCCGCAAGGTCGTGGAAATGGCCCACAAGGTGGGTGTGACCGTGGAAGGCGAACTGGGCTGCCTGGGCAACCTGGAAACCGGTGATGCCGGCGAAGAAGACGGCATTGGCGCCGATTGCAAGCTGGATCACAGCCAAATGCTGACCGATCCGGAAGAAGCTGCCACCTTCGTGAAGGCCACTCAACTGGACGCGCTGGCGATTGCGATTGGTACCAGCCACGGTGCGTACAAGTTCTCGCGCAAGCCCACGGGTGACATCCTGGCGATCTCGCGCGTGAAGGAAATCCACGCCCGTATCCCCAACACCCACCTGGTGATGCACGGTTCCTCGTCGGTGCCGCAAGAACTGCTGGCCATCATCAACCAGTACGGCGGCAAGATGAAGGAAACCTACGGCGTGCCCGTCGAGGAAATCCAGGAAGCCATCAAGTACGGTGTGCGCAAGATCAACATCGACACCGACATTCGTCTGGCGATGACCGGTGCCGTGCGCAAGTTCATGTTCGAGAACCCAGACAAGTTCGACGCGCGCGAGTGGCTGAAGCCTGCGCGCGAAGCCGCCAAGCAGGTCTGCAAGCAACGCTACCTGGAATTCGGATGCGAAGGTCAAGGTGCCAAGATCAAGCCCGTGAGCCTGGTGGACATCGCCGCAGCTTACGCGAGCGGCAAGCTGGCACAAGTCGTGTCCTGATCGACACGCATGCCTGATGCCCGTTTGCGTGAATGGGCATGAGACAACCGGCGTGGGTGCAAGCCTTCGCCGGTTTTATTTTGTGACGTGGCTGGACGCGGCACAATATCGTTTTGCCGATTTCCGTGGTGCCTGTGATCAGGCCTCACGATTGACCTGGTGACCCCTTCATGACCTCCGCCCTGCATACCTCTGCCCTGACTTCTTTGCCCCTGCTTGCTCGTGGCAAGGTGCGTGACAACTACGCTGTTGGCAACGACCGCATTTTGATGGTGGCCTCGGACCGCATCAGTGCCTTTGACGTCATCATGGGGGAGCCCATTCCCGGCAAGGGCGCGCTGCTGACCAAGATGGCGCTGTTCTGGTTTGAGCTGCTCAAGGATGTGGCACCCAATCACCTGACAGGTGACGATCCTTGCTCGGTGGTGTCCCCCGCCGAGCGTGCACAGGTAGAAGGCCGTGCCATGTTGGTCAAGAAGCTCAAGCCGCTGCCGGTGGAAGCCGTGGTGCGTGGCTATCTGGCTGGTTCGGGCTGGAAGGAATATCAGCACAACGGCGAAGTGTGTGGCGTGAAGTTGCCTGCAGGTTTGAAGAACGCCAGCAAGTTGCCGGAGCCCATCTTCACCCCCGCCACCAAGGCCGAAGTGGGTGAGCATGACGAAAACATTTCGTTCGACAAGATGAGCGAGATCATCGGTGCCGACATGGCTGAGAAAGTGCGTGAGCTGGCCATCAAGCTGTACAAGACGGCTGCGGACTATGCGCTGACCAAGGGCATCATCATTGCGGACACGAAGTTTGAGTTCGGCCTGGATGAACAGGGCACGCTGACCGTGATGGATGAGGTCCTGACGCCGGATTCGTCGCGTTTCTGGCCTGTGGAAGGCTATGTGGAAGGTCAGAACCCACCCAGCTACGACAAGCAGTTCGTGCGAGACTGGTTGGAGCAAGCCACGGTCAATGGTCAGCCTTGGGACAAGACCGCACCGTCGCCCGCGCTGCCTCAAGACGTGATTGAAAAGACGGCTGCCAAGTATCAGGAAGCGCTGACGCGTTTGACAGGGCAAACCGCCTGATTGGCGGCAAGCGACCGCTGAAGCAAAAGGCCTCGCATTGCGAGGCCTTTTTCATGTTTGCACGTGCGCCGCGTGCTTAGTCGTCCTGATCGGCTTCGGCTTGCGCAGCATGGGCTGCCGCAATGGCTTGGGCCAACTCGGCCGGCGCGACCCAGCCATGCAGCGTGTCGGCCACATCGCCCACCCCAGTCTTGTTCAGGGACGAGAACAGGGCAATGCCCACGTCGGCTTCGTCGGTCACCAGGTCGGCCAGTTCCTCTTGTGCTTTGCGCAGGGATTCGGCTTGCTCTTTGCGGTTGAGCTTGTCGGCCTTGGTCAGCAGAACCAGCAATTTGACTTCACCCGTGCGAACGCGCGGCGCCACGAAGGCCAGCAGTTGTTGGTCCAGTTCGGTGAAGCGATGGCGGGAGTCCACCATCTGCACGACTGCCTTCAAATTGGGGCGGGTCTGCAGGTAGTCGGCCATCACCTCTTGCCAGCGCAACTTGGCGGTGCGCTCCACGGCGGCATAGCCGTAGCCGGGCAAGTCCGTCCAGATCTGGTTGGGCGCGGCCTTCGGGCCAAGATGGAACAGGTTGATGTGTTGGGTACGTCCTGGCGTTTTGGACGCAAATGCCAGCTGGCGCTGTTGGGCGATGGTGTTGATGGCCGTGGATTTGCCCGCGTTGGATCGACCGACGAAGGCGATCTCCGGCAGATCGTTGGGCGGGAGTTGGTGGAGTTGTGCGGCCGTTGTGAAAAAGCGGGCCGTGTGTGCCCAGGCCAAGGCTTCCTTGGCTGGGTGGCGCGCCAGATCCCCTGTGTCAACACGTGGGGTGGGTGTGGCTTTTTGAGGGCCTTTGGCAGGCTTTGGCGCACTCTCTGGGCGATTTGGTGTTTGGCGAGTCATAGGGCATTGTAAAATCTCCTGATTAATGTGCCATCAATGCGTGATGGCAACCCCATCTGATAACTCACAGCCCCTACGCCATGAAGCGCTTCTCTCACCTGATTGCCCTTGCCTCGGTGGCCCTGTCCCTCTCTGGTCTGGCCCACAGCGCCGAAACCAAGGCCGCCAAGCCTGACCTGGCTGCTGGTGAAGCCAAGGCCGCTGTTTGCTCGGCTTGCCACGCCGTGGACGGTTCGCGTGGCCTGCCCACCTACCCGATTCTGCAAGGCCAGCACCCCGAGTACATCGTCAAGCAGCTGACCGAGTTCAAGGAAGGCAAGCGCAAGAACGCCATCATGATGGGCATGGCCGCCCCCTTGACGGCCGACGAAATGCGCGACGTGGCCGCGTTCTACGCCAGCAAGAAGGCGCCAGTGGGCACGGCCAAGAACAAGGACATGGTCGCCTTGGGTGAGAAGATCTACCGCGGTGGCATCGCCAAGAAGGGCATTGCCGCGTGCGCCAGCTGCCACAGCCCCAACGGCGCCGGCATGCCCGTGCAGTACCCGCGTCTGGGTG
>NZ_JBLIZW010000046.1:0-43731 GCF_048860245.1 Aquabacterium sp. | reverse complement strand
TCAGTTCAATCTCTGTAAACTCACTCTTTCGGAATTGAAGTGAACTTCACTACAAGTGAATTTCATTTCGTCTTCCGTGAGCATTTGGCTTCTTTCATCCAAACACCCACGCTTATCGGCTGTTAATTTTTAAAGAACTTGTCGCTTGCGTCGATCGCTTGTTTGTTGTCGCGATCAGCGAAGAACGCAATTATGGCACTGTTTTTCATGAGTGCGCAAGTCTTTTTGCAAAAAAGTTGAAAAAAGATGCGGGCACCCTCTGGCGGAGGGCTTTGGCGGTGTCAGCGTTGCTTCGTTTTCGTTGGCGGACAATGGCGTTTGCGGCGGGTGATGTCTGAGGGAGATCTCGTCCGGACTGCAGGGATCACTTGTCTTGAATGAGGGTTGCGCGTGTTGCCTCGTTTTTTTGTCGGCGCTTTGCCGGGTGCCTTGCCTGATCATGAGTTGCAGTTGCCGGACGGCGCTGCGCGTCACGTTCAGGTGTTGCGCATGCAGCCTGGGCAGTGCATCCAGGTCTTTGACGGTGCAGGTCAAGAGTGGGTAGCAGAGATTGGCGAGATGGGGCGCAAGCACGTGGCGGTGCGGCTTCAAAGCGCCGTGCCCAATCATCGCGAGCTGCCGGTGCGCATTACCCTGGCGGTGGGCATGCCGGCCAACGACCGCATGGACACCGTGATCGAGAAGGCCACCGAGTTGGGTGCGTACGCCATCCAGCCCTTGATGTGCCAGCGGTCGGTACTCAGACTGGATGGGGACCGCGCCAACAGGAAGGTGGCGCACTGGCAGGGGGTCGCGGTGGCCGCGAGCGAGCAATGCGGGCGCGCCGTCGTGCCGGTGGTGCATCCCGTGCAAAGCCTGAACACATGGTTGCGCTCAGAGGCGGCTTCGAGCGCGCAGTTTGATCACCGCGCCGTGCTGAGCCTGCGGGAGGCCCGCTCCATTCGTTCGGTGCTGCAGGCGGCCACGGCCACGGATTCGACCCAGGCGGTGCGCTGGGTGTTTCTGAATGGCCCGGAGGGCGGCCTGAACGAGGAAGAGGAAGCCAGCGCGCTGCAAGCCGGGTGGCAAGCTGTGACGCTGGGCGCGCGCACCTTGCGTGCCGACACAGCCCCGTTGGCCGCGCTCAGTGTGATGGCGGCGCATTACGAGGGCTGACCGCGTCTTTCGCCTGCGGTGGGGCGGGCAGGCCAGGGTTTCGGGATCAGTCTTGCGAGGCGCCCGCTTGATCTGCGTCGCCCGTCGGCTTAGGTGTGCGCAGGCTGCCGGCAATCAGATCGAAACGGAACAGTCGGCACTCGATGGGACCGTTGTACATGACGACGCGGCGGCTTTCCTTCAAGCGCATGGCACCGGGCAACTTCATGTCCGGACTCAAGATCCACGCGGTCCGGCCGGTGTAGTGCTTTTTCCAGTGTGACGAAAGCCGCTGGAAGAATGTTGCGGCTTCGTCGTCCTGGAACTGCTCGCGGCCTGCGCGTGCCACGGGCTCCTCGTCGTCGAACTCGGCGCGCTGCTGGTAGGCATTGCGCACCGAACCTTTGGTGTCAATGCGCTCACCATAGGGCGGGTTGAACATCAGGACGCCACGCTCGCAAGGCACCGGGCGCTGCAAGGCGTCTGCCGTCTTGAATTCGATGTACTGCCGCACACCCGCACGTTCGGCATTGCGGGTGGCAAAGTCGGTCATCCGGAAGGCGACGTCGCCGGCGTAAATGGCCACGCGCGGGGGATGCTGGCGATCCTTGGCGGCTTGCTTCAGGCGCTGCCACTCGGGCAGATGTGGCTTGAAGGGCAACAGCTTTTCAAAGGCAAAGCGGCGGTGCAGGCCCGGCGCCATGTCGCACGCAATCTGGGCGGCTTCGATGGGAATGGTGCCGGCGCCACAACAGGGATCCAGCAAGGCGCCATCTTCCGGGCGACCTTGCCACCCGGCTGCCGCCAGCATGGCCGCAGCAAGGGTTTCCTTGAGCGGGGCTTCGCCCGTGTCCTCGCGCCAGCCGCGTTTGAACAGCGCCTCGCCAGAGGTGTCCACATACAGGGTGGCCTCGAGGTCATCCATGTACAGGACCAGGCTGAGGTCGGGGAAGCGGGTATCCACATTGGGGCGCTCGCCGAAACGCTCGCGCAGGTCGTCGCAAACAGCGTCCTTGACGCGCAGGGCGGCGAAATTCAGGCTTTGCAGGTGGCTGCGGCGCGCCGTGACATCCACGCGCAAGGTTTGCCGGGGCGTGATCCAGTCTGCCCAGTTGACACAGCGGGCAAGGAGGTAGATGTCGTCTTCGTGGCGATAGACGCGCGAGGACACCCGCCAGAGAACGCGTTGGGCCAAGCGGCTTTCGAGATTGAGACGCATGGCGTGCCCGATCAGTTCGCGGTGCTTGGCGGCCGGATCGCGCGCGGTCGATGCAGCCTGAACTTCGATGCCACCACGAGACTCGGTGATCTGTGCATCACCGCCCAGGATGCGGCGAGCCTCGTCGGCCAGCAGCGCTTCGACGCCCGAGGGGCACGAGAGGTACAGGGCGGCGGGGCGGTCTGCGTTCAGGACGGGGCCCGGCGAGCGCGCCTGGTGTTCGGGTCGCACGCGACTGGGCGCACGGCCGGCATGCGGGCCTGGGCCGCGGGGGCCCGCGGGATGGGCGCGCAGGGGGCGGTCAGCCGACTCGCCAGACGGACGCCCCGTGGAAGCGGACACAACAGGGCGGCGGGGGGGCTTGATCGGCATGATGAACGAGAGGAAAAAGAGAGGAAGCGCTCAGGCGCGCAAGATGGCGAGCACGTCGGAGTGGAATTCTCGTCGATAGAGCACCCACAACACCGCCAGCGTACCCAGCACAAAGGCAAACGGTGACATGAACCAGCCAATGACGGCGAAAGACAGGTAATACGCACGCAAGCCGTCATTGAAGCTTTCGGCCGCCATGCCCATCAGCTTGCCGGCACGGTCGGCGAACTCCTTGCGATCGGCCTCGCCGCGCGTGAACACATCGACGTTGGGGGCGGACCCCACCATGATCGCACCGAAGGAGTAAACCCGCATCGACCAGGTGAAGCGGAAGAAGGCGTAGATGAAGACCGTGAGCAGGACCAGGATCTTGACGTCGAACACCAGCATGGAGGTTCGCGCCGCGAAAGGCAGGTCCTTCACCAGCTCGGAGGCCTTGTCATTGGTGCCCAGCACGGCGAGCAAGCCCCCAAGCACCAGGATGGTGGTCGACGCCCAGAAGCTGGGGCTGCTGGCCAGATTTTGGGTGACGGCGGCATCGACGATGCGCTGGTCGCGGTGGGTGACCTGCAGCATCCAGAGGCGGCGATAGTGGTTGGTGCTGGACAGCAAGGTGCGCTCGGCTTTGGCGCGACGCTTGGCAAACAGCACATAGCCAATCCAGCTGATGAAAAAGAGCACCAGCGCGGTCCAGTCCTGCCAGGGCAGAACGCTGAGGAGGTGTTCGAGGGAGGTGGGCATGATCTGAACGCAGATGACGATGGGGCCGGTGTACCTCGGCCAGGCTGTCCCCAAAGAGGGATGCGCTTTAGAGTACCTTGCGCAGGTTGGCCGGCGCAATCTTGAGGGCTTCTCGGTACTTGGCCACGGTGCGGCGAGCAACCTGGATGCCCTGCTCTTCCAGCATGTTGGCCAACGCGCTGTCAGACAGTGGCTTTTTGGGATCTTCGGCGGCGACCAGTTGCTTGATCAGGGCGCGCACCGCGGTGCTGGAAGCATTGCCGCCGGCCTCGGTGTTGAGCGACGAACCGAAGAAGTATTTGAGCTCGAAGGTGCCAAAAGGCGTGAGCATGTACTTCGCGGTGGTCACACGCGAGATGGTGGATTCGTGCAGGCCCAGTTCATCCGCGATTTCGCGCAGGACCAGCGGCTTCATGGCGATTTCGCCGTGGGTGAAGAAGTTGCGCTGACGGTCGACGATGGCTTGCGACACGCGCAAGATGGTGTCGAATCGCTGCTGGATGTTCTTGACGAACCAGCGCGCCTCCTGCAGGCGCGCATTGAGGTTGGTGTGGCCTTCGGAGGCTGTGCCGCCGCGCGGCGCACGGGTGGCGCGCAAAGCCTGGGCGTAGTAATCGTTGATGCGCAACCGCGGCATGACGTCCGGGTTGAGCACCACCTTCCAGTTGCGCCCGGATTTCTGCACGATGACATCCGGCACGATGATGTTGGCCTCGGCACGCGTGAAGGCGCGTCCTGGCTTGGGCTCCAGCGCCACGATCAAGGCCTGCGCTTCCTTGAGCAGGGTCTCATCGGCGCCCGTGGCCGCCATGAGCTTCTTGAAATCACGCCGCGCCAGCAACTCGAGATGATGTCGGCAGATCAGGATGGCGATCTGCCGGGCCTCGCTGCTGGGCTGCGCACGCAACTGCAGGATCAGGCAATCGGACAGATTGGCCGCTCCCACACCGACGGGCTCGAGGTTTTGCAGCCACCCCAAGGCACAACGCAGGCGGGACAGGATCTCGTCACGCAGGTCCTCATCGGCCGATTCGGGGGTGAGGCTTTCGGCGATCTCTTCGATGGGGTCGGCCAGGTAGCCGTCCTCGTTGAGCGACTCGATCAGGATCTCGACCGCAGCCATGTCCTGCTGACTCAGGCGCGTTCCCAGCAATTGCTGACGCAGGTGGTCTTGCAGGCTGATGGCCGAGGTGTTGCGCTCCAGCGGGTCGAAGTCATCGTCGTCTCCGCTGGACTGGCGGGCCGGGGCTTCGCTGATGCCATCGAAGTCATCCCGCTCGGTGCCGTTTTCCCAGTCGTCTCGCTCGGTGGCACCCGCGCCCAGATCGGCGGAGTCCAGTCCGGCGGGCTCGGCATCGCTTTGTCCCCCGTCGCGGTCGGCGCCCCCGTCTTCGACGCTGTTGCGGTCGTTGCGTTGGCGCTCGAACTCCATCGTGGCCAGGGTCTCAATGGCGCTGAAGTCTTCCTCGGGTTCGAGGAAGGGATTCTGCTCGAGCATCTGCTCGATTTCCTGATGCAGCTCCAGCGTGGACAGTTGCAGCAAGCGAATGGACTGCTGCAACTGAGGCGTCAACGCCAGATGCTGTGAAAGCCGGAACTGCAGAGATGGCTTCATGGGGGCGCTTACATGCGGAAGTGTTCGCCCAGGTAGACCTTGCGGACCTCAGCGTTGTTGACGATGTCGCCCGGACGGCCTTCGGCCAGCACGCGGCCTTCACTGATGATGTAGGCCCGATCACAGATCCCCAGCGTTTCACGCACGTTGTGATCGGTGATGAGCACCCCGATGCCACGCTCTTTGAGGAAACTGATGATGCGCTGAATTTCGATGACCGCGATGGGGTCGACGCCCGCAAAGGGCTCGTCCAGCAGGATGAAACGGGGCTGTGTGGCCAGCGCACGGGCAATTTCGACCCGACGACGTTCGCCACCGGACAGCGCCAGCGCCGGACTGGTGCGCAGCTTTTCAATGCTCAGATCGTGCAGCAAGGCATTCAGCCGCTGCTCGATGGCGGACTTGCTCAGGCGCTTGCCCTGCTCGTCGACTTGCAACTCGAGCACCGCGCGAATGTTTTCTTCGACATTGAGCTGGCGGAAGATGGACGCCTCTTGCGGCAGATAGCTCAGACCCAGGCGCGAGCGCTGGTGGATGGGCAGCTTTTCGACGCGCTCGCCATCGATGGTGATCTGGCCCGCGTCGGCCGGCACCAGCCCCACGATCATGTAGAAGCTGGTGGTTTTGCCGGCGCCATTGGGTCCCAACAGGCCGACCACCTCGCCGGCGCTCACCGCCACATGGACATCATGGACGACCGTGCGGGCACCGTAGCGCTTCTTGAGTTGTTCGGCGCGCAGTTGGCTGACAGGTCCTGCGGCGGTTGCGTCATCACGCATTTCAGCGGCCCCCTTCCGTCGCAGCACGCGGTTCGCTGCTGCGAGGGGTGATGACGCCACGAACGCGGCCGGACGATGCGGCACCATCTGACGAACCTTCGACCTGGAAGACGGAGGTCTTGTTGTCGTAGACGATGACCGGGCCCGTGACCTGGTCGTTGACCGATTGCCCCTGCAGGCGGCGCATCAGCGCACGCCCCGTGAAACGCACGATTTCGGTCTTGCCGTCGTACACGATGCGCTCGGCTTCGCCTTCGATGAACTCGTCCGCACCATCGCGCTTCTGGCGGAAGTAAGCGCGCCCACCGGGCCCACCGATGGCCGTGGCGGTTTGCGTCCCATCGGCGTTTTGGCGCACTTCCACTCGGTCGGAGCGCACCACCATGCTGCCTTTGGAGATTTCGACATTGCCCGACAGGATGTTCAGGCGTTGCTTGTCTTCCACGCGCGCGGCGTCAGCGGCGAAGTTGAGCGGCTGAAAACGGTCGGCCTTTTCGGCATGCGCTCCCGACACACCAAGCACCAACAGCCCGCCCAGCAGGAGTTGCACAAGGGAGGTCAAAAGCGATGGGAAAGATTGGTTCTGCATCTTCGGCATGAAAGTTGCAGAAATTCTAGCCATGAAGTGCCGGCCTTGCCGGCGAGACCCCGCGAAATACTGCGGAGGTTGACACACGTCCGTACACATGCTTGATGTGCGCGGACGCTGTGGGGCTTCAACGAGACTTGCGCACCAAGTTGATGAGGAAGTCGGTGGTGGCCAGGGTCTTTTCGGGCGTGGCATTGAGGCTGACCGAGGTGGTGAAGCGGCCGCCAATGCCCAGGGTGGGCACGCCATCGATCTTGTACGCGTCGGTCAGGGCGCGGGCTTGCTTGCACTTGGCCTGCACGCCGAACGACTCCATGGTGGCCATGAAGCGGGGGGCATCCACGCCTTGCTTGGCCACAAAGTCGGCGATCAGTTCGGGCTTGTCCAGGCGCTGACCTTGCTCATGCATGGCATGGAAGATCTTGGCGTGGAGCGTCGCGCTCAAGCCCAGGGTTTCAACCGCGAAGTACAGCTTTTGGTGGATGGCAAACGGATTTTCGCGGAACACCACGGGAATCCGGCGGAACACCACATCGGCCGGCAATCGACTGACCCACGCGCTCAACGCGGGCTCGAAATGGAAGCAATGGGGGCAGCCGTACCAGAAGAACTCGACCACTTCGACCTTGCCAGCCGGCGCAGTCACAGGGGCATACTGGTTCAGCTTGACATAGTTCGTGCCCTCGATCGGACCACCCTGTGCCATGGCCAAACCGGGCAGGCCCACGCCCGCTCCCAAGCCCAAGGCGCCCAGGGTTTGGATCGAAAACTCACGACGATTCATGTCTTGTCCTTTCGAAGCCGCCCAATGCGGCATCACTTCTGAATGCGAACCAAGGCCGACTCCACGCCGGCGTTTTGCAGTTTGACGCGAACCTCTTCGGCCTGCTCACGCTGGGCAAACGGGCCAATGCGCACACGGAACATGTTGCGGCCGTTGACTTCGCGCTCTTGAATGCGAGGTTCGAGCCCCATCATGGCCAACTTGGCGCGCTGGGTTTCGGCTTCAGCCTGACTGCCATAGGCACCAGCTTGCACCTGATAGGTCAACGCATCCGAGGCAGGCGTGGCTGACACGGGCTCGCCGGAGAGGATGGCCGCCGGGTTGCGAGCGCTGGACGCGGGTGCTGCCGCAGGCTTGGCTGCCGAGGCCCCCTTGGCCGGGGTGGCGGCAGAAGCCGTTGGAGCAGGCGTTGGGGTGGGCGCGACCGGCGCCTCACGCACCGGAGCAGCGGCGCTGGCCCCCGATGCTGCAGCAGAAGGTGCCGACTCCACCGCGTGCGGCTTGGCCGGGTTCTTGCCATACAGCGGGCTGTTGGGGTCCCAGTTCTTGTTGTGCTCGGCTTCGGCCGCGTCCTGTTCGGCCGTGCGCTGCGGCACCTTGTCGATGAACGGCAGTGGCACTTTGGTGATGTAGATGGCCACACCCAGCGCCAGCGCCAACCCGATCAACAGGCCAACGATCATGCCGAGGAAAAAGCCGCCGCGTTGCGAGCCGCGCTGGGTTGTCATGCGTGGAGTCCTGTCGATCAAGGGTGAATTACATCTTTTCGGGTGCGCTCACGCCCAGGAGGGCGAGACCGTTGCGCAGCACCTGGGCGGTGGCCGTCAGCAACGCCACACGGGCGCGGCTGAGTTCGACCTCGTCGACCAGGAAACGTTCCGCCGCGTAGTAGCTGTGGAACGCGCTGGCCAGATCACGCAGGTAGAAGGCCACGTCGTGCGGGGCCAAACCTTGTGCGGCTGCGGTCAGCATGCCGGGGAACTCGGCCAGCTTGGTCATCAGCGCCAGCTCGGTGTCAGCGGTCAGCAAAGTCAGGTCTGCGCCGTGTATGGCTTGCAGGTCCCCGCCCTTGTCAGCGTACTGCGCACGCACCGAGTGGATGCGTGCATGGGCGTATTGAACGTAGAACACGGGGTTCTCGTCGTTCTGCTTGAGGGCCAGGTCGACGTCGAAGGTGAATTCGGTGTCGGCCTTGCGGCTGATCAGGAAGAAGCGCACGGCGTCCTTGCTGGTCCACTCGATGAGGTCACGCAGGGTGACGTAAGAGCCGGCGCGCTTGGAGATCTTGACCTCCTCGCCGTTCTTCATCACGGTGACCATCTTGTGCAGCACGTAGTCGGGCCAGCCTTGAGGGATGCCGACGCCAGCAGCTTGCAGGCCCGCACGCACGCGGGCGATGGTGCCGTGGTGATCGGAGCCCTGGATGTTGACGCACTGCTCGAAGCCGCGCTCCCACTTGGCGATGTGATAGGCCACATCGGGCACGAAGTAGGTGTAGCCGCCGTCGGTCTTGCGCATGACGCGGTCTTTGTCGTCACCGTAATCGGTGGAGCGCAGCCACAGCGCGCCGCCCTCTTCATACGTTTTGCCCGCATCGACCAGACGCTGGACCGCGTTTTCCACGCGACCGTCGGTGTAGAGGCTGGACTCGAGGTAGTAGTTGTCGAAGCGAACGTCAAAGGCCTTCAAGTCCAGATCTTGCTCATGGCGCAGGTAGGCCACGGCGAACTGGCGGATGCCGTCGATGTCTTCGGGGTCGCCCGAGGCGGTGAACTCGCGGTCATCGGCCTTGACGGTTTTCTTGGCCAGGAAGTCGGCCGCGATCTCGGCGATGTAGTCGCCGTTGTAGGCGGACTCGGGCCAGTGCTCGTCGCCGGGCTTCAGCCCCTTGATGCGTGCGTGGGTGGACCAAGCCAGGGTGCTGATCTGCACACCGGCGTCGTTGTAATAGAACTCACGGGTCACCGACTGGCCCTGGGTTTCGAACAGGTTGCACAGGGCGTCGCCCAAAGCGCCTTGACGACCGTGGCCCACGTGCAGCGGACCCGTGGGGTTGGCCGACACGAACTCGACCAGCACTTTCTTGCCCGTCTTGGGTTGCCAGCCGAATTGCTCGCCGGCGGCCAGCACGTCGGTCACGATGGATTGCTTGGCGGCGGGCTTGAGGCGCAGGTTGATGAAGCCGGGGCCCGCGATTTCGATGGGCAACTGCACCCATTGCTGCACGGCAGGCTGGGCTTCGAGGGCGGCCACCAGGGCCGTGGCCAGCTCGCGTGGGTTCTTCTTCAGCGGCTTGGCCAACTGCATGGCCGCCGTCACGGCCAGATCACCGTGGGCAGCTTGCTTGGGGGCTTCGAAAACCGGAGAGAAGGACGCAGGGGCGTCGGGCGCCGCCTGGCGCAGGGCCTCACCGAGGGCAGAAAGAAGGTCACGCTTGGCTTGAATCATGGGTGGAATTCTACGAGGGCTGCCGCCGTGGGTGTACAACGTCGATCAAGAGAGGAGAATTGCACACTTCATCAGGGTCTTTTCGCACAACGGGAAATCACGCACAGTGGAAAGATCCGGACAAGGAGATCATTGGCTCAGCATGGATGACATCGACATCGACCTCGACAACGGTCTGATCGGCAAGTACCGCATCACCAAGAAGCTGGGCGACGGCGCCACCAGCGAGGTGTTCTTGTGCCGGGATGATTTCCATGACCGGGATGTGGCCATCAAGCGTGTGCGCTCGTCGGTGCTGATCGACGCGGTGGATGGCCCGGTGTACGCGCGCTTCTTTGCGGCCGAGGCCGCTTTGGTCGGCCGACTGCAACACCCGAACGTCGTGCACATTTACGACGCGGTACCCGATCCGGTGTCGCCGTATGTGGTGATGGAGTATGTGCCGGGCACCACGCTGCGCACGTTCTGCCGTCCCGATCAGCTGCTGCCACTGGATCAGATCATTGAAGTGGGTTTCAAGTGCGCAATGGCCTTGGGCTATGTGTACCGCCAAGGCCTGATCCATCGCGACGTGAAGCCGGCCAACATCCTGGCAATCACCAACGAAGCCGGTCAGGTGGTGGACGTCAAGATCAGCGACTTTGGCAGCGTGCTCAACCTGACGGCCGAGTCCACCCAAATCCACCAAGTAGGGTCGCTGGCCTACATGGCCCCCGAGCAACTGGATGGGGAGACACCTGACTGCCGCGCCGACATTTACGGCTTGGGCGCGGTGCTGTACCACCTGATCGCGGGGCGACCGCCCTTTGAAGCATCGTCGCAAGCGGTGCTGATGAACCAGATCTACAACCAGATGCCGGCGCCCTTGTCCGGCATGCGGGCAGGCGTGGACACGGCCGTGGACGAAGTGGTGATGCGCGCCCTGGCCAAGAACCGGGACGACCGCTACCCCAGCTGGGATGCGTTTGCACAAGCCCTGTCCGGTCTGATTGCCGAGCACAAGGTGCCCCGCGGCCACCTGCAGGGCGTGCTGGATTCGGAGCGGTTCAACCTGCTGCGTACGCTGGACTTTTTCTCCAACTTTGGCGATGTTGAGTTGTGGGAGGTGGTGCACCGGGCCAAGTGGCAGCGCTTTTCGTTTGGCCATGCCTTGTACCGACGGGGCGAAGAGGGGCGCACCTTCCACATCATTGCCCAAGGCAGTGTCGAGGTGTACCGCAGCAGCAAGCGGGTGGCGCTGCTGGGCGCCGGCACCTCGGTGGGCGAGATGGCCTATTTGGCGCCCAATCCCGAGTTGCGACGTCACAGCACCGACGTGGTGGTGACCGAGCCCGCGACCACCATTTCGTTCACCCCGGACACGATGCAGCAGCTCAGCCCCACATGCCGGCATCTGTTTGATGAAGCCTTCATCCGCGTGCTGGTGCGGCGCCTGCATGCGGCCCACGAGGCCCTGGCCCACCCGCGGCGCATCATGTGAGGTGCCCCGCACCTCAATTTACCGGTGCTGTCATCGCATGGACGGCGCCACGCGTTAAGCTGCACAGACGGATGGCGAACGGTCGCCTCCGCAGAATGCCTGACCTGAAACTAGGAGCTCCACATGCGTGCACTGATTGCTTCCCTGACTCTGGCCCTGCTGGCCACCGTGGCTCACGCGGGTGATGCGGCTTGCGAAGCCAAAGCGGTTGACAAGAATGGCAAGGCCCTGGCGGGTGCGGCCAAGACCAGCTTCATCAAGAAGTGCGAGAAGGAGTCGGGGGCAGCCAGTGCCGGCGCTGCCTGCGCGGCCAAGGCGGTCGACAAGAATGGCAAGGCCCTGGCGGGTGCAGCCAAGACCAGCTTCATCAAGAAGTGCGAAAAGGATGCGGCGGCGAAGTAAACCTTCCAGCCGGTTTCTGAATCGCATGGGCTCCTTCGGGAGCCCTTTTTGATGGCCGCAAGGCCAAGTTCAGAAGGTCCAGACGCCACGCGCCAGCAAGGTGGCGGCCAGTGGAATGAGCAGCATCACATGCGCCTGAAACATGATGATGCGCCGCACCGCCAGCACCTCAGCGGCGGCCGGCAGCACATTCAGTTCGTCCCAACGCTTGCGCCACCGCAAAAAACTGAACGTGGGCTTGAGCGACAGGACGCCGATGAAGGCGAAGATGGTCAGCTTGGCGTGCAGCAAGGGCTGCGTCCAGTACCACCCCGCGCCTTTGATGCCCCAGAAGGTGCGCGCCAGACCCGTGAGCAGCACAACCGCCGCAGCCGCCAGATACAAGGTGTCGATGCGCACCAGTCGGTGAATCACGGCCGCGTTGAGCCACTCGGGCCGACACAGGGCGGCCTCGCTGGTCACGAAGACCACGACACCCAGGATGGCGGCAAAGTGGGCATAAGCCAGGATGGCTTCCAGCAACATGGCGGTCAGATCAAGTTGGATCGGGCAAGGTCCTGCATCATGCCCCAGTCACGGCGACTTGTTGCCAATAGACCTCATCGGCGTAGGCCTCCTTGATGAAGTCGATCCACAGGCGCACCCGCAAAGGCAGGTGCTTGCGCTGGGCAAACACCGCATAAATGCCGTTGGGTGGCGCCGCATACGCGTCCAGCACGCTGACCAGTCGGCCGGCCTGCACGTCGGCCGACACCTCCCACCAGGAGCGCCAGGCCAACCCCAGTCCGGCCAGACACCAGGCATGCAGGACCTGACCATCAGAGCAGTCCAGCCGCGTCGAGGGGCGCACCCGGGTCAACTGCCCATCCATCGTGAAGGCCCACCCGCGCGTCTGACTGGCTTCGGAGCTCAAGGTCAGGCAGTCATGTCGGGTGATGTCGGAAGGATGCTCGGGGCGACCACGCCCGGCCAGATAGGTCGGACTGGCCACGCACAGGCGACGGTTGTCGGCCAGACGGGTGCTCACCAGCGACGAATCCGGCAAGTCCCCCACGCGGATGGCGCAGTCATAACCATCGTTGACGAGGTCGACCAGCCTGTCTGACAAATCCAGGGACAAGGACACCTCCGGGTGCCGTGCGATGAATTGCGGCACCAGGGGCGCCACATGGCGACGCACGAACCCCGCCGGCGCGGTGATGCGCAAATGGCCGCTGGCTTTCAGCCCTCCGGCGCTCACGCTGGCCTCGGCATTCGCCAACTCGGCCAGCACGCGCTGAGCATCTTCCAAGAAGGCGCTGCCTTCGTGGGTCAAAGTGATGCGGCGCGTGGTGCGCACCAGCAACTTGACGCCCAGACGCTCTTCCAGGGCATCGATGCGACGCCCGATCACGGCCGGAGCCACGCCTTCGGCGGCCGCGGCGGCCGTCAGGCTGCCTTTCATGGACACGGCCACGAACGATTCGATCTGCTTGAGTCGGTCCACGTCTGTTGCTCCCCCGGCCACCTGCCGGAACAGAACTGCGCGTCACATCCTGAACGCACCCGGCCCGCCCGACAAGATGGGGTCAACCCAAATCCGCAGGAATGCGGGCCCATTTCCGGTTGATTTTTGCTTAAAAGTCATGAATCCATGAATTTTATGGGCAGTAATGTTCACGAAAGTATCGAATAAACTTCCGTGTTCAGCTGGTGCTTCGGCCACGCCCGAGGTCACCCACCCCTCTCCTCCAAGATCATCTCCTGACGAGGTTTTCATGACCGCACGTACCACCGTCCACAGCCTGCAAGTGGCCACCGAACTCTTCCGTTTTGTCGAAGACAAGGTGTTGCCCGGCACCGGCATTGACAGCGCCAAGTTCTGGGCTGGCTTTGACCAGATCGTCAACGACCTGGCCCCCAAGAATGCCGCCCTGCTGGCCGAGCGCGACCGCATCCAGGCCGAGATGGACGCATGGCACACCGCCAACCCCGGCCCGATCCAGGACATGGCCGCCTACAAGGCCCACCTGGAAAAGATCGGCTACCTGGTGCCCGTGCCCGCTGACGTGCAAGCCACGACCGCCAATGTGGACGCCGAACTGGCCCTGCAAGCCGGCCCCCAACTGGTGGTGCCCATCCTGAACGCCCGCTACGCACTGAACGCCGCCAACGCACGTTGGGGCAGCCTGTACGACGCGCTGTACGGCACCGATGCCATCTCCGAAGAAGGCGGCGCTGAAAAAGGCACGGGCTACAACCCCGTCCGTGGCGCCAAGGTCATCGCCTGGGCCCGCAACTTCCTGGATCAATCCGCTCCGCTGGAAGGCGCTTCCCACAAGGACGCCGCCGGCTACCGCGTCGAAGGCGGCAAGCTGGTCGTGACCCTGGCCAATGGTTCGACCACTGGCTTGGCCAACCCCGCGCAGTTCGTGGGCTTCCAAGGCGACGCGGCGGCCCCCAAGAGCGTGCTGCTGGTCAACAACGGCCTGCACGTCGACATCCAGATCAACCGTGAAACCGCCATCGGCAAGACCGATCCGGCCGGCGTGTCCGACCTGATCCTGGAAGCGGCCCTGTCCACCATCCTGGACCTGGAAGACTCCGTCGCCGCCGTGGACGCCGAAGACAAGGTGCTGGGCTACAGCAACTGGCTGGGCATTCAACAAGGCACGTTGGCCGAAGAAGTGGCCAAGGGTGGCAAGACTTTCACCCGTACGCTGAACGGCGACCGCGTGTACACCGGCGCCAATGGCGGTGAAGTCAAGCTGCACGGTCGTTCGCTGATGTTCGTGCGTAACGTGGGTCACCTGATGACCAACCCCGCCATCCTGTGGGGCGCCGAGGGCAAGGAAATCCCCGAAGGCATCATGGACGCCGTGATCACCACCACCATCGCCCTGCACGACCTGCAAGGCCATGGCAAGATCAACGGCCAAGCCATCCGCAACTCGCGCGCGGGCTCGATCTACATCGTGAAGCCCAAGATGCACGGCCCGACCGAAGTGGGCTTCGCCAACGAACTGTTCGGCCGCGTTGAACAGCTGCTGGGTCTGGCTGACAGCACCGTCAAGCTGGGCATCATGGACGAAGAGCGTCGTACCTCGGCCAACCTGAAGGCCTGTATCGCTGCCGCCAAGAGCCGCGTGGCCTTCATTAACACCGGTTTCCTGGACCGCACCGGCGACGAAATGCACACAGCCATGCTGGCCGGCGCCATGATGCGCAAGGGCGACATCAAGGGTTCGGACTGGATTGCTGCGTACGAGCGCCGCAAAGTGCTGATCGGTCTGCAATGTGGCCTGAAGGGCCGCGCGCAAATCGGCAAGGGCATGTGGGCCATGCCTGACCTGATGGCCGAAATGCTGAAGCAAAAGATCGGTCACCCCAAGGCTGGCGCCAACACCGCCTGGACACCGTCGCCGACCGCCGCCACCCTGCACGCCACCCACTATCACCAAGTGAGCGTGGCAGCGGTGCAAACCGAGATCGAGAAGTCTGGCGAAGACGCCCAGGCCCTGATGGACAAGCTGCTGACCATCCCCGTGGTGGCACAAGCCAACTGGACCGAAGCCGAGAAGCAGCAAGAGCTGGACAACAACATCCAGGGCATCCTGGGTTACGTGGTCCGCTGGATTGACCAAGGCGTCGGCTGCTCGAAGGTGCCTGACATCCATGACATCGGCCTGATGGAAGACCGCGCGACCCTGCGTATCTCCAGCCAGCACGTGGCCAACTGGCTGCACCATGGCGTGGTGACCGAAGCCCAAGTGCGTGAAACCTTCACCCGCATGGCCGCCATCGTCGACAAGCAAAACGCTGGCGACAAGCTGTACGAATCGCTGGTCGCGAACCCCAACGGTTGCGCCTTCCAAGCCGCACTGGACCTGGTGTTCAAGGGCAAGGAACAGCCTTCTGGCTACACCGAACCCCTGCTGCACGCCTGGCGTCAGAAGAAGAAGGCCGAAGCCAAGGCCTGATCGGTTTCATCGACCGCATCAAGAAGGCGCCCTGCGGGGCGCCTTTTTTCATGCTGGCTGGACGTCGTGAGACTCGGTCTGACAGTTGAGCACCAGGGTCACGGTGGTGCCCTCGCCCTCTTTGCTGTCGATCACCACGCGCCCGCCCATCAACTCCATGATTTCCTTGACGATGGCCACACCGAGGCCTGTCCCGGGAATGTTGCCGGACTTGTCGGCGCGGTAGAAGCGCTCCCCCACGCGGCTGAGCTGCTCTGGGTTCATGCCCATGCCAAAGTCCCGGATCTGCACGCCCACCACCTGTCGGCCGGCCTCTTCCCGCTGCACCAGATACACCCAGACGTCCCCCCCGCTGGGCGAGTACTTGTAGGCGTTGGACAGCACGTTCAGCACGGCTTGCCGCATCTTTTGCTGGTCCACCCAGACCATGACCGGCTCGTCTGGCCAGCAGGTCTTGGGCAGCGAGCGGCCATCGGGAGCCTTGAAGTCACGGATCACTTCCTGCACCAGCGACTCCAGATTGCAGGCCGTGAACTCGAAGTCCTTGCCTTGTCGTGCTTCCAGTCGAGACAGGTCCAGCAATTCGTTGATGATGGCCGCCATGGCCTCGCTTTGACGATAGATGCGGCCCAGCAACTCACGTTGCTTCTCCGGCTTGAGCTCACGGGTCAGCAGCAATTCGGTGAACCCGTAAATCGAGGCCATGGGCGTGCGCAACTCATGGGCAGCCACCGACAAGAAGGCGCTCTTCATCTCGTCCACTTCGGTCTCGTGGGTGACATCGCGCAGATGCAGCACCTGTGACACGGCCACCCCTTGCCCCTGGCTGAGGCGCAACTCCAGCATGCGGCGGGCAGGCGGCTTCATTTCCAGCATGACGCGACCGGTTCCGGCATGTCCGGCTTCATGCAGCAGGGTCTCCAAGGTGGTGGGCAGCACCTCAGGCTCGTCCACTGCAGTGCGCAAGATCGTGCGGATGAAGGTGGCTTCGTCCAGCCCGTGCAAGGCACCTGGCAGCATGCCTGTCAGTCGGGGCGTGGCAGGGCTGACGTAGCTGACGCGACCTTGCGCATCGAACGACACGAACGCGTCCTGCGTCAGACTGAAGATGGCCGCCATCTGCTCGATGTGCGCCTGCAACTGCGATTGGGCCAAGCGCCGCTCGTGCACGTCCTGGATGGAGCCCGCCATGCGCGTGGCGCGCCCCAAATCATCAAAGTACACCTTGGCGCGAGAACGGAACCACCGGTACTCGCCGGCACGCGTGCACAGACGGTACTCCATGTCATAAGGCTCGGCGTGCGTCAGTGCGGCGTTGATGGTCGCGAAGGTCCGTTCCTGATCTTCCGGGTGCAACATGCTGTCAAACGTGGCCAGATCCGGTTTGAGCGCACCCGGCGAGTAGCCCAGCAAACGGAAGAACTGCGGCGACCACCACATTTCCTGAGAGTGGATGTTCATCCAGTCCCACAGGCCGTCGTTGCCGCCGTCAATGGCCAGGTTGTAGCGTTCCGCGTTGGCCTTGATGGCGTCCTGCGCCTGGCGTGACTCGGTGATGTCGTACGAAATCGAGATGTACTTTTCAACCTGCCCGCGCTGATCCAGCACTGGGGAGATCACGCAGTGGACCCAATACTGCTCACCACTGCGGCGACGGTTGCAGATGTCGCCCGTCCAAGACCGACCGTGCAGCAAGGCCTGCCACGCGGTGATCCAGAACAGGTCGTCGTGACTGCCGCCATTCAGGATGCGCGGGTTCTGCCCCAACAGTTCGTTGCGCTCATAGCCACAAGCATGGCAAAACGCCTCGTTGACATCGATGATCCGGCCATCGGGCGCCGTCACACACACCATCCCGAAACGGTCCAGTGTCTCGAGCAATGCGTTGCTTTCGTGGGTCATGGCCTGCGCCAAATCCTCTGCCCGCACGCGCGCGGTCCGCAGCAGCCACAAGGCTGCCGCGATCATGCTGCTCAACAGCAGGCCCAGCAAGCCAATCCAGGTGGGCATGGCAAAGGCCACATCGCGCTCAAAGCTCTCCGTGGAGCGCACCTCCAGCGTGAGCGCTCGCCCACCAATCAGCAAATGATGCAGTCGGCGGAATCGTCCCCCACCGCTCACTTGCCGCTCCTGGGTGCTGTCGGTGCCCGCCATCCAGTGCGCAGGCTCAGGCTCATAACCGTCGTAGAGCGTGAACCGGACCAAAGATGCCGCAGCCGAGTCCAACCCGGCCACCAATTCAGCGGCCACGATCGGGGCATAAATCACCCCGAGCAGATGGTCTCGCCGGGTCTGCGGTGTGTCGGCTGCCACACCTGGTTGAAACACTGGTAACAAATATAAAAAACCTGGGCGATGGTGCTGGTCCTGCAGCAAGACAATGGGCGGCGTCAGCGATGGCAACCCAGTGTCCACCACCTCGTCCAGCGCCTGCCGTCTGCGGGGATCCGAGCCCAGATCGAACCCCCATGCCGGGCGGTTGAACTCCAGCGGCTCGATGTTCTTGATCACGTACAGGTCTGGCGCCGCGGTGGTCGGATGCACGGCGTAATCCGGCGCATGGTCCGCACGCACCTGCTGGATGAAACGGGCCAGGTCCTCACGCTTGATGTATTTGATGAAGCCCATCCCCCGGATCCCGGGAAACTCGCTGACCACGTCTCGTGAGCCCACCCACGTGCGAAATCCCGCCTGTGGCAACTCGCCACCATGTGCCAGCATGGCGCCTCGCACCCCCTTGAGCCCCGCCAGGGTCTTGTCGAGGCGCGCCTCCAGCGTCCGCTGCAACTGGACGCTGACGCGGTCGAACTGCGCGTCCGCCGCTTCGGTGGACTTCTGATGCAGGCCCACCGCCACCATCACCGACAGTGCCGCCCCCCCGACAAACACCAGAAGCGGAAAAGGCAAGGAGCGCTGAAAGGGAACGGACCACAACAAACGCTCCATGGACGGCTTGTTGTCGGCAATCGCCTGACGCTGCCAGAAACGAAAAGCACGCCATGTCAACAAGGGGCCCGACAAGACCGCCAGCATGGCGGAGTCCAACAGGGCCTCTTGCCAGCCGTGCAAGCCTGGCGCCAGCACGGGCAGCGCCAGCATGACCACGGCTTCCGCACTCAGGAAGATGGCCAGGCTCTCCACCAATAGGCGCAAGACACCAACGTGTATTTTCGACATGAGGTAATTTCGGCGTTCACCCTCATAATCTTGAGAAACGGACCGATATCCCATCTGCCCTTGACTTGCGCCACCGCCTGCAGCCCATGAAGCGTGTTCTGATCGTTGAAGACCAACTCGATATCCGCGAACTGATTCGCATGACGCTGGAAATCGAGGATCTGGACATTCACGAAGCGGAAAACGGCACCATCGGCATCGAAATGGCCAAGCAGTTGCGGCCAGACATGCTGCTGCTGGACATCATGATGCCAGGTCATGTGGATGGGTTTGAGGTCTGCCGACAGATCAAGTCCACGCCAGAGCTGGCCTCGACCAAAGTGATCTTTCTCAGCGCAAAGGGGCAAGAAAGCGACCGGCAGTTGGGGCAATCATTGGGGGCCGAGGCATACTTGACCAAGCCTTTCAGTCCACGCCAGTTGCTGGAAGTGGTCACGAAACACCTGAACTGAACCCGTCGTTGAATTGAATATGGCCGTTGCGGAACTGAACGATGCGCATTACATCCAGCCCGAGCAACTCTGCATCGGGCTGTACGTGCATCTGGATTTGTCCTGGACGCAGCACCCGTTCACCTTCTCCAGCTTCCGCATCCGCAATCAAGGTCAGATCGACACGCTGCGCAGCCTGGGACTGACGCGCATCCGCTACATCCCCGAGAAAAGCGAGGCGGAGCCCCTGCCTCCGGCGCCCCAGGCCGCCGAGACCCATGCCACGGAAGCATCTGCGGTGGCCACAGCGCCCGCCCAGTCCGCTGCGGATCAAGCAGACGTGCTGATGCGTCGCGTGCACCTGGAAAAGTTGGCCATGCAGCGTGCACGGGCCAGTGCCTGCGAGCAAGCGCTTGTTGCGGCCACCCGCACCATCCGCGGCATCAACCAGCACGTGTTTTCCATGCCGGGCGATGTCCGTCGCTCGTCCACCGACCTGGTGTACTCCATGGTGGAGTTGCTGCTGGTGGACGCCGACGTGTCCATTCAGTTGATGGCCGATCGCATTGGCGGCGATGAGGTCTACAGCCACGCATTGAACGTGACCTTGCTGTCCATGATGGTCGCCAAGGAAATGCAGGCCCCACCCGAGGTGATCCGTACTGTGGGCTTGGGCGCGCTGTTCCACGACATTGGCGAGTTGGAGTTGCCCGCCGCATTGCTGCGCAAACATGACGGCCTGACCAGCGCCGAGGTGCGGCTCAAGCAGATGCACTGCGAGTACGGCGTCCAGATCGCCCGCAAGCTGGAGCTGCCGGCGGGCATCCTGCCCATCATCTTGCAACACCATGAGCGACTGGATGGCTCGGGCTACCCGTCCGGCTTGACGGGCGCACAGATGTCGCTGGCCTCACGGATTGTGGCCCTGGTCAATGCCTATGACGAGTTGTGCAACCCGTCCGATCCCAATCAGGCCATGACCCCACACGAAGCCCTGTCCTTGCTGTTCTCGCAGCAAAGCAGCCGCTTTGACAGCAAGGCCTTGAGCACCTTCGTGCGCTGCATGGGCGTCTACCCGCCCGGCACCGTGGTCGAACTCAGCGACGACCGTCTGGCCATGGTGGTGTCGGTGAACACCAGCAAGCCCCTGCGCCCGGTGGTCTTGGTTTACAACCCGGCCATTCCGAAGTCCGAAGCCCTGCTGTTGGACCTGGAGCACGAGCCAGCCTTGTCGGTTCGCAAGACCTTGCGCCCACAACAGTTGAGCCCGGAAGCGCACGCCTACCTGTCACCGCGCACGCGCACGACGTACTACTTCGACAGCGAGCCTCAACCCGAGTGAGGTCCTTGTGCCGTCACGGCTGCGCCAGAAAGCGCTGGACGGCTGAGACGGTGCGCGCCGGGTCTTCCTCGTGGGGCACATGCCCCAGCCCCTCGAACATCACCATCTGACTGCCAGGAATGTCGCGCTGGAAGCGCTGGGCGTTGTCAGGCGGGATCAACTGGTCTTGCGCCCCCCACAAAATCAGCGTGGGCTGCCGCACCTCTTTCACCTGATCGGCGTACTGGCCTGTCGGCGCTTGCGTGAATCGCTCAGACAGGGCCGCACGGTTCCCCGCCCGCAAGGTCAACTCGTAATAGCGATCGACCAGCTCGGTGGTGACCTTGCTGGGGTCGCCATACACATTGCGGACGCTGGATTCAATGGCCCCACGCGGCAGCAGCTTCGCCATCACGGGCTTGAGCGCGGGCATGCGTGCGAGCTTGAACCCAATGGGCATGCTGCGCGGCTCGAAGTAATACCCGGCCGAGTCAACCAACACCAGACGGCTCACGCGCGTGGGGTGGTCGACGGCGGTCTTCCAGGCCACCTCGCCCCCGAAGGAATTGCCCCCCAGGATCACCGACTGCTGCACCCCCAGCTGGTCCAGGACCGCAATCACGAAGTCGGCATACGTGGGCAAGCGGTAATCGTTGGTCGGGTTGGGACCTGTCAGGCCGAATCCCGGCATGTCGACACGGATGACACGGTGCTGTGTCTTCAGGGCACTCACCCAGCCATCCCAGGTGTGCAACGAAGCAGAGGTCCCATGCAGCAAGACCAGCGGGTGTGGATCATCCCGGGGGCCCTCGTCGCGCACATGCACCTGCATGTCCATCACCGAGATGAAACGCGAAGGCGCCGGCGCCCAACGTACAGACAGTGACTGCACCGACCGATCCGGGGCCCACGCCTGACTCACCCCCAAGCCTGCCAGCGCGACCAGCGCCAGCACCACGCCAGCTGCCCACCTGCGTTTGCTCATCTGCCTCTCCGTCGTTTTTTGCTTTCAGCCCATCTCTGCGGAACCGAATCCGCATGCATTGGCCGTTATAGCAGGCACGACGTTCAGCGGAAGGTCAGCAGGGACGATTCTGCGCCTTCCAGGTGCGCATGTTCATTGATGGAAACCAGATGCAGGCCGTCCCGGCCGGTCACGATCTTGGTTACGCCGGCGTTGGCCAGCGTCCAGTTGATCGTGAAGGCTTGTGCATCGCTCAAGCCCAGCAGGTGCGCGCACATCACACTGATGGTGCCCCCCGACGTGAAGGCAACTGTGTGCCCCTTGGCCGGCGTCAGGGCCACCAGGTCCTCCAGCGCCGACACACATCGCAGCTTGAAAACCGACCAGGGCTCGTCGTACTCGTCATCATGATTGCCGCCCACCCAGCGGGTCACGGCATCTTGGAAGAACTTCTGAAAGGCGCGACGGGGATCCCCCGCAGCGGCCATCTCGCTCATCATCACGGTCTTGCTCGCATAGCGCGGCTCGGCCACTTCGATGACGTTCTCGTGCGCGAACTCGTTGACCCCGGCATGAATCTGCAGCGGCAGATTCACCCCCATCTCGGCCAAGGCGCCCGCAGCGGTTTCCTGATGGCGCTGCATGGTGCCGCTGACCACAGCCGTGGGCTGCACACCCCGCGCCTGCAAGGCACACCCGACCACGCGGGCCTGCTCATGCCCAACGGGGGACAGGGCGTCGTAGTTTTCGCTGCCGAAGGACGCCTGACCGTGACGAATGAGGTAGATGGCCCCCATCTCAGCGCTTGACCCCGTACTTCTTCAGTTCCAGACGCGCGATCATGCCCTTGTGCACTTCGTCCGGACCATCGGCCAGACGCAAGGAACGGCCCTGGTTGAAGAACATGGTCAGCGCGGTGTCATGCGACACCCCGGCTCCGCCGTGGATCTGGATGGCAAAGTCCACCACGTTTTGCAGCATGGTAGGCGCCACCACCTTGATGGCCGACACATCGGTCAGGGCGCTCATGACACCCAGGGTGTCAATCTTCCAGGCCGCTTGCAGCGTCAGCAAACGGGCTTGGTCGATGGCCACACGGCACTCTGCCAAACGCTCGCGGTTGCCGCCCAGATCGATCAGGGGCTTGCGGAACGCCGTACGCTCCAGACCACGCTGGATGGCCAACTCCAAGGCCTTTTCTGCGGCACCGATGCAGCGCATGCAGTGGTGGATGCGACCTGGGCCCAAGCGGCCTTGTGCGATCTCAAACCCGCGACCAGGACCCGAAATGAAGTTGCCAATCGGCACCCGCACATTGTGGAAGTGCACTTCACCGTGACCGTGTGGCTCGTCATACTCACCGAACACCGGCAGCATGCGCTTGATCTCGACACCGGGCGCATCCATCGGCACCAGCACCATCGAGTGCTGATGGTGACGGTCCTTGCTTTCATCCGGGGTCAGGGCCATGAAGATGCCGACCTTGCAACGTGGGTCACCCACGCCAGACGACCACCACTTCTTGCCGTTGAGCACGATGTGATCGCCGTCGATCACAGCCGTGGCGGCCATGTTCGTGGCATCCGATGAGGCCACGTCCGGCTCGGTCATGAAGAACACCGAACGGATGTCACCGGCCAGCAGAGGCTTGAGCCACTGCTCCTTCTGCTCGGCATTGCCGTACTTCCACAGCACTTCCATGTTGCCGGAGTCGGGGGCGTTGCAGTTGAAGATCTCGGGGGCCATCATCGAACGGCCCGTTTCTTCGGCACTGAAGGCGTACTCCAGCACGCTCAGGCCCGCACCCAGTTCGGGATCCGGCAGGAACAGGTTCCACAGGCCTTCGGCCTTGGCCTTGGCCTTCAGCGCCTCCACACGCGGAGGAATCTTCCACTGGGTCCAGTCACCACCGTGACGCTGAGCCAGGATGCCAGACCAGTGGTCGGCCTCAATCGGCTCAATATGCTCCTTGATGAAAGCACGCACGCGCTGGGCGGTCTGGGCGGCACGGTCACTGGGCTTGAAATCCATGGTTGTCTCCTGAAGGAATGACAGGGATCCTACGCCTGCGCAAGCTGTGCATCAAATGATGAATTTTCATCAAAAGTTATGCGCCGCATGCATGGCCTCGCGGGCCGCTGCGCCCACCCCTTCACGCATCCAGCGGTGGACGGGATCGTCCGTCCGGTCCGCGTGCCAATACATCCAAATGCCCATGGGAGGCACATCGGCCGGCAGTTCATGCAAGGTCAAGGGCAAAGCGCGGGTCAGCCCCTCGGCGTAGGTGCGCGGCAAGGTCAACAACACATCGCTGGCTGCGACCACGCGGGCCGCTGCGTAGTAATGCTGGCACCGAAGGATGACGCGACGCTCGCCACGCCCCAGCCTCGCCCACACCGCTTGCAAAGGATCCGGGCGGTCGGGCTGCAACGCCACCATCACGTGCTGTTGCGCGAAATAGTCATCCAAGCTCAAAGGCTGTTGCGCCAGCGGATGATCGGCACGCATCAACACCGCCAAGGCGTCATCGGCCAGTTGCACACCCTGAATCCGGCCGGCCACGCGACGTTGGCGATCAATGACCAGGTCCACCTCGCCCAGCGTGAGTGAGCGCTCCAGCGCATCATGCGGCACCCGCACGCTGCTCAGGCGGACCTTGGGGGCATCCTGCATCAAGCGCGCCACCAACGGCGGCAAGGCAATCGCTTCCAGCACGTCACGCAGACCAACCCGCAAGGTCATGTCCAGTGTGGCCGGATCAAACGCATCGGCTTGCGCCATGAGACCATGCAAGCCTCGCAAATGCGCCTGGACCTCGCCAATCACCCGCCGGGTCAACTCGGTGGGCACCATCTGGTTGCCTTGCCGGGTGAACAGCGGGTCGCCCCACAGCCGACGCAGGCGGGCCAACGCATGGCTGACGGCCGGTTGACTGAGATGCAGATGCCGCGCTGCGCCCGAGATGCCGCCGTGCTCGTACACGGCATCCATCACGCGAAACAGATTGAGGTCCAGACGAGATGCAGGAATAGCCATGGCCGCAACCATACACCGTTGCGACAGGCCTGAAAAAGCTCGACTTTTTGACAGCCTTGTCACGCCACGCCCAGGGTCGGCGCGCCATAATGGCGCATCCGCCGGCCTGTGCCGGCATTTTGGAGCCATCACCTTGGACAGTCCCCATCGGTGACCGCCCACTCCAGCCACGTGATGCCTTGCCCACCATGGTTTGCAAGGTTCAGCGTGCGGCCCCACCTGCTTGCCTGATGGCAACGGGTTCAGCAGGGCCACCGCGGGAGGGGGCGGCAACCATTACCACCTCATCCCTTGACACTGTGGGCGCACCCGTTCTTTGAGCGACGGGGCCTGCATGCTGGAGTGCCCATGCTCAACGTATTCACGCTGGCCAACGGCCGGCTGTTTCAAGAAGAAATTGACAGCCTCGATGAACTGACGCCTGCGCGTCCGGTCTGGGTCGATCTGGAAGATCCCACCCCCGAGGAAAAGAGCTGGATCGCCGTCAAGTTCGGCCTGGTCATCCCCGCCGACATCATCGACGACGACCTGGAAGAGTCCGCCCGTTTCTACGAAGAAGACGGCGCCATCCACATCCGCTCCGACTTTCTGATCGACGACGATGAAACCCCGCGCAACGTCCGCGTGGCCTTCATCCTGCATGACAACGTGCTGTTTTCGGTGCACAAGGAAGACCTGCCGGTGTTCCGCCTGCTGCGCATGCGGGCACGCCGCATTCCAGCGCTGATCGAAGATGCCAAGGATGTGCTGCTCAAGCTGTATGACGCCGATGCGGAATACTCGGCCGACACGCTGGAAGGCATTTACGACGACCTGGAAAAGGTCAGCCACCGTGTGCTGAAGGACGAAGTCAACGACCAGGCCGCCGCTGAAGCCCTGGCCGCCATCGCCCGACAGGAAGACTTGAACGGCCGCATCCGTCGCAATGTGATGGACACGCGCCGTGCGGTGAGCTTCATGATGCGGGCACGCATGCTCAATGCTGATCAGTTTGAAGAAGCCCGTCAGATCTTGCGCGACATCGACTCGCTCGACAGCCACACCGCCTTCCTGTTCGACAAGATCAACTTCCTGATGGATGCGACCGTCGGTTTCATCAACATCAACCAGAACAAGATCATCAAGATCTTCTCGGTGGCCTCGGTGGCCCTGCTGCCACCCACGCTGATCGCCAGCATCTATGGGATGAACTTCCAGCACATGCCCGAGTTGAGTCAGGAATGGGGCTACCCGTTCGCGCTCGGCCTGATGGTGTTGTCCATCGTGACGCCCTTCTGGTATTTCCGCCGCAAAGGCTGGTTGAACTGAGTTGACGCGCGCGCACCTGCCTTCTTTGCCACCCGGGCTGTGGCGCGTCATGCTGGGCACCGCCATGGTGGTGCTGAGTTTCAGCCTGCTCAACCCGGTGTTGGCCGTGCGTCTGCAAACGACCGGCGCCAGCAACACCGCCATCGGTCTCTTCGCCACGCTGCCGTTCATCAGTGTGGCCATCCTGGTGCCATGGGTGCCGCGTCTGTTCGCACGCGTGGGCGTCGGACAGGCCTACCGCGCCGGCCTGCTGCTGGAAATTCTGGCCAGCCTGGGCTACCTGTTGACGGACCACTATCTCGCCTGGTGCGCCTTTGGCCTGATGGCCGGCTTGGGCGCAGGCGCGGCATGGAACGCCACCGAAGCCCTGGTCGCCCACAACGTGCCGCCCAGCCACCGAGGACGGCTCACCGGCTTCTATCAGGCCCTGCTCGGCGGCGGCATGGCCCTGGGGCCCTTTGTCCCCAGCCTGCTGGCACTGGACTCCCGGCAAGCCAATGGTTTGGCCTGTCTGGGCTTGGTGCTGGGCCTGGTCTTGACCATGCACCGCTCGGTCAGCCACCTCAAGGCCATGCACGAAGACCGCGCTCACATGGGTTTGTGGCAAGCCTGGCGCTACCGCCCCGTACTGGCGTGGGCTGCGGTGGTGGGCGGCGTTCATGAGGTGGGACTCGGCTCGATCACCACCGCGTACGGCTCACAGATCGGGCTGGATCTGGCCGGGGCGACCTCGATTGCCGGCGCACTGGGCTTGGGCAGTTTCGCGCTGCAGTACCCATTGGGATGGCTGGCCGATCACTTCCCGGTCAAGCGCTTGTTTGTGGCGGGCGCCACGCTGCTGACGCTCAGTGCACTGGCCTTCACGCAAGCCGCCACATGGCCCTCACTCATCTGGTTGTGTGCAGGCCTGTGGGGTGCCGTCGGCGGCGCGCTCTACACCTTGAGCATGATCTGTGTGGCGCACGATTTCGCCGAATCGTCAGCCTTGGCCGGCACGTCCGCCATGATCGCGGGCTACACCGCCGGGGGTGCCTTGGGCCCCATCGTGAGTGGCTGGGCGCTGGATCATCTGGGTGTGGGCGGCCAGGGCCTCTGGTTGGCCACGCTCGCGGTCAGTCTGTTGTGGATGCTGCGTGGCCGATCCGGTCCCGCCCCCCTCGCTGACTGACCTCACACCGTCTCACAGGCGCTCGTTTGCCGCCACGCCGCCGGTCCAGGTGCACCGTGCCGCATGCACCAGATCCCGCAACAAGGCTTGCAAGCGATCGGCCGACACAGGCTTGTGCAAGATCCCCAAGCCTGCCTCGCTGGCTTCTTGCAAGCGGGCAAAAGACGTGTCGCCCGTGATCAATGCGGCCGGCACACTCCGATCCAATCGCTCGCGGATGGCCAGCACGGCACGCAACCCCGTCCAGTGACCGCACAAGCGGTAATCGGCCAACACGGCGTCCGGGCTGAACCGAGCCAGCATGTCCAGCGCGGCCTGCGGTGTCCCGACCGCCTCGCAACATACCCCCCATTGCGCCATCAGATCCACCATGGCTTCGCGCACCGCGGTATCGTCTTCGATCAGCAGCACCCTGAAGCCACTCAAGCCACTGGCGGCCACCCCGGTCGGATCGGTGGCCTTGGCCGCCCCGGTGACCACCTCACTGATGGGCAAGGTCAGCCGAAAGACCGATCCGCGACCAGGTCTGGAGGCCAGATCCACATCCACGCTCATGGCACGTGCCAAGCCCTCGACGATGGCCAGACCCAACCCAAGGCCCTTGCGGCGATCACGCTCCGGGTTGCCCAACTGATGAAACTCTCGAAAGATGGCGCGATGCGCCGCCGGCTCGATGCCGATGCCGGTGTCCCAGACCTCCACCACCGCGCGCCCAGCGCGGACCCGGCACCCGAGCAGGACGCCGCCTCGCTCGGTGTAGCGAATGGCGTTGAGCAGCAGGTTGCGCAAGATGAGTTCCACCAGGCCCGGATCGGCGAACAGCACCAGCCCGGTGTCCCGCAGGCGGAACGCCAAACCTTTTTGGGCCGCCCAGGGCGCCAGCTCACGCTCCAGCTTGTGGAACAAAGGCTGGAGCGCAAAGCGTTGTGGATGCGACTGGATCACGCCGGCATCCACCTTGGAGAAATTCATCAAGGTGTTGAGCATGTCGCTGGCCGCCGCCGTGGACGACTGAATGTGGTCCAGCAACTGCATCTGCCGTGCATTCAGGCCCGAACGAGCCAGCGACCCCAGAAACAGGCTGGCGGCATGCAAGGGCTGGCGCAGGTCATGGCTGGCCGAGGCCAGAAAAAGCGTTTTGGCCCGGTTGGCCTCTTCGGCCTCCAACTGGGCCTCTTCAGCCAGTTGCCGTGCCTCGAGCGCACGCTGGGTCTGATCGCGCAAGCGCTGAACCAGTCCTTCGTTTTCGAAGTACAGGTCAATGGCCCGACGCCCCATGCGGGACGTGTGATACGCGTACACCAGCATGACAACCAGGTAGAGAGCAGCGGCCAAGCCCATCATGATGCCGAACGGATCGCCCGTGCGCAGCAGCGCCCACACCAGGGGCGGCAAGCAGGAGAGCCAATACACCACGGCCATGGGCCAGTTCGGCCCGAACACTGCGACGGCAGCAGACCCCATGCCCGCCGTCACCCCCACCAGGATGTTGATGGACGATGGCTCTGCGGCATTGATGAACAACAGTGCGGCCGCACCCCAGGCCCCGCCGTTGAAGAGCCACACCACACGCATCGCTTGCGCGTATTTCAGCGCCCCGTTGGCGGCACGCGGGTGTGGCAAGCCTCGCCGCGCCAACAAACCAGCCGTCCCCAGCGCGCAGGTCACGATCGCCCACCACCACACATCGTCATTGCCGACGGCAAAACGAAATGCCAAGGCGGTGATCAGGGCGGCCAACATGGAGCCCAGTAAGGCCGTCGTGATGTTGCGATCGAGCAGGGCCATTTGCTCGGTCAGCATGCGAGGGGGCGCAAATTGCCACGCCTCGCGCCACAACGCTGACAGACGCTTCATGAACGCAACAGGCCGCGTGCGAGGGCCGTTTCATACGCCTGCAACCGGCTGCTGGCGTTCAACGCTTCCGTGAGCCACGACACCGTGACCCGGACCTGATCCTCGCTCAAGCCCAGTTGCCGCGCGATGGCTTTATTGGGGGTGTTACGCCCCAAGTAGCGCAAGATGTCTCGTTGACGCGCATCGAGCTGAAGCGAGCCGTCGTCTCCGTAAGACGGCCGAACCTCGGCGACCGACAAGGTTTGGCCCGACACGTGGGGCGCGGTGAACGGGGACGTCCAGGCATCAAACACCGCACCACGGCCTTCACAGGCGCGCTGAACCGCTGCCACGATCTCGTGTGCCGAGGCCGTCTTGGAGAGAAACCCGGCGGCGCCATGCGCCCGCGCCGCGTCCACATCGGCTTCGTTCACTTGCCCAGACATGAGCAGCACCGGCGAGTGGGGCCACCGTGCGATGAGCTCCGGCAAATGCCCGACGGCACGGCCATCAGGCAGGTGCACATCCAGCAAAACCACATCTGGCGCCGGCTGCGCCTCATCCGCCAGCAGGCGCTGCACCTCTGCCCACGTCCCGGCATGCTGGCAGGCGGCATGCGGCCACCGCTCTGCCAGCATCAGCGACAAGCCGGTGCGAAACAGGGCGTGGTCATCAATCAACAGGAAACGAAGCGCAGAGGAAGTCATGGGGGCCAGTGAGATTCAGGCGCAAGTATCCCCGGCCTACCCCCCAAGATAAAGGGCCGACCCATCCGGATCAGCCCTCTCTCCCCCATGAGAGGGGGCATTCAACGCGAAGCGGCGGTGCCGTTCAGCGTGCGCGGCGTGCCTTCACCGCGTTGGACAGGATGTCCAGCACTTGTTCGGAGTCGTCCCAGCCGATGCAGGCATCGGTGATGGACAGGCCGTAAGCCAGCTTGGCCGGATCGTCCTTGCCCGGAGTGAACTTCTGGGCGCCTGCGCACAGGTGGCTTTCCACCATCACGCCGAACACCTTGTCCGAACCACCCGACACCTGCTCGGCGATGTCCTTGGCCACCACGACCTGACGCTCATGTTGCTTGGAGCTGTTGGCGTGCGAGAAGTCCACCATCAGCGAAGGATGCAGCTTGGCGGCTTCCAGGTCCTTGCAGGCGGCTTCAACACTGGCAGCGTCGTAGTTGGGCGCCTTGCCACCACGCAGGATGACGTGGCAGTCCGGGTTGCCGGCCGTCTCAACGATGGCCACCTGGCCGTTCTTGTGCACGGACAGGAAGTGGTGAGGACGCGAAGCCGATTGGATGGCGTCGGTGGCAATCTTGATGTTGCCGTCGGTGCCGTTCTTGAAGCCGATGGGCGCCGAAATGCCCGAGGCCAGCTCGCGGTGGACCTGGCTTTCGGTGGTGCGCGCACCAATGGCGCCCCACGAGATCAGATCGCCGATGTACTGGGGCGAGATCACGTCCAGGAATTCGCTGGCGGCGGGCATGCCCAGGCGGTTGATTTCCAGCAGCAGCTGACGGGCGATGCGCAGACCTTCGTCGATCTTGTACGACTCGTCCATGTACGGGTCGTTGATCAGGCCCTTCCAGCCCACGGTGGTGCGGGGCTTTTCGAAGTACACGCGCATCACGACTTCCAGCGTGTCCTTGTACTGCTCGCGCAGGGGCAGCAGCTTGCGGGCGTACTCGATGGCGGCGGCCGGATCGTGGATGGAGCAGGGGCCGATGATGACCAGCAGGCGGTCGTCCTTGCCGTTGATGATCTTGCGAATGGCCTTGCGGGTGTCGGCCACCAGCGACTCGACGGCGGTGCCGCGAATCGGGAAGAAGCGGATCAGCGCATCGGGTGCGGGCAGGGTGGTGACCTTCTTGATGCGGGCATCGTCGGTCTCGGAGGTACGGTCGGCGGGCTGGACCCAGCCGGCTGCGGCGCTGGATTTGGCGGTCATGTGGCTTCCTGTTGCGGGTCGGTCGAGATGTCGAAAAAAAACCGCCGGGATCAACCGGCGGTTTTCAGGATCTGGGTGGTTCGCTTATGCGCCTGCCACTCCTGCGCCGGTTTGGGGCGGGAGATGAAAGAAGCAAAAATAAAAGCTCACCATCTGCATAGGGACCACTGTAGCACGTTGCGCGAGACAGGATCAACCAAGCCCCGTGCACGCCCTACGCAGCGTCAAGCCACCCGAAAGCGTGTCCCCCGCACACGACACCGACCGTGGCACGCCACCCGTCACACACGCCACCGATCCTAGAATGGACCCGACGATGCGAACGACCCAAGGTCGCCTCACGGCCTTTCCTGCGCACAGGTCAGCGCCGCATTGGTCTTGAATCAGGAGGATTCCATGAAGAAATTTGTTGCCTTGGCCCTGCTGGCCGCAGCCGGTTCGTCGATGGCCGCCCAGAACAACGTCGGTTCATGCGGCTGGGGTTCCAAAGTGTTCCAGGGACAATCGGGCATCGCCCCGCAAGTGCTGGCAGCTACCACCAACGGCACCTCGGGCAACCAGACCTTCGGCATCACCTTCGGCACCTCGGGCTGTACCCAGGACGGCGTGGTGTCCTCGAGCTGGAAGACCGCCATGTTCATCGACGGCAACCGCGTGGCCCTGGCCCGTGACGCCGCCGCCGGCCAAGGTGAAAACCTGGATGCGTTGGCCGTGGTGATGGGCGTTGACAAGGCCGACCGCGCCCTGTTCGCCGCCACCCTGAAGAACGAATTTGCCGTGGTCTTCGGTGACGAGCACGTGGCCGCCAACCTGAAGTCGGTCCTGGCCGCCAACGACCGCCTGGCCGTGTACGCCACCCGCATCTGAGGACGCCTCGCGTCGCTCAGGCTGAGCCGCAGGATGCGGCAATCCCTCCCCTCGTATGCCCGGCCCTGGTCGGGCATACGTACTCTTGCTCGACATGCTGTCTGTTCGCTCTCTGGCGCAAGGTCTCTGGCGTGCCGTGTGGCCGCTGGCCATCGCCCTCTTGTCTGTCACCTCGTCCGCGTCGGACACCGGCTGGCCCACACCGGTCCTGCCGCCCGCGCAACGGGCCTATCTGCACACCCTGCAAGGACAGGCGCGTGAACGGCATCTCGCGCAGCACCCCATGTGGCGCACGCTGCTGCACATGCGGGTCCACCCCCTCACCGGACGCGATCGCAGCCTGGCCGATGACCCAGGCTTCTTCACGGCGCCCGACGGCGCCCAGAATCCGGCGTCCGAGCTGGATGCCACCCTCGCCGCCTTTTTCGACCCACAGCCCCGCTTCGCGCTGGATCAGCCGGCCGCCTGCCGCTTCATCGCCCGACACGCGTGGCTGAACGAGCAACTGCATTTCGACCCCGTGCTGCTGCCCACGCCCGACTGCCCTCGTTATGAGGCCTGGCGGGCCGGTCTGCATGCCGGGCAGGCCACACTGGTGTTCCCGGCGGCCTACCTCAATGCCCCTGCCTCGATGTACGGGCACACGTTCCTGCGGTTGGATCCGCCCGCCTCGGAAGGGGGGTTCAACCCGCTCCTGTCCTATGCCATCAGCTATGCCGCCGATGGCAACGAAGCCGAAGGCCTCGCCTTTGCCCTCAAGGGTCTGACGGGGCTGTACCCCGGTCAGTTCACCAACTCGCCGTACTACCTCCGCATCCGGGACTACAACGATCTGGAGAACCGAGACATCTGGGAATATGAGTTGACCCTCACCCCAGATGAAATGGCGCGCTTGCTGGCCCACACCTGGGAGCTCGGCAGCACACGGTTCGATTACTTCTTCTTCGACGAGAACTGCTCCTACCACCTGCTGTCCCTGCTGGACGCCGCCCGCCCCGAACTGCACTTGACCGATCGCTTCACATGGTGGGCCATCCCGGTCGACACGGTGCGTGCGGTGCTGAAGGCGCCAGGCTTGCTGAAGCAGGTGCACTACCGACCGGCCAACAGTACCGAACTGCGTGAGCGTGCGCAACGCCTGGGGCCACAAGGCACCGTCCAGGCCAAGCAACTGGCCAACCAGCAATTGACACCGGCACAGTTGACGGGCCTGGAACCCGATCCCCTGCGCCGCTCCTTGATTCTGGAAACCGCCGAGCGCTATGTGGCCTACGAAGGCAGCAAAAACGAGAGCACCGAAGCCGCCATTCAGGCGCGTCGCATGAGCCTGCTCATCGCCCGCGCGGCCTTGCCCAGTGCCCCTGAACCGGTGACGCCACCGCGCCCCACGCCCCCGACTGAGGGCCACGCCACCGGTCGGGTCGACCTGCTAACAGGACAACGCGGCGGCGAACAGGTCTGGTCCGTGATGTGGCGTCCGGCCTACCACGACCTGCTGGACCCCGAACCCGGCTACCAACGCGGCGCCGCGATCCAGTTTGGCCGGCTGGAGCTGGCCTACAGCGCGCAACGGGGGATGCGATTGGACCGGTTCACTCCCGTGGAAATCCAGTCGCTCAGCCCCCTTGACGGGATTCTGGATGCCCGCTCGTGGCGGGTCAAGGCGGGCTGGCGGCGCAGCTGGGGCCCCGATGCACAGCACCCGTACACCGCGGCCCCCTTGGCCTTCGAAGCCAATGGCGGCCCCGGCTTGAGCGCCGAACTGGGCGCCACGGGGCATGCGTTGGGCTATGTGTTCATGGACAACCAGTTCTGGCTGGACCACGCCTTGCCTGCGCGTGATTGGAGTGTCGCCACGGGTCTGGCCGCGGGCCTGCTGTGGGATGCCTCCACGCACTGGCGCATGCAAGTCGAAGGGTATGCACGGGTCGGCATGATGGGCCAACCCGCCGAGAGCGGCCTGACCCTGGCGCACCGCTGGACACTGAACGCCCAGACCAATCTGCAAGTGCGGTGCGAATGGGCGCGCCGCGCGCAGGCCGGCACCCAGCGATCGTGCCTGCTGGGCGTGCAGCGCTACTGGTGAGCCCGACCCGACACCATCAGGTCATTTGCGGGAACGCAAACTCCGGCCCGCGCGCGATGCTGTCGGACCAGCGCTGCATGACGGCCTTGTGCCGCGTGTAGAAGCGCACGCCTTCGGGGCCGTAGGCGTGGTGGTCGCCAAACAGGCTGCGCTTCCAGCCACCAAAGCTGTTGAATGCCATGGGCACGGGCAAGGGCACGTTCACCCCCACCATGCCCACCTGGATGTGGCGCACAAACTCGCGGGCAATGCCACCGTCGCGGGTGTACACCGCCACGCCGTTGCCATATTCGTGGTCGTTGATGAGTTTCACGGCTGCGGCGATGTCGGGCACCCGCACCACGCACAGCACCGGGCCAAAGATTTCCTCGCGGTACACGATCATGTCGGGCGTGACGCGATCCAACAGGGTGCCCCCCACGAAGAAGCCGTTTTCATACCCCGGCACGCGCAAGCCGCGCCCATCGACCACCGCCACAGCCCCTTCGGCAATGCCCTGACCGATCAAGCCTTCAATGCGTTGCTGCGCCATGCGCGTGACCACCGGGCCCATTTCCGCACCGTCCTGATGCCCCTCGCCCACGCGCAGGGCCTGCACCCGCTCGGCCAGTTGCGCCACCAGCGTGTCGGCCACATCGCCCACAGCCACCGCCACCGAAATGGCCATGCAGCGCTCGCCCGCTGAGCCGTATGCCGCCCCGATCAAGGCGTCCACGGCCTGCCCCACGTCGGCATCGGGCATGACCACCAAGTGGTTCTTCGCGCCACCCAGTGCCTGCACGCGCTTGCCATAGCGGGCCCCTTCGGCATAGATGTACTCAGCCACGGGCGTGGACCCCACAAAGCTGACAGCCTGGATCACCGGATGAGCCAGGATGGCGTCCACGATGGCCTTGTCGCCTTGCACCACATTGAACACACCGTCCGGCAGGCCGGCTTCTTTCAGCCATTCAGCCATCAGCAAAGACGGTGACGGATCACGCTCGGAGGGTTTGAGGATGAAGGTGTTGCCGCAAGCCAGCGCAATCGGGAACATCCACATCGGCACCATGGCCGGAAAGTTGAACGGCGTGATGCCGGCGACCACCCCCAGCGGCTGGCGCATGGACCACGCGTCGATGCCGCGCGCGATCTGATCGGTGTACTCGCCTTTCATCAGCTGCGGGATGCCAGTGGCGAACTCGATGATTTCGATGGCGCGCGCCACCTCGCCCATGGCGTCAGGAAAGGTCTTGCCATGCTCTTGGACGATGAGCTCGGCCAGCGCCTTGGATCGCTGCTGCACGATGCTCAGGAAACGGAACATGACCCGGGCACGCGCCAAGGACGGCTGGGCCGCCCAGGCCGGAAACGCCGCCTGTGCCGCAGCAACGGCCTGATCCAGCTCAGCAACCGTGCCCAGGTCGACACGCCCCTGAACCTGCCCCAGCGCGGGGTTGAAGATGTCGGCCGTGCGACCGGAGGATGAGGGTTGAGGCTGACCCGAGATGTGGTGATGAACGTGATACATGAACAAACGCTTTCCTGAAAAACTCACAAGGGGCTGGCCGTGCGGCGCACCACATCGCGCAGCACATCGACCATGCGGGCCAACTCATCGGGGGTGGCAATGAAGGGCGGGCCCATGGCAATGGTGTCGCCCGTGAAGCGCACGAGCAGGCCTTGCTGCATGGCCATCTCAAACACGGTCATGGCTCGGCGGCCGGGTTGCCCTTCCCACGGGCTGAGGTCGATGGCCCCGCAGAAGCCGAAGTTGCGGATGTCGGTGATGCCGGCCTCGCCCTTCAAGCTGTGCAGCGCGTCCTCCAGCACCGGCGACAGACTGGCCGCGCGCTCGATCAGGCCATCGGCCTGCATGATGTCCAGTACGGCGTGCCCCACCGCCGCCGCCAAGGGGTGGCCGGAGTAGGTGTAGCCGTGCATGAACTCGACCGCATAGTCCGGGGCATTCACGCCCATGAAGGTGTCGTAAATCTCTTGCTTGGCAATGACCCCTCCCATGGGCACGGTGCCATTGGTGATGGCCTTGGCAAAGGTGATGAGGTCGGGTGTGACATCGAAGCGCTGAGCGCCAAAGGCCGTGCCCAGGCGACCGAAGCCGGTGATGACCTCATCAAAGATCAGCAAGATGCCATGACGGGTGCAGATGTCGCGCAGCTTTTGCAGGTAGCCCACGGGCGGCACCACCACACCGGTCGAGCCTTGTACGGGTTCCACGATGACGGCGGCGATGGTGCTGGCATCGTGCAGCGCAATCATGCGCTCCAGTTCATCGGCCAGGTGCGCACCCCACGTGGGCTGGCCTTTGGAGAAGGCCATGTGTTGGGGTGACCAGGTGTGCGGCAGGTGATCCACCCCGGGCAGCATCACGGTGCCGAACATCTTGCGGTTGGCCACCATGCCCCCCGCTGAAATGCCGCCAAAGCCCACGCCGTGGTAGCCGCGCTCGCGGCCAATGATGCGGTAACGGCCGCCCTCGCCGCGCAGGCGGTGGTAGCCAATGGCCATCTTCAAGGCGGTGTCCACCGACTCCGATCCGGAGTTGGCAAAGAACACGCGGTTCAGTCCAGCTGGGGCCATGTCGGCGATGCGACCCGCCAGCGCCAGCGACCCCGGGTGCGCCACCTGGAAGGCCGGGGCGTAGTCCAGCGTCGAGGCTTGCTGGGCCATGGCCTCGGCAATTTTGGGGTGCCCGTGCCCCAAGGGGCAACACCACAGGCCGGACAAGGCATCAAACAACTGGCGCCCATCGGCCGTCTGGTAGTACGCGCCTTGCGCGCCCACCACGATCTTGGGGTGCTGCTTGAAATAGCGGTTGGGGGTGAAGGGCAACCAGGCGGCAGGCAGGCCTGTCAGCGTGGCCGGATCAGCGGTTTCGGTGGCGGGGTTGAAGCTCATGCCCCCATGCTAGGGGCCACCACGGCTGCGCACCAACACGGTACAACGGCAAGCTGGCAAACGACTTGCATGTTCACACCAACCGTACAGGCCATTTCATCTGTACAGTTTCAACATGACCGACTCGCCACGCCACGCCCCTTCTGCGCCCGCCGACTGGCTGACCCAGCTCACCGATGAGCTGGGCGACCGCATGGCCCCCTCGCGCGACACGCGACGGGGGGCCAGCCTGGTCGGGCGGATCACGCACGCGCTGGAGCGCGCGGTGCAACAAGGCGAACTGCGGGCCGGCACCCGCCTGCCGTCCGTCCGGGTTCTGGCCTCCCGGCTGGGCATCAGCACCTTCACCGTGGCCGAGGCGTACACGGCCCTGGTGGGCAAACAGGTGCTGTCGGCTCGAAAGGGGGCGGGCTACTACGTGCAGTCGTCTCGGCTGGCGCGGGAGCGGGCCCAGGCCGATCTGCAACTGCCCACCCACATCAGCGACGACTGGCTCAGCCTGAACATGTTTGCGCAAGGGCGGGACTTGCTGGCGGCCGGCTGTGGCTGGCTGCCCTTGAGCTGGTACGCCGAAAACGACTTCCATGCCGCGCTGCGTCAGGCCACCCGCATCGCCGGCGAGCATTTGGCCAGCTACGGCCACCCATTGGGCTATGGCGGGCTGCGGCAATGGCTGGCCCACGACCTGTCCGATCGGCTGGGCCCTGTGCATGCCGATCAGATCATCCTGACCCACGGGGTCACGCACGGCTTCGAGCTGGTGATGATGGGCCTGATGCAGCCCGGTGACGCGGTCCTGGTCGAAGACCCCGGTTACTGGAACCTGCACGCCCAGCTGCGCTGCCACGGCTTGCGCCCCATCGGCATCCCGCGCACAGCTCAAGGGCTGGATCTGGCCGAGGTGGCGCGACTGGCCGAGCTGCATCGCCCCAAAGCCATGTTCGTGACCACGGTGGGGCAGAACCCCTTGTCCACCACCTTGCGCCTGCAGCAGTTGCACAAGTTGCTGGCCCTGGCCGAGCGGCACGACTTCTGGCTGATTGAGGACGACATCTTCCGTGACCTCGACGGGCCGCATGCGCCCTCCCTGGGCGGGCTAGATGGCCTGCATCGGGTGCTCGTGCTGGGCGGGTTCTCCAAAACCATCGCCCCGGCCATCCGCGTGGGCTATGTGGCGTGTCCGCCCACGCTGGTGCAAGCCCTGGCGCGCGTGAAGATGACATGCGGCCTCACCACCTCCGAGATCAACGAGCGCGCCGCCGCACGCGTGCTGGCCGACCCGGCCCATCGCCGCTATTTGGAGCGCATCCGTCACCGGCTCGCTGCGGCTCGCGAGCGCGTGGTGGAGTCCCTCATGGACATCGGACTCCAGCCGCTGGCGGTACCCGACAGTGGTCTGTATGTGTGCGCCGGTTGGCCCGATGCCCCAAGTGCGAGCGAGGCCACGCACCATGCGCGCGCACTGGCCCAGGCCGCCGTGGCCGAAGGGATCGCCCTCGCGCCCGGCGATTACTTCCGGCTGGATCAGCAAGCGACCCAGTGGTTCCGCTTCAATGTGGCCCATGCCGACGACCCGCGCCTGCGCGATTTCCTGATCCGCGCCGCCCGACAGCGCCCCTGACGCCCCCACGGTCGCCCTCGCGCGGCACATCTGGCACAGAACTCGCATGGGTGAGGACAAGCAAACCTGACCAGCCGGTCAACTTTCTGCTGTCCTCATGAATGCACCCGAGATGCTTGCTGACCTGTCGGCGCCCCCGTCTGCGCTGGTTTTGGGCAAACCTGTCGTTCAGATTCAGAACGCCAGCGTGATCTACCCTGCGCCCGACGCACCGGTGCGCGCCCTCCACGAAGTCAACCTCGACATTCGTCAGGGTGAGTTCATTTCCCTGATTGGCCCGTCGGGGTGCGGCAAGACGACCTTGCTGCGTGTCATTGCCGACCTGGAGCCCATCACCTCCGGCACCGTGCTGGTCAATGGGCTGACGCCACACGACGCACGACTGGCACGTGCCTACGGCTACGTTTTCCAGGCCGCGGCCTTGCTGCCGTGGCGCTCGGTGCTGTCCACCGTGATGCTGCCGCTGGAAATTCAGGGCACACCGCCTGAGACGGCTCGCGAGATCGCCCGCACGCAGCTGGCGCGCGTGGGCTTGGCGCAGTTTGAGAAGAAGTACCCCTGGCAACTGTCGGGGGGCATGCAGCAGCGTGTCTCGATTGCCCGAGCGCTGGGCTTCGAGCCCAAGCTGCTGATGATGGACGAACCCTTTGGCGCCCTGGATGAAATCACCCGCGATGACCTCAACGCGCAATTGCAATTGCTGTGGCGCCGCGAGCAACGCACCGTCATCTTCGTGACCCACTCGATTGCCGAGGCGGTGTACCTGTCTTCACGCATCGTGGTCATGTCGCCCCGGCCGGGTCGGATCGTCAAGGTGATCGACTCCACGCTGCCCCCTGATCGCGATCTGTCGATGCGCGACACGCCCGAGTTCATGGCCCTGGCGCATGAAGTGCGCGAAGCCTTGGCAGACGGACACCACTGATGGAGGCCGCCATGTCACCCGCCTGGACGACCACTGCCTGGGGGCGTCGGCTTCACACGCTGTGGCACGCCGTGCTGCCGGTGGGCACCGTGCTCAGCGTGCTGATCGGGGCCTGGTACCTCGGGGCCGTGGCCCTCAATGCCCCCGGCGCCATCGAGCGGGTGCTCGGCGGCCCGGAGGGCGGCTGGTCCTGGCAGGATCTGGTCCGCACCACCTGGGCCATGCAGCGCCCGGTGCTGCCCGCCCCCCACCAAATTGCCATCGACCTGTGGCACAGCCTGCTGGACTGGCCCGCCGACAGTCCCCGCAGCCTGTTGATGCACACCGCCACCACGGCGGAGGCCACCTTGCTGGGCTTCGTGCTGGGCACCCTGCTGGGCTTGCTGCTGGCCATCGGCATCGTGCATGCGCCCACGCTGGAAAAGGCCGTCATGCCCTGGATCGTGGCGTCTCAGACAGTGCCTGTGCTGGCCATTGCCCCCATCGTGCTGGTGGTGCTGGGCAGCCTGGGCCTGACCGGCACCTTGCCCAAAGCCGTGATCTCGATGTACCTGTGCTTCTTTCCCGTCACGGTGGCCATGGTGCAGGGCCTGCGCGCCCCACAGACCATCGAGAAAGAGCTGCTGTACACCTACGCAGCCAACCGCATGCAGACCTTGTGGATGCTCCGCTTGCCGTCCGCCTTGCCCTATTTGTTCCCGGCGCTGCGGGTGGCGATTGCCGCTGGCCTGGTGGGCGCCATCGTGGCCGAACTGCCCACCGGGGCGCAAGCGGGCTTGGGTGCCCGGCTATTGACCAGCTCCTACTACGGCAACACCGTGCAAATCTGGTCCGCCCTGGTGATGTCGGCCGTGCTGGGCGTGGTCTTGACCGCTGCTGTCAGTCTGCTGGAACGCGTGGCCTTGCGCCAGCGTCAGCCCGTTCGTTGAGGCTCACCCCATGAACCCACGCCCCTCCGCCCCCGGATCCGTGCTGGCCGTCGCCGCCTTGGCCTTGCTCTGCCTGGCGCTGCCCTATCCCGTTTTGGCGGTCGACCCGGGTGACTTCACATGGCACCCACAGGCCTGGTGGGAAGCCAGCACGCACACCGGCATCGCTTTGCAAGCAGGCACCTGGCTGGTCCTGGCTTTGGGTGCCCTGCGGGCCCTGTGGGCCACGCCCCGCATGGGCGCCACGCTGCTGTTAGTAGGCTTGAGCCTGGCCGGATCCGCCGGCCTCATCGCCTTGGCCCCCGCGGATGAGAGCGTGGTACCCGGTGCCGCTTACTGGCTGAGCACCCTGGCGCTGAGCCTCCTGTCCGTGATCTCGATTCAACGTGTGGCCGCCCTGCCCGCCACGCGCTGGAGCGGCCACCTCACGGCCGCCCTGTTTGGCCTGTGGGTGCTGCTGCTGTGGGAACAACTGGTCATGGCCTTTGCCGTGCCGCGCGTGCTGTTGCCGCCCCCCTCGTCGATCGCCGTCGCGCTGTGGACCCAAACCGACACGCTGTGGGCCGACCTGATCCAGACCGTGGGCAAAGCCGTGCTGATCGGCTACGCACTGGGCTGTGGCCTGGGGATCCTGACGGGCATCGCCATCGACAAGATGCCGTTTTTGCAGCGTGGGCTGCTGCCCGTGGCCTCGCTCACCAGCACCATCCCGCTGGTGGGTGTGGCCCCCATCGCCGTGATGTGGTTCGGCTTTGACTGGCCCTCCAAAGCCGCCGTCATCGTGCTGATGACCTTCTTCCCCGCGCTGATCAGCACCCTCGCGGGCTTGCAGGCCGCCGGCAAGCTGGAGCGCGAGCTGATGTACTCCTACGCCGCCAGCTACCGCCGCACCCTGCTCGACTTGCGCCTGCCAGTAGCCCTGCCCTTCATCTTCAATGCCCTGAAGGTCAATGCCTCGCTGGCCTTGATCGGCGCCATCGTGGCGGAGTTCTTCGGCTCCCCCACCGTGGGTCTGGGCTTTCGGATTTCGACCGAAGCCTCACGCATGAATATGCCGCTGGTCTGGGCCACCATCGTGGTCGCCAGTGCGGTGGGCATGCTGGGCTACGCCGCCCTGAGTCGGCTGGAGCGACGCGTCAATTTCTGGCACCCCTCGGTGCGTTCTGCCTGATGGCGATGTTTTTGTTCATGTCCTACCCTTGATCACAGGAGCTCACGATGAACCGCAAGCTGTCCTCCACCTTCCGCCTGGCCCTGGTGTCGGCTGCCGCCGCACTGAGTGTGGGTGCGCACGCCGCTGAAAAGGTCACCCTGCAACTGAAATGGGTGCCGCAGGCGCAGTTCGCCGGCTACTACGTGGCACAGGCCAAGGGCTATTACAAGGAGGCGGGACTGGACGTCACCATCAAGCCCGGTGGCACCGATGTGTCGCCCGTGCAAGTGCTGGCCGGCAAGTCGGCCGACGTCATCGTGAACTGGATGCCCGATGCCCTGGCCGCCCGCGAAAACGGCGTGCCCCTGGTCAACATCGCGCAGGTCTTCGACAAGTCTGGCCTGATGCTGACTTGCAAGAAGGCCAGCGGCGTCAGCAGCCCCAAGGACCTCAAAGGCAAGACCCTCGGCGTCTGGTATGGCGGCAACGAATACCCCTTCCTGAGCTGGATGAGCAAGCTGGGCTACAAGCCAGGCAAGGACATCACCATCCTCAAGCAAGGCTTCAACGTCGACCCGCTGCTGCAAAACCAGGCGGCCTGCATCTCGACCATGATCTACAACGAGTACTGGCAGGTGGTGGACGCGGGCGTGAAGGAATCCGACCTGGTCACCTTCTTCTACCAGGACCAGGGCGTGGCATCGCTGGAAGATGGGCTGTATGTGCTGGCCCCCAACCTGCGTGACAAAGCCTTTGTCGCCAAGATGGCCAAGTTCCTCAAGGCCAGCTTCAAGGGCTGGAACGAAGCCGTCAAGCACCCCGAAGAAGCCGCCAAGATCGTGGTGGCCAATGACACCTCCGGCAGTGCCAGCCTGGCCGTGCAAAAGCGCCAGATGGAAAACGTCGCCAAGCTGATCAGCAACGCCAACACGCCGAAGATGGGCTACCTGGACCCGGCCGCTTACGATCGCACGATCAAGGTGCTGATGGCCGGTGGCAGCGATCCGGTCATCAAGAAGGACCCCGGCAAGGCCGCCATGACCCACATCGTGTGGGAGCAAGCGGCAAAATAAGCGCATGAGCAGCAGCGCAGGCACCAGCAAACGGCAGATTCGTCAACTCAACGAAGCGGCCATCCTGCGCGCTGCCGAACGCATCTTTGCCCGGGCCGGCTTTGAAGGGGCCACCATGGCCGACATCGCCGACGAAGCCGGCCTGCCCAAAGCCAATCTGCATTACTACTTCGGCAATAAGCGCGAGCTCTACCGGGCCGTGCTTGATGCCGTGCTGCACGACTGGCTGACCCCGCTGGAAACCATCACCCCTGATGCCGACCCTGCGCAAGCGCTGCGCGATTACATCGAGTTGAAGATGGCGCTGGCACACGAACGCCCGGATGCCTCGCGCGTCTTTGCCAACGAATTGCTGCACGGTGCCCCGGTGGTGCTCGACTTGCTGCGCACCGACCTGCGCCAGCAGGTCGTGGACAAGGCCCGGGTGCTGGATGGCTGGATCGCAGCTGGCCGCATGGCCGCCGTGGACACCACCCACCTGTTCTTTTCGATCTGGGCGGCCACGCAAACCTATGCCGACTTTGATGTCCAGATCCGCGCCGTGTTGCAGCAAGACACCCTGAGCGCGCCCGATCGCCAGCGCGCCACCGAGCACGTCGTCAACCTGATCCTGCGCGGATGCGGCCTGAGTCGCTAAACTCGCGCTCTGTCTTGTCGACCTGTCTTCTCTGATGTTGGACTGTCAGCGCTGCGGCGCTTGTTGTGCGGCTTACCGCGTGTCTTTTTACTGGGCCGAAGCCACCGATGGTGGCGGCGCGATCCCGGTCGAGCTGACCGAACCCCTCAACGCGCATTTGCGCTGCATGCAGGGCACCTCCTCGAAGCAGCCTCACTGCGCCGCGCTGCAAGGTCAGGTCGGACAGCACGTGGCCTGCGGCATCTACGAGGTGCGGCCCGAGCCTTGTCGGCTCGTCACGGCCGGTGACCCTCAATGCCTCAAGGCCCGCGCGGCCTACGGTCTGCCCATCCACTAAGCGCGCACCACACCCGCCCGGTCCAGCATGGCGTGCAAGAGCACATTGCAGCCGGCAGCCAGGTGCTCGGGCTGGGCCGATTCAATTTCGTTGTGGCTGATGCCGTCCTTGCACGGCACAAAGATCATGCCGGCCGGCGCCAGACGCGCCACATACACCGCATCATGCCCAGCGCCCGACACGCACGGCATGTGCGAGTAGCCCAAAGCCTGAGCCGCTTGGCGCACCGCCGACACACAGCCGGCTTCAAACGGCACCGCCGGATAGTGCGACACCTCCTGCACCTGCACCGTCAGGCCGCTTTCCTGCGCCACCTGGGCCGCGTAGGCACGGATCTCCGCATCCATCTGGTCCAGCAGTTCGTTGCTGACATTGCGCAGGTCCATCGAAAACTTCACCTGCCCCGGGATCACATTGCGACTGTTGGGGTGCACCTGCACCATGCCCACGGTGCCTCGTCCATGCGGTTGATGGCGCATGGCCACCGCCACC
>NZ_JBLIZW010000045.1:0-32468 GCF_048860245.1 Aquabacterium sp. | reverse complement strand
TACCCCACCAGCGCAAAGGCATGGCCGCCCGCTTCTTTGGGCTGGGCCACGGGCCGGATGCGCACCAGGTCGGCATGGCCACGCAGTTGTTTGCGCGTGGGCACCGCCCAGCCTTCGTGCACGGTGGCCGAAACGTAGAGGGCGCCGTTCTGACGGATGGCCGCCTGCATGTCCACCACCGAGCGCATGTCCACGCGGTAGTACACGCCCAGGGTGCAGGCCAGCGCGTCCACGTCCCAGTTGCGGTCGGGGTCGTTGGGCTGGGCGGGGTCTTCCAGCGGCGCGGCGTGCACGCGGCGGCCTTTGGCATCGAGCACATAGGGCCACAGCGCCTCGCGGCACACGCCGTGGCGGTGCCAGCCTTTGAGCGCGCCGCGGCAGCTGGAGCCTTCGTAGTCTTCACCCGGCCATTCGTCGTACAGGCGGGCGAGCTGGTAGAGCATGGCCGGGCTCACGCGGCGCGCCTGGCTGGCGTCGCCCATCGCATCGCACACAAACAGCAGGTAGTTGACGACCGCAGCCAGGCCGAAGCCGGTGCAGGCGCCCTCCGAGCCCTGATCCAGCAGGTGACCCCCGGCGGCATAGGCGGGCAGCCACTGCTTCACCTCGGCATCCGAAGGCCACTGGGCGGGCAGGTTGCCCAGCGGGGGCAGGTAGGGCCGATCGCGCAGGTCCAGGCGATCGGGGCGGGCGTCCAGCGACACCGTGCGCTGGCCGATGACAAGCTGTCGGGTGGGCATGTCCGGCCTCCTTGGGTGAGGGGTGGCGGCCCGGGGGCGCGCTTCTCACGTTGTGAGATTTCATCTTATCGAGCAGGGGCCGGGTGCCCATCACTAACCTTAGGGGGGAGGGCAGGTAATCCCTGATGCGCCCGACGCCCGTTCTCCACACCATCCAAATCTGAAATCAATTGATGTCAGTTAAGGAATTGCCGTGTCTGTCCACCCCCTTCCCACGCCCGAGCACACCGATGTGCTGATCATTGGCGCAGGCCTGTCCGGCATCGGTGCGGCATACTACCTGCAGCGCGACCAGCCGGGCAAGTCCTTCGTCATCCTCGAATCGCGTGCGGCCTCGGGTGGCACCTGGGACCTGTTCCGCTACCCCGGCATCCGCTCTGACTCCGACCTGCACACCTTCGGCTACGAGTTCAAGCCTTGGGTGCAAGACAAGGCGATTGCCGACGGCCCCGACATCCTGGCTTACCTGCGCGAGACGGCGGCTGAAAACGGCATCGACCGCCACATCCGCTACCACCGCAAGGTGGTCTCGGCCGCCTGGTCGAGCGCAGAGGCCCGCTGGACCGTGACTGTGCAGCACACCGACACCGGCGAGACGCACACCATCGTCTGCAAATGGCTGTTCTCGGCCGCGGGCTACTACCGCTACGACCAGGGCTTCACGCCGCGCTTCGAAGGCATCGACAACTTCAAAGGCCAGGTGATCCACCCGCAGCATTGGCCCGAGAACCTCAACTACCGAGGCAAGCGCGTGGTGGTGATCGGCTCGGGCGCCACCGCTGTCACGCTGATCCCGTCGATGGCCAAGGACGCGCAGCACGTGACCATGCTGCAGCGCACGCCCACCTATGTGATGACGCTGCCCGCCAAGGACCCGATTGCCAACCTGGCGCGCAAGCTGCTGCCGGCCGACAAGGCCTACGCCTTTGCGCGCCGCAAGAACATCGGGCTGCAACGCGGCATCTGGCGCTTCTGTCAGAAGTACCCGAACGCGGCACGCCGCATCATCCGCTTCGTCAACAAGGCCTCGCTGCCCAAGGACTACCCGGTCGATGTGCACTTCAACCCACCCTACAACCCGTGGGAGCAGCGCCTGTGCGCCGTGCCCGATGGCGATCTGTTCAAGACCATCAAGCAGGGCAAGGCCTCGGTGGTCACCGACCACATCGACACCTTCACCGAAGGGGGCATCCAGCTGAAGTCAGGGCAGCACCTGCAGGCCGACATCATCGTCACGGCCACGGGGCTGAACCTGCAGCTGTTTGGTGGCATCGCCCTCGCGGTCGACGGTCAGGACGTGGACCTGTCGACCAAGGTGGCCTTCAAGGGGATGATGCTCAGCGACCTGCCGAACTTCGGCCTCATCGTGGGCTACACCAACTCGTCGTGGACCCTGAAGGTCGGTTTGCTGAGTGAACACTTCTGCCGCGTGCTGGCCCACATGGACCGCCATGGCTACGCCGTGTGCCGCCCCACTTTGCCCACGCCGGACATGGCCACCCGCCCGCTGCTCGACTTTGGCGCGGGCTATGTGCAACGCGCCATGAAATGGCTGCCCCGACAGGGCACCACCGGCCCCTGGGTCATGGCCATGGACGTTCAACACGATGCCGAGGTCCTGCGCCAGGGCCCTGTCGAAGATCCCTGCCTGCGCTTTGAACGCGCCGCCACCACCCCCGCACAGGCCCCCGCCATGAAGGCGGCCGCCAACGCCTGATCCCCCGCGCCGACATCACAAGAGGAGACTGCCATCATGTCCCATCCCTCCGAGCACAACCCGCACATCGTGCCCCGTGAAAAGCTGGACTTCGGACTGGACCAGGCCATCCCGAAGTACTGGCTGGGCGGCGATGCATTCAAGACCCGTCTGTTCGACGCGATGTCCACCATCTTCCCCGAGGGCGAGCGCTTCTTCATCTCGTGCGTGCGGGACTTCCGCGACCAGGTCACCGACCCGCACCTGAAACGCGAGATCAAGGATTTCATCCGTCAGGAAGGCCAGCACGGCATCATCCACAACCAGTTCAACGAGCACCTGCGCCAGCAAGGCATCAATGTCGATCGGCTGGAGCGTGCCACCCGCGACTGGCTGTTCGATTTCCTGCGCAAGCACCTGCCACGCAAACACACGCTGGCCATCACCGCCGCCTCCGAGCACCTGACGGCCATCATGGCCGAGGCCATGTTCGAACGCCGCGACGTCATGGGCGCCGCCGACCCGCGCATGTTCGCCATGTACGCCTGGCACGCCATGGAAGAGATGGAGCACAAGGCCGTGGTCTACGACGTGATGCAGAAGGTGGCCGGTGTGGGTTACCTGCGCCGCGTCATCACCCTGCTGGAGGTCACCTTCTTCTTCAACCTGCGCATGCTCAGCTACACCAACTACATGCTCAGGAAGGACCGCTTCAGCCGCTGGGAGCGTGCCAAGCTGTTTGCCAAGGGCATGTGGTGGCTGTACGGCTACCAAGGCCTGTTCAGCAGCTGCTGGCGCGCCTACCTGCGCTACTACAAGCCCGGCTACCACCCTTGGCAAGAGCCCCCTGTGGCGAGCTATGGCGTGTGGCTCGACACCTTCAACCGCACGGGCGATCCGGTCGAGGCGGGGCGCGTGGTCTACAAATCGGCACTCGTTTAACACCAAAAATTCAAAGATGCCGGGCAACCCCGCACCAGCGGGGGGCGCGTTCTGTCAAAACTGACGGTTAATCACCCCCGCCCGCACAAAGTGTGCACTTTGTCTCAGTAGATACCAGCAACCCAAACGGGTGTTTGAATTCCAGACTGGTTGGCCACAACAACGTGAAGGAGCCAACCATGTCCCTGAGATCCCTTGTGCTGGCCGCCGCCAAAACCCTCGGCGCCAGCCTGTTGTTCAGCGCCGCAGCCGCTCAGGCTGCCTACTTCCAGTGGGAAACGATCGAGCTGCCAGCGTCCTCCGGCGCCACCTGCGGCAACGGCACGCCCTACCGCTTCTTCGTGAACCGAACCCCCTTCACCAGCAAGACGGTGGTGATGTTCGAGGGCGGCGGCGCCTGCTGGGATCAAGGGGCTTGCAAAGGCGGCACGCTGCTGGATGCGGTCAACCCGGATGGCATCCCTGCCAACTACATGACGGATTTCAACCGTCAGGCGCACTGGGGTCTGGTCACGCCCTTCACCACCCGCATCAACCCCTTCCAGGCGGCTCAAACGCAAAGCTGGAACATCGTCTACCTGACCTACTGCACCGGTGACGTCCACACCGGCAACAAGTCGGTCATCTATGACAACGTCGATCCCACCAAACCCATGGTGTATTCGCACAAGGGCATGGTGAACGCACAAGCCGTGGCCAAATGGATGGCCACCAACCTGCCACGCCCGGCGCACCTGCTGCTGACCGGCTTCTCGGCCGGCGGTGTGGGATCGACCGCGCTGTACCCCTCGTTCCGCGAAACCATCAAGCCCAAGAAGATGGCCTTGATGGCCGATGCCGGCCCGCTGTTTGACGTGCCGCGCAACGCCACCCCCGAGCAAGCGCCCTCGGTGCTGCTGCACAACAAGATCCGCGATGTCTGGGGGCTGGACGGGGCCAACGGCCTGGTCACGCAGCTGATCAGCAAGTACCCCGGTGCAGGCTCGATCGACAACCTGGGCTCCATCACCAGTGGCTTGGGCAAGCTGTACCCCAACGACCGGATTGGCTATGCCGTGGCGCAGGAAGATGCCATCTTCTCGGCGTTCTCGTACCAGAAGTTCTTCCCCGAGATTGCCAACGCCAGCAGCGACGATCAGCGCCTGTCCTTGCTCAATGCCAAGTGGCGTCAGGAAATCACCGGCTGGCTCAACATGATGGCGCCCTACAGCAACGTGGGCTACTACGTGCCCAACTGGCGTGAGCTGAACCATGCCCACTGCCTGACCATCGTGACCTTTGGCGGCACCAGCATTGCCGAGAAGAACATCAACTCGGTGGGCACCTTCCTCGACAACTTGCTCGATGGCAGCGGCCCCGTCATGCGCGCCTTTGAAAACAACCGCTCGCACACCCGCGTGCTGCTCAGCGACATGCTGGCGGACCTGCTGGCCAAGATCCTGCCGATCTGATCCAGCACCCCTGACACGCAAGCCCTCTGCCTGCCGCGCGCACAGAGGGCTTGCGTCATGCAAAACCGCACGTTTCTGATCTGACTCACCACGGCCCTGCTGCGCCACCCCATAGAATGAAAAATTGATCGATTGACGGCCCGCGGACAAGACGTCTTCAGCGTCTGATCGACAGAGTCGCCGCATCGCTCATGGACATCGTCTTTCTTTTCTATGGACTGGCCTTCTTGCTGCTGGGTGTGGTGCTGGTCATCTGGCCCAAGCAAGACAGCCGCTTTGCGCTGGCCCACCTGCTGCCCTGGCTGACCGTCTTTGCCTTTTCCCACGGCCTCCTCGAATGGACGGACCTGTGGCGGGTGGTGCGCGGCGACCCGGTCTGGCTGGCCGTAGCACGCCCCTATCTGCTGCTGGGTTCTTTCGTCGCGCTGTACGAATTCGGGCGCCGTCTGCTGAAAGAAGCCCTGCCCAGCCCGCACCCAGTCTTGCGCGCCGCCCTGTCCCCCTGGATGCATGCGCCACTGTTGTCTGCCGTGGCCCTCGGCACCGCGCTGAGCGACCTGCCCGTGCGTGACCTGGCCATCTGGTCGCGGTATGTCTACGGCGGCACCGCCTCGCTGTTCACGGGCCTGGGCTTTCTGGCCTATTGCCGCCACCGCATTCAGCCGTCCCTGGAATCCGAGGACTTCCGCATCATCTGGCGCGGTTGCGTCTCGACGGGGCTGGCCTTCGTTGCCTACGCCCTGCTGGGTGGCTGGATCGTCCCTGCCGCCGACTGGGGACTGCCGGCTCACTTCAATCAAGACACCTTTCTGGCCGCCACCGGCGTGCCCGTGCAATGGTTTCGTGCCGGTTGCGCGGTGATCATCGCCGTGGCCGTGACGTTCATCTTGCGCGTGTTCCACGTCGAGCGGGCCGAGCACTTGAGCAATGCGCTGACCAAAACCGAAGCTGCGCTGACCCGGCTGGAAGAGCTGGGTCGCCACAACCGCCTGCTGCTGGAATCCGTGGCCGAAGGCATTTTTGGGGTGGACCTAGACGGTCGAGTGACCTTCATCAACCCAGCCGCCCTCGCCATGTTTGGCTGCACGGCCACCGAGCTGCTGGACCAGCCCATGCACGGGCTGACCCACTATGCCCGCGCGGATGGCAGTCCGTTCCCGGTCGATGCCTGCCCCACGCACCTCACCTTGCACGACGGTCAAGCCCGTCATGTGCCGGACGACTGCTTCTGGCGTCGCGATGGCACGCCGTTCCCCGTCTCGTACTACACCGCACGCGTCCAAGAGGGCAGTGAGGTCGTCGGTGCCGTGGTGGTGTTCGAAGACATCTCTGCGCGCAAGCAGGCGGAGGCCGAGCTGGCGCAACATCGCGAGCATCTCGAAAAGCTGGTCACCCAGCGCACGGCCGAGTTGCAAGCCGCCGAAGCCTACAGCCGCCTGCTGCTCGACGCCTCGGCCAGCGGCCTGTACGGCATCGACACCGATGGGCGCCTCACCTTCATCAACGATGCGGCCTGCCAGATGCTGGGCTACACCAAAGCCCAACTGATCGGCCGCCCCGTGCATGCCACGCTGCACCACACGCACGCCGATGGCAGCCACTTCCCGGCCGACAGCTGCCCGATGCTGCTGGCCTTGCAACGCGGTGCAGCGGTGAGCAACGACGACGACACCTTCTGGTGTGCCGATGGCAGCCCCTTGCCCGTGGCCTCGGCCACACGCCCCATGGTGCGCGACGGCGAGATCGTCGGCGCCGTGGTCAGCTTTGTCGACACCCGCCAGCGCAAACTGGCCGACGAGGCCCGCAGCCGCGCCCTGGCCGAAGCGGAACGACTGGTCCGCGTCAAGAGCGAGTTCCTCGCCAACATGTCGCACGAGATCCGCACCCCGCTCAATGCCATTTTGGGCATGGCCTATCTGGTGCGACGCTCCGGCGTCACGCCCGAACAAGCCGAGCGCCTGAGCAAGATCGACATCGCGGGTCAGCACCTGCTGGAAATCATCAACGCCATCCTCGATCTGGCCAAGATCGAAGCCGGCAAGTTCGAGTTGGCCAACACCGACGTGAACGTGGCCAGCATCGTGGCCAATGTGGCCTCCATGCTGGTGGACCGGGCCCAGGCCAAGCACGTCGATCTGGTCGTGGAAACACGCCCCATGCCGCACCCCCTTCGCGGGGACCCCGGCCGACTGCAACAGGCCTTGCTCAACTTCGCCACCAACGCAGTCAAGTTCACCCATCAGGGCCGCGTCACGCTGCGCGCCCATGTGCAAAGTGAAACGGCCACCTACGTGGTGGTGCACCTGGAAGTCGAGGACACCGGCATTGGCATCGCCCCCGAGGTGCTGCCCAATCTGTTCTCGGCCTTCGTGCAGGCCGATGGCACCAGCACCCGTCAATACGGGGGCACGGGCCTGGGCCTGGCCATTTCCAGGAGCTTTGCCGAAATGATGGGCGGCGAAGTCGGTGTGCGCAGCACGGTGGGTGAGGGCAGCTGCTTCTGGATGAACGTCCGGCTGAAGAAAGGCGAAGCCCGTGCGCACCCCAGCCTCGCGGGACAAGCCAGCACATCGCCGGAGCGGATGCTGGCCACACACCACCGCCATCGCCCCATCCTGCTGGTGGAAGACGAGCCCATCAACCGAGAAATGACCCTGGATTTGCTGGCCGACACGGGCCTGCAGATCGACGTGGCCGAGAACGGTCAGCGGGCCGTTGAGCAGGCGCGCCAGAAACGCTACGACGCCATCCTGATGGACGTGCAGATGCCCGTGCTGGACGGCTACGAGGCCACGCGCCAGATCCGCGCGCTGCCGGGTGGCGACGCCATCCCCATCATCGCCATGACCGCCAACGCCTTCGTGGAGGACAAGACGCATTGTCTGGATGCGGGCATGAACGACTTTGTCGCCAAGCCCGTGGACCCCGACATGCTCTACCGCACCTTGCTGAACTGGCTGTCGCGCACCTGATCACAGCGCCATCGACGGGCGCTCGGCCAGCCGGGCGCGCCAGCGCATCAGGTTCGGATGGGCGTCGGTCAGTTTGACCTTGACCACGCGGGCAAAGTCCACCGCCACCACGGCCGTGACATCGGCCACCGTGAGGCGGTCGGTGGCGATGTAGTCTCGCCCCGCCAGGCGGGCCTCCAGCTCATCAAAAAAGGTCTGCACACGCTGCAGCCCACGTGCCGCCAGCGCCGGAATTTGCGGGTAGTTCACCGGACCGGGCAGGGCACGGTTGGCCATGGCGGGGTTGCCGTTGCGAAACGCTTCGGCCACCGCCAGCAAGCCCTCGAACTCCATCTTCCAGGCCCAGTAAGCCACTTCCGCCTTTTCCAGCGGGGTCACGCCCATCAGCGGTGGCTCGGGGAACTGCGCTTCCAGATAGGCCGCAATTGAAGCGTTATCGGCCAGCACCACGCCCTCGTCCGTACGCAAAGCCGGCACGGTGCATTGCGGGTTGATGGCCCGAAACGCCTCGCTCATCTGCTCGCCCGTGCGCAGGTCCACCTGCACCGTCTCGTAAGGCACGCCTTTTTCGGCCAGCAGGATGCGGGCGCGGCGGGGGCTGGGGGCGGTTGCGCAGTCGTAAAGGGTGATGGTCATGCGAGCTTGTCCTGTGTGCGGGTGTCAAAGTCGGCGGCGTCGTGGCGCTCCAGCAGTTGGCTGGCGGGGTCGCCCCAGGCGCGATTGACCTTGCGGCCCCGCTGCACGGCAGGCCGTTTGGCAATCTCGTCTGCCCAGCGAATGACGTGGGGGTAGTCCTGCACCTGCAGGAATTCACCGGCCTCGTACAACTGGCCTTTGGCCAAAGCGCCGTACCAGGGCCAGATGGCCATGTCGGCAATGGTGTAGTCGTCGCCCACCATGTAGCGGCGCTCGGCCAGATGGCGGTTGAGCACGTCCATCTGGCGCTTCACCTCCATGGCATAGCGGTCGATGGCGTATTCGATCTTGACGGGTGCATAGGCATAGAAATGCCCGAAGCCCCCGCCCAGGAAGGGCGCACTGCCCATCTGCCAGAACAGCCAAGACAGGCACTCGGCCCGCTGGGCCGGCGCCGTGGGCAAGAACGCCCCGAACTTCTCAGCCAGGTAGGTGAGGATGGCACCCGACTCGAACACCCGGATGGGTTCGGGCCCGCTGCGGTCCATCAGCGCCGGGATCTTGGAGTTGGGGTTCACCTCGACAAAGCCCGAGCTGAACTGAGCGCCCTCGTTGATCGGGATGATCCAGGCGTCGTACTCGGCTCCGCTGTGGCCCAAGGCCAGCAACTCTTCCAGCATCACCGTCACCTTCACGCCATTGGGCGTGGCCAGCGAGTACAGCTGCAAAGGGTGCTTGCCCACCGGCAAGGCCTTCTCGTGCGTCGGCCCGGCGATCGGGCGATTGATGTTGGCAAACTTGCCACCGCTGCCTGACTTCCAGGTCCAGACGGCGGGTGGGGTGTAGTCTTGGGTGTCGCTCATGGGCTTACCAATCCATTTGACGCGAGCGACGCACTTCGCTCGGTTGCGTCAACGACCCGTTGCCGTTGCCCCCCTCGGCTCCATTGGAACCACCACGCGCATTGACACCATTGTTGATCTGGTCAGACAGATCGCGGGCCGCGTTCATCAGCTTCTTGCTCATCCCGACCTTGACCCAGGCCTCGGCCCGCTGCTCGTTGTAGCCCTTCTCCAGCAGGATCACGCCACGCAACCGCCCCTCGGCATACGACTTCGTCACCTCGGTCAACTCTTCGACCATCTTGCGCTGGGTCTGCTTGTTAAGCGTGTTGCCTCCGCTGCCTTGCGTACGCGAGGCCTCTTCCAGATCGGTGGTCACCTCACTGGTGAGCCGCGAGCCCTGCAGGTTCTGGTTGATGAAGCGAACAATGGCCACCTTGGCCTTTTCCTCGGCAATCACATACGCCTTGTTGATGCCCCGCCGATCCGGGATGCTCACGGGCTGGTACACCGTCGAGTAGATGCGATTGAAGCTGCCATCCGGCCCCCATTCGATGCGTACGCCGTCTTCCTCCGCATCCCACGACACGCTCTTGTCGGCAGCCACGGTGGCATCGGTGGCCCATGCAGACGTATGCAGTGCGACCCCTACAAACAGGGCCGCGCCCACCGTTTTCAGAAAATTGATCCCGCTCATGATTGCCTTTCAAATGCTTGAAATGGATGGTGCCAGACGGATCAGGTACTGCCCCTGACCCAGGTACAGGCCTGCTTGCTGAGTATCTCGGTAGGCTCTGGGTCCACGACATTCGTCGTCAGTCCGGAACGAGACCGCTCGCGTGCAATGGTCGAACCCGGACCCTGCACCGGAAACAGATCGCTCAGTGGAATGACACGAATTCGGCTGCTCGACTTAAGTTGCTCCCGAAACGCGGCCACATTGATCTCTGCCTTGAGCTCTTGCATGCCCTCCACCAGCACCAATGCGCGGTCATAAGACCCCAGCACCACGCGCCCAGGCCCGACCACGCAAAAGCGTTCGCCTTGTGGCTGACCACGCTCGTCCTCAAAGTACACCAAAAAAGTCGTCCCCGCATGCGGCAGGCCCATGTTGAAGAGGATGGGATAGGCCCCCTTGTCGGGCCCCGGCGCCAAGGCCACACAGTCCCGCTTCACACCTGCCGCCAGGTAGACCTGGCTGTCGGCCACACAAAGGCCTTTGGGCGCACAGGCCTCCCGCTGGTCTGCCGTACAGGCCACATTCCGGGCGCCAGCCATGACCGCCTTGAGCCACGCCGGACTCAACTGGTAACGCACCACCAGTTGCAACACATTGGGATCCTGTACACCGGGACGGATGCTGGCCACCCCCGCTTCGACGACGGTACCAGGATAGCCTCGAAACAAACGGGTCAGATAGCGGCTCTTGAAGGCCCGCGCCTCGAGTTCCGTCGTCATGGCGTCGGCCATCAACGCACCGTCCACATGGGCGCGAGAACCCACTGTGAGCTTCACGAAGTTTTCGATTTCCTCGGTGGAAATGACCATCTTGTACCGGGCCACCACCTCCGCCCCATCCTGGCGTGCCTGCAACTGCTCAATGCCCTTGACGTGCCCTTCCAGGCTGGACATCAAGCGGTCGTACACCACCTCATCACCCTCGATGCGTCGGTCACTGACCACGATCTGCGGCACCACCTTTTGCAAGGCCTGTCGAATGGCGTCTTGTCGCGCCTCGGTCAGGCTGGCGCCACGCCCTTCCTGAATCAGCACCACATCCTGGGCTGCCCACACGATGCCCAGGCCGCACAGACTCAGGCACACGCACCCGATCAGCCACTGCACGCAGCGCCACACACTCATTGGCACTTCTCCTGGTAGGCCATCGATGCCGTCACCTTCGACAACTGCTGCAGATACGGTTCGATCGAATCGGGCAACACCAGCTGTGTTGATGCCTTGCCCAAATCATTCACCAGGATGAAGGTGGTCCGGTTGAGCTTGGTCACATACAGGGGCGGACGCATCCGCTGCACCAACATGCTGCTGCTCTGTCCACCGATGCCATCGGCGTACTCTTGCAACAAGTTCAATGGGAAAAACAGCCGGCCCAAGGCCTCACCACGCCGGTTGAGCAAGGCCAAGCAAATACCACTGGATCGGCTGGCCGCATGGGTCACTGACTCAAAGGTCGGGCGTGACATCGGGATGCTCTCGTGCAGCATGTTGCCCGCCCACGAATCCGTGCAATTGAATGCATAGGTGTCCGGCGAGTCGTAGGCATTGCCAACCTTGAAAGGCTGCCGCAACGCTTGTCGCACCGTGTTCGTGGCCGCACACACCGACTTCACCATGTCCGCATTGGGCGTGAGCTGGACCGGCAACACCATCTTGATCTCAGTCCCCTGTCGCACGGTCTGAATGCTGTCGACTTTCACGTCGTACAGCGTCAGATGCAGGTCTTTGATCGCCAGACGCAGCAACTTGCCAGCACTGATCAGGCGATCACGCTCGGAGTTGATCTGGGCACGTCCGTTCTTGATCGCCTCGGCCAGGCTGTCCCCGTCCACATCCGACGCCTTCGTCTCGGCCAGCAGCCGGCGCTGGATGACCGACGGCGAGACCGTCACGGTCATCTCGACGCGATAGAGTCGGTCCGACCGGTCCAGGTAACTTTGAATCACCTGATACCGGTCCACCACACCATTGGCGTGTGTGATGCTTTCTTCGGTCAGCTCATCGTTGACGACTTGCCGCTCGGACACCACCACGGCCCCAACCACCTGCTGCACCGCCGTGCGCAAGCCGTCCTGTTTGGCGGCCTCCACGCTCTCACCCACCCCTGTCACCCGGATGGACATCTCTGCCGCCTGCACCGCTGCGCCCATCAGGCCCAACAGGGCGATGGCACACAGCTTCTTCGCAGGTCGGAACCATGAGGCTGCGGATCGATTCATAACCAAAAATCCTAGCCGCTTTTCGCGGTCCAGGTCCAGTGGGATTCGGGGATAAGTCACATCCCCCTTCAACGACAATCAGGGTCTGTTTCGTTCGTTCCTGCACCATGTCCCAAGCCCTGCTCAACGCCATTGCCCACATGACGCTGTCCCCCGATGCGCAGCGCGTGTTCCATGGTCGCGGCGGCCTGCACCCAGGGTGCGAGCAGTGGACGCTGGACCTCTACCCACCGGTCTGCCTGCTCACCAGCTACCAGCCTGTGAGCGCGGAAGCGCTGGCCCCCATCGAAGCCGCGCTGCACGCGCGCTGGGCCACACTCTGCCCCGGTGAGCCGCTCAACCTCGTCTTCCAGCACCGCGACGAAGTTCGCGCCCACACCGAACTGCGCCACGGCACCGTGCCCGAGCCGCACATCGTGACCGAGCAGGGCAGCCGGTTCAAAGTTCACCTGCTGCGCGGCTTCAACCACGGGCTGTTCCTCGACATGGCAGAGGGCCGCCGCTGGGTGCGTGAACACGTCGCTGCACACCGCACAGCCGCCTCATCGTCGTTCAAGGTGCTCAACCTGTTTGCCTACACCTGCGCGTTTTCGGTGGCCGCCCTGCAAGGCGGTGCCAGCCAGGTCATCAATGTGGACATGGCCAGTGGCGCGCTGTCGATCGGTCGCCAGAACCACCAGCTCAACGGCCTGCCAGACGGCGCCACCTTTCTGGCGCACGACATCTTCAACTCCTGGGGCAAGATCAACCGGCTGGGGCCTTACGACCTGGTCATCATGGACCCGCCGGCCTACCAGAAGGGCAGCTTCGTGGCCGAGAAGGACTACACCCGGCTGATGCGCCGCCTGCCGGACCTGCTCGCCCCGGGCGGCCACGCCTTGCTGTGCCTGAACTCGCCCAAGCTCGGCCCCGACTTTCTGATGGACCAGATGGCCATCGAAGCGCCCGGCCTGCGCTGGGTCGAGCGCCTCCCCAACCCTGCAGCCTTTGCCGATGCCACCCCGGATCGGGCCTTGAAGGTGCTGGTGTATCAGGCCCCTCTCACGGCGCCACCTTGCGCTTGAGCGCCCGCGCAATCGGCTGCGGCAGGCTGGCGAGCGAACTCAGCACGTGCGGCAGCAGCTTGAGCTTGAGGCCGGCAAAGGCATTGGGCACCACTGCCTCGATCAGGTGAGGGCCAGGGGTGCGCAAGGCGTACTCCAGTGCCGCCACGAATTCCTCGGTGGTGGTGGCGCGCACCGAATGCACGCCCATGCTGTTGCCCATCTGAACAAAATCCAGCCCCGGGCTGCCCAAGTCCAGTTGTGAACGGGCCTTGTCGCCCTTGCCCGCCGCGCCCACGCGCTGCAACTCCACGTTCAGGATGGCGTAGGACTTGTTGTTGAAGATGATGTTGGTGACGTTCAGCTTTTCGCGCGCCATGGTCCACAGCGCCTGAATCGTGTACATCGCCGAGCCATCGCCGCTCAGGGCCACCACGGGTCGATCCGGGCAGGCAATGGCCGCGCCCACCGCCGTCGGTAAGCCCTGCCCGATGGCGCCACCGGTCAAGGTCAGCACATCGTGACGGGGCGCCCCACGTGTGAAGCTCGGCAGCATCACGCCCGAGGTTTGCGCCTCATCCACGATGATGGCGTTCTCAGGCAGCAGCGCGCCCACAGCCTTGCACACCTTTTCAGCAGTCAGCTTGCCACGGGGACGATCCGGGCGCACCGCCTCTTGCAAGGCGGGCGACAGGGATGCGGCCCCCAACTGTTGCACGAGCTTGCGCAAGCTGCCTTCGGCATCGTCCTGGAAGCCCGCCAGCGTGTGAACCTGGCAGCCGTCGGGCACCAGGTAGCTCTTCTTGCCGGGATAGGCAAAGAAGGACACCGGCGCCTTGGCATCGACCAGAATCAGGTGATCCAGCCCGGCCAGTTGCACAGAAGCCAGCTCGGCCAGATAAGCAATGCGCTCCACATGCGGCAAGCCTGCGCCCCGCTCAATGCGGGTCGGGAACACCTCGGCATACAGTTTGGTCCCCGTCTTGGCCGCAATGCGCCCTGCGGCCATCAAGGCTGGCTCACGCAATGCGCGCCCACCCAGCAAGATGGCGGTCTTGCCGCCGCTTTGCAAGGCACGGGCAATGGCGGCCACCGTGTCATCACTGGCCTTGGGCGGCGAGGGCAGCACCGGCAATTTGGCCGGGATGCCGCCTTCACCCCACGACACATCGGCCGGCAGAATCAAGGTCGCCACCTGGCCTTCCGGGCCCATGGCCGCCACCACGGCATCAACCGCATCCCGGCACAGGGTTTCGGTGCTCTGCGAGGTTTTCACCCACTTCGACACATTGCGCGCCACGGTTTCGATGTCGGACTGCAGTTGCGCGTCGTACTGAACGTGGTAGGTCGCATGGTCGCCCACGATGTTGACGATGGGCACCTTGCCCTTGCGTGCGTTGTGCAGGTTGGCCAGGCCATTGCCCAGGCCGCAGCCCAGGTGCAGCAGGGTGGCTGCGGGCTTGTCGGCCATGCGCGCATAGCCATCGGCCGCCCCGGTGGCGACGCCTTCAAACAGCGTCAGCACCGCGCGCATGCTGGGCTCGTTGTCCAGCGCGGCCACGAAGTGCATCTCCGACGTCCCGGGGTTGCTGAAACACACACGGATCCCGGCATCCACCAGGGTCTTCATCAAAGCTTGTGCACCGTTCATGGTGAGGTCCTCGTTTCCAGGTGTGAAGGCTGGATGTCGGCCACCGACCGCACCCCCGCCAAAGTCATGGCCAGCAGCAACTCACGCTGCCAGCGCGTCAACAAGTCATGCACGCCGGCTTCGCCCGCGGCGGCCAGGGCCCAGATCCAGGGGCGCCCGATCAACACCCCTTTGGCACCCAGCGCCAGCGCACGGAACACGTCCACGCCGCTGCGGATGCCACCGTCCACCCACACGTCGGTCTGGGCACCCACGGCCTGCACGATGGCGGGCAGCTTGGCCGCGGTGGACATCACCCCATCCAGTTGGCGGCCGCCATGGTTGGACACGATCAGCCCATCCACGCCCGACTGAACAGCCGCCTGCGCATCGGCCACATCCAGAATGCCCTTGAGCACCAGGGTGCCGGGCCACTGCGCACGCAGCCAGGCGATGTCGTCCCACGTCACGCTGGGGTCAAACTGACTGTCCACCCAGGCTTTGAACGCATCCATGTCACGCGCACCGGGGACCTGGTCGCTCAGGTTGCCAAAACTCAGCGGTTGGCCGCGTACCGCCACATCCCACAGCCATTGCGGGTGAGACAGCACGCCGTGCGCCTTGATCGCTTTGGCTTTCAGCCCCCCGGCAGACAAGCCATGGCGGGTGTCACGGTGGCGCATGCCTGTCAGCGGCAGGTCCACCGTGAAGATCAGGGTCCGGCACCCCGCCTCCCAAGCGCGCTGCAACAGGGCTTGGACAATGCCGCGGTCGCGCAGCATGTACAGCTGAAACCACACGGGCTGCGACACCGCCTGCATCACTTCCTGCAGCGCACAGATGCCCACGGTGGACAAGGTGAACGGCACGCCAACCGCCTGGGCCGCGCGGGCCGCCTGCACCTCGCCACGACGGGCCATCATGCCCGCCAGCCCCACCGGGGCCAAGGCCACCGGCATGCTGCAGGCCTGACCGGCCAAATGGGCAGAGGTGTCCACCCCCTCGACATTCACCAGCACCCGCTGACGCAACAGCACCTGGCCCCAGTCGGCCACATTGGCCTGCAAGGTCTGCTCGTCGGTGGCACCGCCGTCGAGGTAATCGAACAAGAAGCCGGGCAAGCGCTGCCGGGCCAAGTCTCGGTAATCTGCCGCCGTGGCGGGATAGCGCAAAGAGGGCATGGCCGGGCCTTATCGCGCAGTGCCCAGGTCCCGTGCGGCAGCCCGCGCGGTCAGGATGCAGCCCGGCAAGAAGGTGCCTTCCAGCGAGCGCTTGCCGCTGGCCCCACCGCCGCCAAAGCCCGCCGCCTCGCCCACGCAGTACAGGCCCGATACCGGCTGCCCCGTGCGATCGAGCACGCGGCTTTGCAAATCGGTCTGCAAGCCCCCCAGGCTCTTGCGCGTGATCAGCTGCATGTGGATGGCGATGTACGGCCCCGCCCCCTTCATCTGCAGCGGTGCGGGCGCACAGGTCCGCAGCTTGTCCGGGCCCCACTGGCGCGCATGCAGGATGCGACGAATCTGATCGTCGTTGTGCAGCTTGCTGCCGTGTGCAAAGTTGGCGTCGAAGGCATCGGCCGTGGCTTGCAGCACCGCAGGGTGCACATCCTGCGTGCCGTATAGGCGCTGCGTGAGGGCGTTCATCTGACGGGTCAAGCCTTCCAGCGTGTCGTCCACCAGGAAGTGCGGGCTCTCGTGCTGCATCTGGCGCACGAGGCGATCGTTGCTGGTCAGCATCTCGTAGACAAAGCGCACGAACTGCTTGTCCCGTACACGTGGGTTGTGCTCCGCCCCCGAGATGGCGAACTCCTTGGACGCGATCCGCCAGTTCATCAACTGCCAGGTGTAGGGCTGGTCCTGCGCGGCCACCCGCTGGCACAACTCATGGGTGTCAAAGCCCGTCACCAAGGGCTCGGGGCCGATGCGGCGCCCGGTGTGATCCAGCCACAGCGCCGACTTGCACGGAATCAGCGACAGGCCATGCCCGTCAAAGTGCGGCTGGGGATGCGGGATGCCCGCCGCATAGTTCCACATCTCGCCGGCATGGGTGATCTGTCCCCCCAATTCGTCCTTCACCAGGTGGTGCAGGGCGCCATCGGCAAAGGGGTGGGCGCCATTGAGCATGGCCGAAGGACGAGGCCGGTGGGCAGGCCAGTTCGCCACGGTTTGCGCATGCGAGCCATTGATGCCGCCCATGGCCAGCACCACCACGGGTGCATCGATGCGGACCTCGGCCCCCGTCGCCTCGTTGCGGGCCACGGCGCCTGACAAGGCCCCCGCCGTGCGGGTCAACGCTGTCACCCGATGGCCGCTCAAGACTTGCAGACGCCCGCCCCGATCGGCCCCCTGCATGGCCGCGATCATGCAGCGCGTCAGCTCACGCGAGGTCCCCCAGACGATGTGATAACGCGGCACGCTGTTGCCATTGCCGAACCGCCCGCGCTCCACCCAGTTCACCGCAGGCATGAACTTGAGTCCGTGGGACACCAGCCAGTCGTACACCTCGGTGCGCGAGTGCTGCACGTAATACTCGGCCCAGCGGCGCGGCCAGGTGTCATCGGCCGCCAACTCACCAAAGCGCAGCCAGTCCTGCAGGGCACGTTCAGGCGTGTCCGGAATCTTCATGCGGGCTTGCAAGGGCGTCCCCACCAGGGCCATGCCCCCGAAGGCCCACAGCGCCAGCCCGCCCAAGCGCTCGGGGGTGTCTCGGTCCACCACCGTCACATGCTGCCCGGCACGCAGGCACTCCAGGGCCGTGACGATGCCCGCCAAGCCCCCGCCCACCACCAGCACATCTGTCCGCAAACTCGAAGCCATGAGACGCCTTCCTCACTCAGCAAAGTGGCTGCCACGTTATCGACTTATCATCCCCAACCATTGACCAACAAGGACAACGCAATTGACTTTGCAGGCCACCGTTTCAATGAGCTGGGTGCAGACCGTCTTGGGCGAGGCTCGCCGACAAGGTCTGGATGACGCCACGGTACTGGCAGCCGCCGGCATCCGACAAGAGGAGTTAACGAGGGAACGATGGCCGATTGACCACATCACGCGGCTGTGGCGGGCGGCCGCCCGCTTGTCCCACGACCCTGGCTTTGGCCTGAAGGCCGGCTCCTTGGTCGGGCCCGCCAGCTTCAACGTGGTCAGCTTCATCCTGCAATCGGCGGCGTCGCTGCGGCAGGCGCTCACGGTCATCCAGAAATACCAGTCTCTCGTGTCCGACGGCGGTCGCTTCCAGTTGCTGGCCGGGGCCGATGCCAGCTGGCTGGTCTATCACCCGCGACAAGGCGATCTGGCCTTCAGCCCCCATCAACTCGAGGCCGTGCTGGCCGCCGTGGTGAGCGCCACGCAATGGATCACCCATCAACCCATCCGCCCCAGCCTCGTGCGCTTCAGCCATGAGCGCATTGGCCCACTGGCGGGTTACCGGCAGGTGTTTGCCTGCCCCGTTGAATTCAGCCAGGCCTACAGCGGCCTGCTCATTCCCAACCGGGTTCTGGACCACCCTTTGCCGCAGGCCAACGCCCAATTGGCCCAGGTGCACGAGCAATACGCGGCCGCGCAGCTCCACAGCCTGTCCCAGGGGCAAACCTTCGACCAAGCCGTCTACCAGTGGATCAGCACGCACATGGGGCCACCGCCGCCCACCCGCGTCGACGTGGCGCAGGCCTTCGGCCTCACCGAACGCACCCTGGCGCGACGCCTGCAAGCCTGCCAGACCAGCTACGTTGACATCCTCGATCAAGTGCGACGCGACTGGGCCTTGCAACAGCTCAGCGGCACCGACCGCCCCATGCTCGACGTGGCGCACAGCCTGGGCTTTGCCGAACTCAGTCCGTTTTACCGAGCCTTCCAGCGCTGGACGGGCATGACACCCGGGCAGTGGCGTCAACAGGGGTGACACACGCACCACCGCAGTGCCAAGCAGAATCGCCGGAGGTGGCACAGAAGCTGCGAGAGAGGAAGCCACAAGTTTTCCTTCCTCTCTGTTTTTGTCACTTCCTGGAGTTATTCATGAATATCAAGGCTGTCGTACTGGCTGTGCTGTCCCTGGGCTCGATCGGCGTGGCATGCGCCGAAGAAGCCAAGTCCGATTGGACCTTCACCGGCAACGCGGGTCTGTTCTCTGACTACCGCTTCCGTGGCTTCACCCAAACCAACTATCGCCCAGCCTTCCAAGGCGGCTTCGACCTGGCCCATTCGTCCGGTCTGTATGTCGGCAACTGGAACTCCAACGTCGAGCAAAACCTCTACCGCGGCGCCAGCATGGAAATGGACTTCTACGGTGGCTACAAGTACGCCGTGGGCGATGTGAACCTGGACGTGGGTGGCATTTACTACGCCTACCCTTCGGGCAGCAACGGCTCGACCAAGCAAGCGCACCAGACCGAGCTGTACTTCGGTGCGGCCTATGGTGAGTTCTCCGCCAAGTTCTCCTACGGTTTGTCCAACTTCTTCGGCTTGGGGGATGACACACCAGTCAAAACCAACGGCAACTACTACGTCGATCTGGGCTATGCCCATGACTTGGGCAATGGCCTGGGCATCAATGCCCATTACGGCTATCAATACGTCAAAAATGGCACCGATGCAGGCTTGATTTCCAACAGCGTGTCGGACTACCGTGTCGGCGTGACCCAAGACATGAAGGGCTGGTTGGTCGGCGCCTCCGTGGTCGCCACCAGCAAAAAGAATTTTGCGCCAACGGGTAACGGCAAAGACGGTGGCAAGACCTCCGTCGTGCTGTCCGTCGTGAAGTCGTTCTAAGCCGCCCCGCCGCTTCAGACGCTTCTCAAGCAAAAAGCCACCTGGCCATGCCGGGTGGCTTTTTTGTTTGCGAACGAGCCAGCATACAAGGCTTTCAAGGCGCGTGCATGACTGTTGTGCACAAACCCCGCGGCCTGAGTGTTTCGTGAAATCCCCACGCCCAAACTGGCCCAATTTCTGCATGATGGTCACATGAGCCTGTGCTGCAGGTGCTCTACCGGAGGATGACGTATGAACTGGTTCGGCAACCTCTCTTCAGACTGCGAACAACTGGTCGCCCCTGTCCAGCTGGTCGAAGGTCACTGGCGGCATCCCTTGCATGCTTATGGCGTGCCCGTGTTGCTGCGCGTCGTGATGGACGTGGCAGAGCCCCGCGTCGTGGCGGCGCAAGTCATCGAACATGGCACCCCACTGGATGTCGACAGCAGCGTGCTGGAATCTCTGGCGCAGTCGCTGTTTTCACAAGACGTGCATCACCAGCCCAAGGCGTGGGGCTTCGTGTCCTGCACCATGCTGCCCGACTGGGCCAAGCCCACCTTCTCGGAAAGCCAGATCGAAGAATTGCAGCGCATTGAGGGCTACCTCATTGAAGCCTCCGACGACAACATCGACTCGGTCCTGCAGTTGCGCGACGAGTTCCTCAAGGGCATCGGCGTGACGGACCAGCACATGTACCGTGCCGTGCGCCAAACCCCGCAGTTCGGCCACAAGCACGGTCGCAACCGGGTGAGCTGAGCGCCGCACCATCCGCGCCGCGAGAGGAGGGCAGTGGCACACTCCGAGCCATGCACTTCTCCCAACGCGCACAGTCGATCTCGCCGTTCCTGGCGATGGAGTTCGGCAAGCACGCCGCCGCACAGGAGGCCGCTGGCCATCGTGTCATCAAGCTCAATCTGGGTGAGCCCGATTTCGGCGCACCGCCTGCCGTCCTGAGCGAGCTGCAACGCGTCACCGCGCAAGCGGCCTTTCCGTACACCGGGGCACTGGGTCTGCCCGCACTGCGAGAAGCCATTGCCGGTTTCTACCAGACGGCGCATGGTTTGACCCTGTCACCCCATCGCGTGGTGGTCACGGCCGGGGCATCTGCCGCCTTGCTGCTGGTCACCGCCGCCTTGGTGAATCCGGGCGATGACGTGCTGGTGGGGGACCCGTCCTACCCCTGCAACCGGCAGTTCCTGCACGGCTTCGGAGCCGAAGTGCGACTGGTCCCGACCGACGCCACCACCCGATTCCAGCTGGATCTGGCCACGGTGCAACGGCACTGGTCCGATCGCACCACCGGCCTGATGCTGGCCACCCCCTCCAACCCCACTGGCACCTCGGTCCCCGCCGATGAACTGGCGGCCATCTGTGACTGGGCCCGACGCCACAATGCCTGGCGCATCGTCGACGAGATTTACCTCAACCTCAGCGATGCCGATGCACAGGGCCGTCCCGCCCAGAGCGTGCTGGCAGTGGACCCGGATGCCATCGTCATCAACAGCTTTTCCAAGTACTTCGGCATGACGGGCTGGCGCCTGGGCTGGGCCATCGTGCCCGACGCCATGGTGCCCGTGGTGGAGCGCCTGGCGCAGAACTACTACATCTGCGCCTCCACCCCGGCGCAACTGGCCGCGCTGGCCTGCTTCACGCCCGAAGCCATCGCCGTGTGCGAGGCGCGCCGTGCCGAGTTCGCCGCGCGCCGTGCGCTGGTGCTCGAAGGCCTCGCCCAGGCAGGGCTGAGCGTGCCGGTGCTGCCCGATGGCGCCTTCTACGTCTACATCGACGTCAGCACCACCGGCATGGACGCCATGCGCTTTTGCCAACGCGCGCTGCAAGAGGCCCATGTGGCGCTGACCCCCGGGCACGACTTTGGCCCCCAAGCCGGCGCCACGCATGTTCGTTTGTCGTATGCCGCTTCACGTGACGACCTGGAAGAGGGCATGACAAGGCTCTCACGTTTCATGCAAAGCCTGACATAACGTCACTTTTGCACGTTCGGGGTGCACGACACTGGTGACACCACGCGTTGTGAGGGCGTGTCCGAAAACTTAAGATGGCCTGATGGATTCCGCTTTCCCTCAAGATCAGGCCCTTGCTGCTGGCGCGAGCCCGGCCACCGAGCTGGCACAACTGCGTGCACAAGTGGCCCGCTACCGGGCTGCCTTCACGCTGTCAGCACCCGGTCAGGCCCTGATCGATCTCCATGGCCATTTCATGGAGGTCAACGACAGTCTGTGCCGCACCCTCGGCTACCCCGTCCACACCTTGCTCACCTTGCGTGCGCTGGACATCACGCACCCTGACGACATCAACGGAGACACCTGCGCGACCGCCGACCTGCTGTCCGGCAAGCGCCAGCAATACCGCCGCGAGAAGCGCTACAAGCGTCCGGATGGCTCCACCGTCTGGGCCCAGGTGACCACCGCGCTGGCCCGCGACGAACTGGGCAACCCGCTGTATTTCGTCGCCACCGTCGAAGACATCACCGAGCGCAAGGCCGCTGAACACGCGCTGCGCGAACGCGAGGCCCTGCTCAGCAGCATGGGCAAGTTCGTGCCCGGCCTCATCCACAAAATCGGGTTCGATGCCCATGGCCGCGCCCGTTTCCAGTACATCAGCGACCGCGCCATCGAAATGTTCGAGCTACCACACGAGCTGATGGAGCGGGATTACTACGCCCACCACAGCCGCGTGCACCCGGACGATCTGGCCTACGCTCAGAGGCTGGCTCAAGCCCCCAAGCCTGGCGCCAAATTGCGTCCGGTGGACTTTGAGTACCGGGTGATCCTGCCCAGCAAAGGCCTGCGCGTCTACGGCGGACACGCCATTCCCGTGACCGAGGAAGACGGCAATGTGGTCTGGTACGGCCACACCGCCGACCTCACCGACAAGAAGGCCTTGCTCGAAGCCCGCATGGCCGCCCAGGTGGCCGAAGATGCCAACCGGGCCAAGAACGAATTCCTCTCGCGCGTCAGCCACGAGCTGCGCACGCCCCTCAATGCCGTCATCGGCTTTGCCCAGTTGCTGCGCCTGAGCTCGGCCGGTCACCTCAATGCCGACCAGCTTCAAAACGTCAAGCTCATCGAAAACGCGGGCTCACACCTGCTGGGCATCATCAGTGACGTGCTCGACCTGTCTCGCATCGAGGCGGGCAACCTGCCACTGTCCACCGACACCTGTCGTCCGTCCGCCCTGTTGTCCGAAGCCTGTCACCTGGTGGGCCCTCTGGCCAGCAAGAGCGGTATCGCCATCTGCCCGGCACAAATCAGCAGCGATGCGGCCATTCGCATCGACCCGATGCGCTTGCGTCAGGTGCTGGTCAATCTGCTGAGCAACGCCATCAAGTACAACCGTCCGAAGGGCCATGTCATCCCGCGCATCTGGCGCGATGGTGATCAGGTGGCCATCGCCATCGAAGACACCGGACCTGGCCTGAGCGCCGAGCAACAGGCACATCTGTTCGAGCCCTTCAACCGCCTGGGCGCCGAACGCACGGGCGTCGAGGGCACCGGCATCGGACTGGTCATCGTGCGCAAGCTGATGGAGGCCATGAACGGCCGACTCGAAGTCCGCAGTCCACCCGGTCGAGGCGCCACCTTCATCGCGTGGGCCCCGGCTGCTGCCGTGGCAGAACAGCCCGACTCGGCCTCATCATCGCCCGCGCCTCAGGCCCAGGACAGCGGACCACATGGTGAAGCCGAGCTGACGGTGCTCTACGCGGAAGACAACGAGGTCAACATCGAGCTCGTTCGACAGGTGCTGCGCCTGCGGCCCAAGGCCAAGCTGCACATTGCCTCGAACGGCACCGATGCACTCGCCATGGCTCGCGCCATCCGCCCCGACTTGTTCCTGCTCGACATGCACCTGGGCGACATGACGGGCTTCGAACTGGCAGACCTGCTGCAACAGGATCCCCAGTTGAGCCACATCCCGCGTGTGGCGTTTTCAGCGGATGCCATGCCGGACCAGATCCACAAGGCGCGGGAAAGCGGCTTCAGCGGCTACCTGACCAAGCCTCTGAATGTCGATGCGCTGCTCGCCTGCATCGATGCGCACACCGAGCGCGTGCAGCAAAGCGCCATCAAAGCCTGAAAAACGCCATCTCCTCGTTGAGGCGCAAGGCGTTGTCGTTCAACGAGGCGGCGGCGGCGGCCGTCTGCTCGACCAGGGTGGCGTTTTGCTGGGTCATGGCATCCAGTTGCGACACCGCCTGCCCCACCGCGCTCACGCGACTGGCCTGCGTGCGTGTGCCATCGCCAATCTCGGTGATCAACTGCCGGACCTGGGTGGCATGCGCCACGATCTGGCGAATGGTGGCGCCCGCCTGGCCCACCACCGTGGCGCCCTCCTCGACATGGTCCACGCTGTTGCCGATCAGCGCCTTGATCTCGCGTGCCGCCTCGGCCGAGCGCTGCGCCAAGGCGCGCACTTCGCTGGCCACCACGGCAAAACCCCGCCCTTGCTCCCCCGCACGAGCGGCTTCGACTGCCGCGTTGAGCGCGAGGATGTTGGTCTGAAACGCAATGCTGTCGATGGTGCCAATGATCTCGCCGATGCGCGCCGATGACGTGCGGATCTGCGCCATGGTGCTGACCACCTGTTCGACTTCGGCGCCGCCTTGCTCGGCCACCTGGGCATTGAGCACCACGATGTCCGATGCGCCAGACGCCATCTGGGCTGACTGCTGCACCGTTTCGCCAATGTGCGTCATGGCCGCCGAGGTCCGTTGCAACTGAGCGGCCGTCTCATCGGTACGCCGAGACAGGTCCATCGAGGCCATGGCCACTTCCTGACTGGCAGTCTGGATTTCATCGGCGCTGTCACGCACCTGGTGGACGATGCGACGCAAGGCGCCCAGGGTGGCGGCCAGGGTGTTCATCAACTCGGCCACTTCGTCGCGCCCCCACGGACGCGGATCGAGCGTGAGGTTGCCCTGCGAAATTTCGGTGAGTTGGCGCGCCACCTCGGCAATGCCGCCTTGGGTCACGCGGTAAAACGCCACCAGCATGTAGATGGCCAGTGTGATGCCCGCCAGCGCAATGCCCACTTGCGTCCACAGGGTGTGCTGCAAGTGGCCCACCCGTGCCGCCAGCCGCTTGTCCAGCGCCGACAGGATGCGATCAATGCTTTGGTAGTGCAGGGCGATCGCCTCGTTGCCCGCCGCCACAAAGGCTTTGGCATCTCCCGACGGCACGGGCGCCAGCACCTGTTGGAGCACCAGTGCCAGAAAGCGCTGACTGGCTTCCTGGGTGCCGCCCACGTCCACTTCCTGCGCAATGCTGGGGTCGGCCTCGATGGCCCGCTTGAGCGCCTGTTCGGCCCCGTCCTGATGCGCCATGGCAAAGGCGTAGGCACGCGACACCAGATCGTGCTGGGCCATGCTCTTCCCACCCGAGGCAATCAGCTTGTTGCCCAAGCCACGCATCTTGCCCATCTGCTCAATCAAGCGAGGCTGCTTGAACAGCGCCGCATCCATCAGGTAATAGGTGTCGACATCCGGATCCAGTGTGAGGTTCGAGTGGTCCGTCACATCCTGCAGCAAGGCCAGCACCGCATCCATGAAGGCCGTGTGTGCGGCAAATGTCTGGTTGGCGTCGCCCTTGATCGGCTGGTCCAGCAAGTCCGCATGCAATCGCTGAACCTGCTGCAAGGCCTTGAGCGTACCTGGCAAGTCCCGGATCAAGGCTTGCTGCACATTCGACACCGACTGAAGTGCCGTCTGAACACGACTCTGTGCCTCGGCCAGATCCGCCGCCTGTGCCGTGGCCGCACGCCGCCGGTTCTGCGCCGCATCGAGCACGGCCATCAGGGTGCGGCCATACACCACCCCCAGGCGCTCTTTGGCCGAAAACTCGATGTTCTGCGTGGCCGACATCCACAGTGACGCCATCAGCACCACAATCGGCAGCATGAAGGCCAGCGACACCCACATGGACTTGGCCGGAAAGCCCATGCGCCGAAACGCCCGAATGCCCGGCGCCATCACGCCATGGTGTTGAAAGAACGAGGGGAGGTGTTCTCCCCTGTTGTTGTGCGAACCTGTCCAGCTCATCTGCGATCCCAATACTGCTCGGGCGCTGCCAGATGGCGCCCAGGACCCACAGCGCACCGAGGCGGTGCCTGCTACTTATGAGCCCGGACAGATCGCAAGATTCAAGCCATCGTGGCGTCTGACGATGCTTTCCCAAACTGGGTGAGCACATGACGTCCCATGCCGCGCGCCAACTCGGCTTCACCAAAGAAGATGGTCCCGCTGCCCTCTTCGGCCAACAAGGCGGCCTCTTCTTCGTTGTGGGTGCGCACCACAATCTGGATGCCAGGATTGAGCGCACGGGCGGTGGCCATCATCTGCCGCACATCCAGCGTATCGGGCGTGGCCACCACCAGCATGGCCGCCTGCGCAATGTGCCCCTGAATCAGAACCGCCGGATCGGCTGCATCCCCGGACACCGCCGCCTGGCCGGCAACGCGCAAGCCCTCCACGGTGTCGCGGTGCTGCTCCACCACCACAAAGGGAATGTCATGGCTCGTCAGCTCGGCGGCAATGCGACGGCCCACCCGGCCATAGCCCACCAGCACGACCTGCCCCGACAGGTACTTGCCGGGCGTGGCCGGGGGCAATTCGGCCAAGGGGTCGGCGGGACGCTCCAGATGCCGTGCCAATGGCGAGCGCGCCGTCCACCAGCTTTGCAAAGGCTTCATGGCCGCAAACACCAGTGGATTGATGGCAATCGAGATCAAGGCCCCCGCCAGGATCAGGCTCTGCCCCTCGGCGGGCAAGAGCTTCAGGCTCACCCCCAGGCCCGCCAGAATGAACGAGAACTCGCCAATCTGGGCCAGGCTGGCGGCAACGGTGAGGGCCGTGTTCAAGGGATAGCGCAGCGCCAGCACCAGCATGGCCGCCACCCACGACTTGCCCAGCACGATCACGCCCACCACGGCCAGCACCTGCAAAGGCTGCTGCACCAGCACCATCGGGTCAAACAACATGCCCACCGACACGAAGAACAGCACGGCAAAGGCTTCGCGCAAGGGCAGGGACTCTTCAGCGGCACGGTGGCTGAACTCCGACTCGCGCATCACCATGCCCGCAAAGAAGGCGCCCAGGGCAAACGACACCCCAAACAAGGTCGTCGCAGCATAGGCAATGCTCAAGGCCGCCGCCACCACGCTCAAGGTGAACAACTCGCGCGAACCCGTGCGCGCCACCAGCCACAAGAGCTTGGGCATCACACGGCGCCCCACCACCATCATCAAAGCGATGAAGGCTGACACCTTGACCAAGGTCCATCCCAGGGTCGGCCACATGCTGGTGGGTCCGGCTGGCCCAGCCTCACCGCCCAAGACCGCGGCCAGTGCAGGCAAGAGCACCAACACCAGCACCATGGCCAGGTCTTCCACAATCAGCCAGCCCACCGCAATGCGGCCATTGAGCGAATCCAGCGTGCCGTGGGTCTCCAAGGTCCGCAACAGCACCACCGTGCTGGCCACCGACAAGGCCAGGCCAAACACCACGGAACCGGCCAGCCCCCAGCCCCACCACCAGGCCAGTCCAGCCCCCATCGCCGTGGCCACCACAATCTGCAAGATCGCACCGGGTACGGCAATCTTGCGCACCTGCAGCAAATCGTCCAGCGAAAAGTGCAGGCCCACGCCGAACATCAACAACATCACGCCGATTTCAGCCAGCTCACCGGCAATCGCCGTGTCGGCCACAAAGCCCGGCGTGAACGGGCCAATCAACACCCCAGCCACCAGATAGCCCACCAGGGACGGCAGCTTCGCCCGCGTTGCCACGTAACCCAGCACCAGGGCCAGGCCCAAACCAGAAGCAATCGTCGAGATCAGCGGCACACTTTGGGTCATCCAGAACATCCTTTCAAAGAGGGGGTCTCAGGATGAGTCAGGAAACAGGGCAGAAGTTCACCCCAGCAACTTCGCCAACCCATAAATGGCGCACCCTGCTGACAGTGCCGCCGTGACGGTGCGCAAACCCTTGTGGGTGGACAACATGCCCAGCGTGCTGCTGGCGAGAATCGCGATGAAAAGGTAGGTCAACTTCATGGCCCGCATCTTAGTGCGCCCAGATTGACGAAGCCCACACCAACGGTGTCGCTTCGCTTCAAAATGGCACATCGCACCGTGTTGGAGAAGCCATGTCACGCGCCCAGATCCGCCAGATCATCAGCGGGTTGATCATCCTCTTGTCCCTGTCCGCTTGCGGAGGCGGCGGGGGCGGCAGCTCGCCGGCCACCACCACGGTCAACACGGCCCACGGCTCCAACAGCAGCACCGACATCAGCGGCTTCACCGTGCAGGATGTCAGCGAGTGCGCAGCCGCAGATGCCGCCTCACCCAACGTCGTGCCCGTTTGCGTCGACAACGGGCCGGATCCCGCACAGGTCAACGTCGTCAACGAGCCTTACGTCACCGTCACCTTGTGTGTGCCGGGCAGCACCACCCAATGCGTGACCGTCGACCATGTGCTGGTCGACACCGGCTCAACGGGTTTGCGGGTCGCCGTCGAAGCGCTTGGCACCCAGAGCTTGCCCCTGCCCGCCGTCAAGACCAGTGCAGGCAGCAAGCCCATCGCCGAGTGCTATCAATACGTATCGGGATGGACCTGGGGGTCGCTCAACAAGGCCGATGTCTATGTGGGAGGCATGGTCGCACGCAGCGTCCCCATCCACATGCTGGGCTACTCTTCTGCCAACCCCTCACTGGGCGGGGCAGGTGGCGGAGCCTTCCCGCACGTTCCCGCATCCTGCTCGGGCAGCAACGCCAATGGCAACATGAACAGCGTCAGCGAGATGGGTGCCAATGCCATCCTGGGCTTGTCCACCTTCGATCGTGATTGCGATGGCTGTGACACCGCCACGGCCAACAACCAGTATTTCACCTGCACGGCGATCGGTGCCTGCACATCGGTGGCCGTGCCGCTCACCAACCAACCCGGTCATCTGGGTTTGTATTTCAGCAGCGCCTATGCAAACGGCGTGAGCCTCACCATGCCGACGGTGTCGGGCGTCACGGCCGCCAAGCTGCAAGGCACCTTGACCTTTGGCGTCCCGAGCCTGCCAGACGCAGCGACGCAACTGGTCCTGAATCAATACGGGCAGTTCACCATCAGCTACAACGGCCAGACCTACAGTTCCGGCTTCATTGACAGCGGCTCCAACGCCCTGTTCTTCGACTCAACCGCCGGCATTGGCAACTGCACGTACAACACCGGCTTTTATTGCCCCACGTCTGCCGTCACGATCACCGCCACGAATGCCGATGGCAATGGCCACAGCAGCACCTTCAGCATGGCACTCAACAACATTGATGCGCTGATGGGCCAGCTCGGCTCCACCGCCGTCATCGTGGGACTGGCAGGGCCCGTCACCGGCAGCACCACCGATGTGGACCCCACCTTCGACCTCGGCTTCCCCTTCTTCATCGGCCGCACCGTGTATGTGGTGCGTCAGGGCACGGCCATGGGATCGGCTTACGGGGTGGTGGCGTACACGCCCTGACCCGGACTCACTTCTTCAGATCAAAGCGATCCAGCTCCATCACCTTGTGCCACGCCGCCACAAAGTCACGGACCATCTTGGCCTGCCCATCGTCCTGGGCATAGACCTCTGCCAAGGCCCGCAACTGGGCATTCGAACCGAAGATCAAGTCCACCACGGTGGCCGTCCACTTCACGGCGCCCGTCTTGCGATCACGGCCTTCCAGCACATTGGCATCGGCCGCTGAGCGCTGCCATGCCGTGCGCATGTCGAGCACATTGACGAAGAAGTCGTTGCTCAACGTGCCAGGGCGTTGGGTGAACACGCCATGCTGGCTGCCAGCGGTGTTGGCATTCAAGGCGCGCAAACCACCCACCAGCACGGTCATCTCGGGGCCTGTCAAGTTGAGCAACTGGGCCTTGTCGATCAACATCTCGGCGGCATACGACGCCATGTCCGGAGCCACGTAGTTGCGGAAGCCATCGGCGCGCGGCTCCAGCACCGCAAGCGATTCGACATCGGTCTGCTCTGGCGTCGCATCGGTGCGGCCCGGCGTGAATGGCACGGTCACAGTGTGACCCGCCTTCTGCGCGGCGGCTTCAATGGCCGCACCACCTGCCAACACGATCAAGTCTGCCAGCGACACCTTCTTGCCACCCGTTTGTGCAGCGTTGAAGGCCTGCTGGATGGCCGTGAGCTGGGCCAGCACCTTGTCGAGTTCTGCCGGGTTGTTCACGGCCCAGTTCTTTTGCGGTGCCAGGCGGATGCGTGCCCCATTGGCCCCCCCACGCTTGTCGCTGCCGCGGAAGCTGGCAGCCGAAGCCCAAGCCGTGTTCACCAGTTGCGACACGGTCAAGCCCGAGGCCAGCACCTGCGCCTTCAAGGTGGCCACGTCTTGCGCGTCAATCACCGGGTGGTCCACGGCGGGCACCGGGTCTTGCCACGTGAGCACCTCGGCCGGCACGAGCTTGCCGAGATAGCGGGCGCGCGGACCCATGTCGCGATGGGTCAGCTTGAACCAGGCGCGAGCGAAGGCATCGGCAAACTCGGCCGGGTTGGCGTGGTAGCGGCGCGAAATCTTTTCGTATGCGGGATCAAAGCGCAGCGAGAGGTCGGCCGTGGTCATCATCGGCGGGTGCTTCTTGCTCGGATCGTGCGCGTCCGGGATCATGTGCTCGGGCTTGCAGTCCTTGGGCGTCCATTGGTGGGCGCCGGCCGGGCTCTTGGTCAGCTCCCACTCGTAGCCGAACAGCATGTCGAAGTAGCCGTTGTCCCACTTCGTGGGGTTGGGCTTCCACGCACCTTCAATGCCGCTGGTGGTGGTGTGCACGCCCTTGCCAGTGCCGAACTGGTTGATCCAGCCAAAGCCCATGGCTTCTACCGGTGCGGCTTCAGGTTCAGGACCGACCAACGCTGGGTCACCCGCACCGTGCGCCTTGCCGAAGGTGTGACCGCCAGCCACCAAGGCCACGGTTTCTTCGTCATTCATGGCCATGCGGGCAAAGGTTTCGCGCACATCACGGCCCGAAGCCACGGGATCGGGGTTGCCATCCGGCCCTTCGGGGTTCACGTAGATCAGGCCCATCTGCACGGCGGCCAAGGGGTTGTCGAGTTCGCGCTCGCCCTTGTAACGGCTGTTGGCCTCCTTGCTGCTGGCGAGCCACTTGGTCTCGGGCCCCCAGTAGGTGTCTTCGCCAGGCTCCCAGATGTCTTCACGGCCACCGGCAAAGCCGAAGGTCTTCAAGCCCATGTTGTCCAGCGCCACGTTGCCGGCCAAGATCATCAAGTCGGCCCAAGAGATGTTGTTGCCGTACTTTTGCTTGATGGGCCACAGCAGGCGGCGTGCTTTGTCGAGGTTGCCGTTGTCAGGCCAACTGTTGAGCGGGGCAAAGCGCTGTGCGCCTTCGCCAGCACCGCCACGGCCATCGGCCACGCGGTAAGTCCCGGCCGAGTGCCAGGCCATGCGGATGAACAAGCCGCCGTAGTGGCCCCAGTCAGCGGGCCACCAGTCTTGCGAGTCGGTCATCAGGGCATGCAGGTCCTTGACGACGGCGTCCAGGTCGAGCGACTTGAACGCCTCGGCGTAGTTGAAGTTTTCACCCAAAGGATTCGCTTTGGGCGAGTGCTGATGAAGGATGTTGAGGTTCAGCTGCTCCGGCCACCAGGTGCGGTTGGTGGGCGCGGCGGCCACGCGGGTCTGAGGGTTGGCCGCGTGGAAGGGGCACTTCGATTCGGTGGTCATGAGCGTCTCCTGTGTCAGTCAGCGGGGGTGCTGAAAAGCAGTTTAGGAAACGCGTTCGAATAGAGCAATCCAATTAGATCTATCGATCTGATAGCAAATAAAGCATACCAAGTGATGACCTGCTCCTACCGCAGAGAACCGGGCTGACACCTCCATTTGTGATGGCCTGCAGATGGACACCAAAAGGTCACGCACAACCCAATTCGCTACCAACGGCAAAAAACAAAACGCCTGGCTTTGCCAGGCGTTCATTCATCAGCAATCTGCAAGTACAGGGAATACTTGCGAGAACCTCAACCGCATCAAGCGTCGATGTTCGTCGCCCGCAGCGCATTCGTCTCGATGAAGTCGCGGCGCGGCTCCACCTCATCGCCCATCAGCATGGTGAATACGCGGTCGGCTTCGATGGCGTCCTCAATCTGCACGCGCAGCAAGCGGCGCACGTTCGGATCCATCGTGGTTTCCCACAGCTGCTCGGGGTTCATTTCGCCCAAGCCCTTGTAGCGCTGGCGGCCCACCGAGCTTTCGGCTTGTTGCAGTAACCAGGCCATGGCGGTGCGGAAATCGCCCACCTTGGCTTCTTTGGCCTTTTCGCCCTCACCGCGACGCACCAGGGCCTCACCGGTCAACAGACCCTTGAAGGTCGTACCGGCCTCGGCCAGCACTTCGTAGTCGGCGCCATGCACAAAGTCGGCATTGATGATGCTGTACTTGGTGTTGCCGTGGAAGATGCGGCTGATGCGCAGCACCTGCTTGTCGGTGCGCACGTCCAGCTCGGCCGTGACTTCGGCGTTGTGCAGCGCAGCCTTCAAGGCCGCGGCACTGGCTTGTGCCGCTTCGGCCGAATCCAGATCCAGGGTCAGGCCGTTGGCAATGGCGCGCAGGGCTTCCACGTCCATCCAGTTGCCCAGGCGTTCCACCACGCTGTTGGCCTTCACATAGGCTGCGGCCAGACCTTGCAGTGCGTCGCCGCTGATCGCAGGCTTGCCCTCACCGGGCTCCACCGCGGCACCATCCAGTGCCACCTTCATCAGGTACTCGTCCAAGGCGCCCGCGTCCTTCAGGTATTGCT
>NZ_JBLIZW010000044.1:0-22073 GCF_048860245.1 Aquabacterium sp. | reverse complement strand
GCATGACGCACGTCACGACGCCACACAGGCGGTGCACAAGATCAAATGGGATGGGGGGCGCGACTTGTAGGGCATAAGCAAGGCTTTCTTAATTACTTTTTCGCTTATGTGCTATTTCTGCCCTTATCCCGGCTGGGCCCCATCACCTGGCCATTGGCTTTGTGGTGGCGCGAGTGGTTTACGTGGCGATGTACCTGATGGATATCGCTGTTGTTCGCAGCTTGGTGTGGGCCTTGGGCTTTGGCCTGTGTGTCGCCATCATGGCGTTGGCGGGCTGAACACGGAGCCCGCCAAGCTGACCTGCAGCGTCAGCGGGCGCTGGCCACCCGAACTCGACTGGAACGCGCCGCTGGCGCGTTTCGCGTTTTGGCGGCTGATTTCTGGGTAGCCGAGCGACTCACACTGGCCACCACGCGCGCGGTTTTGGCGGGGCCTCTGCGCTCTTCAGCACGACGTCCCTTGGCGTCTTTCGTGCCGTCCTTCGATGCGACCACTTTGCCATTTGCTTTATTGGCGACGAAGACCACAACGGTCTGGCCGCGCTGGAAGGATGCGGACGAGCCGACCTTGTTCCACTGCGCCAATTGCTGAGGTGACACACCGTAGCGTTGTGCGATCGACTTGACCGTGTCCCGCTTGCCTGCTTTCAGCGTCATACGGCGCAGGGGCGGTACATCCGGCGCAAGCGCCATCATCGCGTTGTCTGCCAAGGCAACGGACACGTCCTCCTCCTTGTGCTGTGACCGCGGCACCAGCAAGGTGGAGCCAGCCTTCACCAGCATCTTTGGCGGGATGTGATTGATCTCTCGCAGTTGCGCTTCTGACATGCCCACCCGCTTCGCGACGTCTGATGGGTGCATGGTCTTGGGGACTTGCCATGCCGTCCAACTGGCCAACGTGCCATTGTGGCCGGTCAGGTTGTGAACAAACAAGTTGGCATTGTTGTAGGGCAGCAGGAGCTGGGGGGTACCGGCTGCCAGAATCACGGGCTTGTTCTGAGAGGGGTTCAGTGCCTTGAACTCATCGACTGGCAGGCCTGCCAAACGCGTGGCCAGCGCCACATCGATATCGCGCTGAATGGGGACACTGACGAAATACGGGTGATTTTCAACCGGGGTCAGCGTGAGCCCATAAGCCTCAGGGCGAGCAATGATGTTGCGAACGGCATGCAACTTGGGAACATAGTTGCGTGTCTCCGGTGGCATGTTCAGGCTGAGGTAATCAGTGGGCAGCCCCTGTTGCTGATTACGCTTGATCGCGCGCTGAACATTGCCCTCGCCCCAGTTGTAGGCGGCGAGCGCCAGATGCCAGTCGCCAAACATGCGATTGAGCCGCTGGAGGTAATCCAGCGCTGCACGCGTGGAGGCCAGAACGTCCCGTCGATCGTCCCGGAACAAGTTTTGTTTGAGCTCGAAATCCTTGCCTGTTGCCGGCATGAACTGCCACATGCCAGAGGCACGTGCCGAGGACATGGCCTGAGGATTGAAGGCGCTTTCGATGAATGGCAGGAGTGCCAACTCCGTGGGCATGTTACGGCGGCTGATCTCTTCAACGACATGGAAGAGGTATCGGCTACCGCGCTGTGTCATGCGCTGCACATAATCCGGTCGGCTGGTATACCAACGCTCATGGTCGGCCACCAAAGGGCTGTCCAACTCGGGGAGTGTGTACCCTTTGCGAATGCGGCCCCACAGGTCTTGGGTCGCGCTTGCATCGTCCAGATTGATGGTGGCCTCTGGACGAAGCGGATCGGTGGGGGCGCCAATGGCTTCACCTGGAGTCGTGCTGTCCGCTGAGTCACCGACCGCGCTGGTTCGTGCCAGCAGCGTCGCTGGGCTCAGTTCCACCTGCAAGCCCGATGAGGGATCCTGACGCGTTGCGCCACGCGAAACGACGTCGCCACGGGGCGTGTTGCCTGCGGCGAGCAGCTTGTCGACATCGATGCCTGCGCGGCCTTGCTGAGCTGGCAGTGGTGTGGTGCCGCAGGCAGAAAGCAGCAGCGTGAAGACAGTTGATGCGCTCAACAGCAGGGTGCGTGGGGCAGGGTGTTTCGTCAGCATCATCAGAAGTTGTTTTTCCAGGTACGCAGGGCTTCGAACACTGCCTCAGGGCGGGTGTTCTCGCAACCGTGTGCGTGGACGCTGGCCAGCACTGTGGGCTGGGTGCAGCGCAAAAACGGATTGATCAGCCGCTCTCTTGCAATAGAGCTCGGCAAGGTCGGGCGGCCCTCCTCACGCAACGCGATACAACGTTGCAAGGCTTGTGCCACCTCTGGATTGAGAGGTTCGACAGTCTGAGAAAATCTCAGATTTCCGGTCGTGTACTCATGTGCGGCGCAAACGCGGGTAGCGTCTGGCAAGGCTGAAATCCGCATCAAGCTGTTGTACAGCTGATCGATGCGGCCATCAAAAACCCTGCCACAACCGGCACTGAACAGTGTATCCCCAACGAAGATCAGCGGCACTTCGTTGACAGGATTAGTCTGATCCTGCCAGAAATAGCTGAGATGCTCGTCGGTGTGGCCCGGCGTGGCCAGCACCTGGAACACCCTGTTGGCCCACCTGACGTGATCTCCGTCGGAAACGACGTGGGTCACTTGGGGAATCGCCGTGCTCAAAGGCCCGTAGACCGGAATTCGGCCATTCTGAAGCGAAGAGATGCCGCCGACATGATCTGCGTGCCGATGGGTCACTAGAATGGCGGTCAGCGTCAAGCCCATGCGCTGAAGAGCATCTCGTACAGGCGCAGCGTCACCGGGATCTACAACGAGGGCTTGTTGACCGTCGTCGAGCATCCAGATGTAGTTGTCAGTGAAGGCTGGTAGGGCTGTGAGGTTCATGAGCAAGGTCGATCCAATTATAGAGTTGCACCCTTGGCTGGCTTTGCCTTCAGGCAAAGCCTTGCTGGATTGGGAGCAGGATCAAATTGATCGTCTCGTCGCAGACATCTTTGGCTTCCATGCCGTGCAATTGGGCCTGCCTGAATTGGATGGTTTGCGTGCCAACCGCATGCCGCATCAGTGGCGTTTGCTGGACGGCAGTTATCACCCGGGTGATTTGTCAACGAACGCAGCGGCGCTGTACTGTGATTTTGGGGCGCTGCCGTATCCCAATCACAGCCTGGATTTGGTGGTGTTGCCTCATGCGCTGGAACTTGCGCACGATCCCCATGCCGTGCTGCGTGAGGTGGAGCGTGTGCTGGTGCCAGAGGGCAGGGTGGTCATCATTGGCTTCAATCCCTTCAGCCTTTGGGGGCTCTGGCAGGGATTGGGGCGCTGGGGGGTGAAGTCGGCAACGGTTTTGCCTCAAGGTGAGTTCATCAGCTATTGGCGGCTGAGAGACTGGCTGAGACTATTGAATCTGGATGTGGAGTCCGGGTGCTTTGGTTGCTATCGCCCCATGGTGCCGACAGACCGCGCTTGGGGGCGGTTGAGGTGGTTGGAGCGTGCAGGGGCGAGATGGTGGCCTGTGCTGGGTGCTGTGTACTGTGTGGTCGCAGTCAAGCGTGCTCGAGGCTTGAGATTGATTGGTAAAGTGAAACGGACACGTGTCGCGTCGTCGGCAGCTCCGGCTGTGGTGGCGCAGAGGCATGTGCAACAGGATCAAATTGGATGACTGAGTCAGTACAACCCGCCGTTGTGATGTACACCGATGGCGCGTGTAAAGGAAACCCTGGTCGAGGTGGCTGGGGGGTGTGGATGGTCAGTGGCGCACACGAGAAGGAAATGTGGGGCGGCGAACTGGTGACCACCAATAACCGCATGGAGTTGACCGCCGTCATCGAGGCGCTCTCTGCACTCAAGCGCCGCTGCCGTATCGTGATTTACACCGACAGCGAGTACGTCCGCAAGGGGATCACCGAGTGGATTTCAGGGTGGAAGCGTCGAGGCTGGAAAACAGCAGACAACAAGCCGGTCAAGAATGCCGACCTGTGGCTGAAGCTTGACCAATTGGCCGCCCAGCATGACATCGACTGGCGATGGGTCAAGGGGCATGCCGGCGATCCCGGTAACGAACGGGCGGACGCATTGGCCAATCGTGGCGCTGAAGAGGCTCGCTGAAACGCAGCCTCAGAGAATCAAGACCATGGTGAGTTTGTCGAAGTACCGGGCTTGTCCCGGTGCATCGACCACCTTGATGGCGTGAGGCAGCACACCACAACCCTTGAAGCCAGCGCGTTCGTACAAGTGAATCGCTGATTCGCTGGAAGTGCTGACGCGCAAAATGATTTGCTCCAAGCCAATGGCATGACGGGCTTCTGCGATCGCGGCATTGATCAACATGATGCCGATGCCTTGCCCCGTGTGTTTGGGGTGAACCATCATGCTGTTGAGCTCGGCGGTATGCCGCAGCTTTTGCAAGGACTGGCGCTCCAGGCCGACCATGCCGACCAGTTCGCGGTCGACCCATGCGCCGATCAGGAAGGTTCCGCCCAAAGGCTCACCCAACCCCAGGCGGCCGAGGTAGCTCTCGGGTGGGCGGGCTTGTTCACTATCGAAGTCTGAGTCAAAAGCATCCGGATATTGGCGCAGGCCTTGATCCCGAAGCGTTTTGTAGGCACTCAAGTCTGCCGGCGCGATCCGCGCAATGCGCACGGATGTGTCAGTCAGGCTCATTCAGTGTCTCCAGGGTATTGAAATTCGCGAAATCCGCAGGGTCGGCGAAGGATACGCTTGTCCAGTTCTGCGACTGGATCCATCGACTGATTTTTCGTTCGCCTTTCACGAAAGCGGTCAGTGTTTGAGGGTACACCCTCTTGTGCATCAATGCACACACCCAGTGTTGGTGAAAGTGATCACCAGATCCACTTTTCGGCACGACGATGTCCGCATTCCTTTGGGTCCCGGCCTGAAACAGTCGGGAGACCAAATCGGGGGGGAGGTATGGGGTATCGCATGGCACCACCATCAACCAATCGGTTTCCGTGCGCCGCAATGCAGAGACGATGCCAGCAAGAGGACCTGCCTTTTCACCGAGGTCTGGATCGTCTGGGAACACGGATGGGTCTTCAGCAAAGGTGCTTGGCTTTGGTGCGAAGTGCCCATGCGCCTTGGCCAGCAACTCGCTGTAACGGTCTTGATTGCGGTTTGCGCTGATGAAGACCGTGCCCACTTGGGGAAGCAGTCTTGCCAAAGCATGGCTGGCGAGGGGGGTGCGCTTGAGTTCGACGAGCCCCTTGTCCTGGCCCTGCATGCGGCGTCCTTCGCCGCCAGCCAGGAGGCAGCCGGTGATCAATCGTCTGTCGTCCACGCCTTAACCTCCGATGAAGCTCATTTCGACCTTGGGCTGTGCGTCGACCTTTGGGGCTCCCCGCGCATCACGTTGTTCTGAGTAGCGGTCATGGCGTTGCCGCCAAACTGCGGCGATCTTCTGGCGCAATGGCTCGCTGGCCTGTTGCTCGTCTCGAATGGCATGACGAAGATCGTATCCTTGCCCAGCGAACAAGCATGTGAACAATTTGCCGTCGGTTGACAGTCGCATGCGAGAACAGTCACCGCAAAACGGTTGAGTGACACTGGCGATGAAGCCGACATGCCCGCCGCCATCCGCGTAGGCCCATCGCTGCGCAGTGCTGTGGGTGTCGCGCGGGAGCAGTTGGAGGGGCATCTCGGCATGCAACGCATTGCGGATTTGCTCGGCGGTCAGTACCCGATCCATTTCCCAGAGGTTGGTGTTGCCAACGTCCATGAACTCGATGAAGCGCACTTCGACACCCGTGCCATGAAAGTGTCGAGCGATGGGCAGAATTTGATGATCGTTGACGCCGCGTTGAATGACGGTGTTGACCTTGATCGATGGAAAGCCAGCGGCCTGGGCTGCAGCAATACCATCCAGGACGGCCTGAACGTTGAGGTCAGTGTCGCTCATGCGCTTGAAGACCACATCGTCCAGCGCGTCCAGACTGACAGTGAGGCGCTGAAGGCCTGCTTCACGAAGTTGCTTGGCCTTCTTCGTCAGAAGCGCGCCATTGGTGGTCAGCGCCAGTTCAGGCGGGGCGCCATCGGCGCATCGAATCGTTGCGAGTTGACGGATGAGCGTCTCGATGTCTTTGCGCAGCAGGGGCTCGCCCCCGGTGATTCGCAGCTTTCGTACCCCCAACCCCACGAACGCGTCTGCAACGTGCGTGATCTCCTCAAAGGTCAGCAGCTGGGTTTGGGGCAGGAACGCGTGATGCTTGTCAAAGACCTCACGTGGCATGCAGTAGCCGCACCGGAAGTTGCAGCGATCCGTGACTGAAATGCGCAAATCACGCAGTGGGCGCCCCAATTGATCCAAGAGTGCGTGGCCCGAGGTGGACGGGACAAAGTCCCCTGCTTGAGGCAGCGACAATGCATCGCGGATGGGTGCGATGGCGATCACGCTGGGGAAGTCAGGACGCAACTGCTGGCTCATGGGCTCGCATTTTGCGTGAACAACCTGCCCCTACATTCAACAGGGGTAGCAATCGATGGCCGATCAGTTGTTGTTCTGTTGACGCGCGTTGATGGTGGGGGCGCGGCGGGCTCCGTCAAAGCGCTGCTGCCAATAACTTTGGCGCATGTCTTCCACACGTACTTCGCCGCCAGCACGGGGCGAATGGATGAACTTGTCGTCGCCGATGTAGATGCCCACGTGCGAGAAAGTGTGCCGCAGTGTGTTGAAGAACACCAAGTCGCCAGGCTTGAGTTCGTTCTTTTTGACCGGCACCAAGTCAGGGGAGTTGGCCTGCTCGATGGCACGACGGGGCAGGATCAGGCCCACACTGTTTTCGAACACGTGGCGGGTGAACCCACTGCAGTCAAACCCGCTTTCAGCCGATGTGCCGCCACGACGGTAGGGCACGCCGAGGAAATTCATGGCCGACAACACCAATTCCGATGCCATGTCGGTTGCTTTGTCGCGAACCTGCTGAGCCAACTCAACGACCGGGCGGGTCGAAGGGATCAGCCCACGGTCAGACAGGAAGCGGGACACAGGATCAGTGTCAGCCTGAACCGCAGTGGGGGTGGGGGGCTGTTGCTGAGCATGGACGGACGTCAGCAGACCGGTGCTCATCAGCCCAGCCAGCAGAGAAGCCCGTACGGCCCGGCTCCAAGCGCTGGCCTCACGACTCCGGCAAGCACGGCCACCGTTAAACGATGAGCCTGGATGTCGGTTCAAAAACTGCATGGGTGGCAAGCCTACGTGCGGTTTCCGTTGGCGTCAACCTCATTTACGCCCTGAAACCGGCGAATTTGTACCAAAAAAGGGGGGTGTGTCCGAAATTGCTGGTGCAATGTCAGCGTTTTGGCTGGAATTCCCTGGGGTGGATGTGAGGCTCGGCTGGTGCTTGATGTGCCGCAAGTTCTTGTGTCTCAAAGCTCCTAACCTGTCAGCAATGACCAAAAGCGGTTAGCAACGGAGACTGAAATGACCACCAACAATACAAACAACACCAAGGGCCTCAATGACGCTGTCGTCGCTTCCTTGAAGGAAAAGTTGGAATCCAAGTTGAAGGACTTGGCTCAACAGGACCATGCTCTGCGCGAACGTCTGGCTGCAGAGGACAGTTCCGTCCGTAACACCTATGTGGCAGGTCAGGACGGAGCAGCCATCTCTGAGGTGGATGACGAAGTGATCGCCATGATTCAGCATGATCGCGCTGAACTGCGAGACATTCAGGCCGCGCTAGACCGGATGAGCGATGGCTCTTACGGTCAATGCACCGAGTGCGGCGAGGACATCAGCGTTGCGCGCTTGGAGGTCTTGCCAGAGGCCAGTCATTGCGTGGCCTGTCAGGACAAGGCCGAGCACCGCCACGTTCATTGATCTATGGGGCGCTCAGGCGCCCAATTGATCCAAGGCATCTGTCAATTCAAGCCAGCGGGATTCCAGCGTTTCGATTTCGTCGCCCAGAGCCTTGAGGCGTCGTCCCAAGTCGGCTCGTTCTGTGGCGGGGAGCGTGGAGTCGCCCAACGCATTCATGATGGTTTCTTGCTCGGCATTGGCCTGCGCCATTCGGTCGTCGACCTTCTTGAGTTCGTTTTTCAGCGGCTTGGCCTGTTCTGCCAGCTTTTGCCGCGCTTGGGCTTGGGCTTTGCGGTCCTCACGGCGATTGCTCGCCGTAGCATCGGCCGTGTTGGCTGCTCGCTCGGTGTCACGTGCGGCCCGAGCTGCCAACGCCACCTCGCGGGCTTGTTCCTGCAGCCAGCGCTGGTAGTCGTCCAGGTCACCATCGAACGTGGAGACCCCACCTTTGGTGACCAGCCAGAATTCGTCGCACACCTCGCGCAGCAAGGCGCGATCATGGCTGACCAGCATCACCGTTCCTTCAAACTCGTTGAGGGCGATGCTCAGTGCTTCACGTGTCGTCAGGTCCAGGTGGTTAGTAGGCTCGTCGAGCAGCAACAAGTTGGGGCGTTGCCAGACCACCAGCGCCAGCACCAATCGGGCCTTTTCGCCGCCACTGAATTGACCCACAGGCTGCATCACCATGTCACCGGTGAACCGGAAGCGGCCCAGAAAGTCTCGCAATTCTTGTTCGCGGGCTTGAGGGCTGACTTCCTTGGCCAGACGGATCATGTGTGCAAGCGGCCCCTCGTCGGGGCGCAGCACGTCAAGCTCTTGCTGCGCAAAGTAGCCAATGCTCAGGCCCTTGCCCTCGGTGACCTGACCACTCGTGGGCGACTGCATGTGCGCCAGCGTCTTGACCAAGGTTGACTTGCCCTGACCGTTGGCACCCAGGATGCCGATGCGTTGACCGGGCAGCACAGATCGGTTCACGCTGGAGACGATGGTCAAGGCCGAGCCGTCGTCACGGCTGTAACCGCAAGCCAGATCCTTCATCACCAACATGGGGTTGGGCAGGCTGCTCGGCTCGGGGAACTCGAATTCAAAGTCGCTGGCAGTCAGTACGGGCGCCAGCTTTTCCATGCGCTCCAGTGCCTTGACGCGACTTTGCGCCTGCTTTGCCTTGGTGGCCTTGGCCTTGAATCGGTCGATGAAGCGTTGCAGGTGGGCGATGCGGTCTTGCTGCTTTTCGTAAGCTGCCTGTTGCTGGTTGAGTCGTTCGGCTCGCAAGGATTCAAAGGCGGTGTAGCCACCGGTGTAGCGTGTCAGCTTGCCTTCGTCGAGATGCAGCGTCACCTTGGTGATGGCATCGAGAAATTCGCGGTCGTGGCTGATGATGAGCAAGGTGCCTTCGTAGCGTTGCAGCCATCCTTCCAGCCACACCAAGGCATCCAAGTCCAAGTGGTTGGTGGGTTCGTCGAGCAGCAGCAATTGCGCTGGACACATCAGCGCACGAGCCAATTGCAGGCGCATCCGCCACCCGCCTGAAAAGCTGTTGACGGGTTGCTGCGTTTGTTCCATCCGGAAGCCCAGGCCCAAAAGCAAGGCCTGCGCGCGTGCGGCCGCATCGAAGTGACCCGCCTCCGCAAGCGCGGCGTGTGCTTCGCCGATGGCGTGCCCGTCTCCTGCGGCCTCGGCGTCGGCCAGATCCTGGCGAGCCTTCATCAGTCGCGTGTCACCCTGCAGTACGAATTCGGTGGCAGGTTCGTCGGTCTCCGGCATGTTTTGCGCGACCTCGGCCATGCCACCAGGTTGCAACCAACTTGGGGGAATCTCGACGTCACCGGCATCCGGATGCAAGCGGCCGGCAAGCAAGGAAAACAACGATGACTTGCCCGCACCGTTTCGACCGATGAGGCCCACCTTCTCACCAGGATGGATGGTGGCACTGGCTTGCTCGAGCACAGGCTTGGTCCCCCGCATCAGGGAGACATGCTTCAAAACGATCATGGGCTTGTCGATTCAGGCTGCCGGATCCAGCAGCAGCGCATCACGGGTCAGGAGCAGCAGTTGGTCTGCGCCCGAACTGGTATCCAGCCAGACGGCAGGAAGGCCAGGAAATGCGCGTTCAAAATTGGGGCGCTCGTTGCCGATCTCGAGGATCAGCACGGCATCTTCGGTCATGTAGCGATCGGGCTCTGCACGAATGGCTGAGAACAACGCACGGGTGAAATCCATGCCGTCTTCCCCCGAAGCCAGGGCCAATTCGGGTTCGGCTCGGTACTCCGCCGGCAATGCCTGCATGGATTGCGCATTGACATAGGGCGGGTTGCACAGGATCAGGTCGTAGGGACCCTGAACGGCAGCCAAACCATCGCTTTGAATCAGCGAGATCCGTGGATCCAGTTCGTGGCGAGCCACATTGATCTTTGCAACTTCCAGCGCGTCGGTGCTGATGTCTACGCCATCTACGACGACGTCGGGGTAAGCCATCGCAGCCAGAATTGCGAGACTGCCGTTGCCGGTGCAAAGGTCAAGCACGCGATGGGTCTGGTCACTCAGCCAATGGTCGATGCTGCCGTCAGCCAGGACTTCGGCAATGAATGAGCGCGGTACGATGACACGCTCGTCGACGTAGAACGAGACACCTTGCAACCACGCTTCTTGGGTGAGGTAGGCGGCTGGCTTGCGGGTGGTGATGCGCTGTTCGATGAGGGCCTGAACCTGTCCAGCCTGGTCGGGCGCAACGGACTGTTGGGCCACGTCGTCCAGTGCGTCGAGGGGCATGTTCAAGCGCCACAGCGTGAGCCATGCCGCCTCGTCAAACGCGTTGGTGGTGCCGTGGCCAAAGGCGACCTTTGCTTCGGTCAGTCGGGCTGCACCTTGTTCAATCAACTCAAGGATGGTCACGCCAGCAGCCTTTCCAGCGTTTGCTGGTAGATGTCTTTCAATGGTTCAATGTCTGCCGCCGAGACGTGTTCGTCGATTTTGTGGATCGTTGCATTGACCGGGCCGAATTCGACCACCTGAGGGCAGATTTGGGCGATGAATCGGCCATCGGACGTGCCGCCTGACGTTGACAGCTCCGTCTCAATACCCGTCACAGACTGGATGGCGGCTGCGATGGCATCCACCAAGGGGCCTTTGCGTGTCAAAAACGGGCGGCCACCAAGAACCCAGTCAATCTGGAAGTCGAGTCCATGCTGACGCAGCACATCCTCAAGACGGTCTTGGAGCCCCTCGGGTGTGGATTCCGTTGAGAAGCGGAAGTTGAAGTCGATGACCAACTCGCCGGGGATCACATTGTTGGCGCCGGTACCGGCATGGATGTTGGACATCTGCCAGGTTGTGGGCGGGAAATGGTCGTTGCCCAGGTCCCAGACGATGCTGGTCAACTCAGCCAGAGCAGGTGCAGCAAGGTGGATCGGGTTTTTGGCCAGATGAGGGTACGCAATGTGTCCTTGCACACCCTTGATGCGCAACTTGCCAGACAGCGAGCCTCGGCGCCCGTTCTTGATCATGTCGCCGACGCGCTTGACCGAGGTGGGTTCGCCAACGATGCAGGCATCCAGTCGCTCGCCGTTTGCCTGAAGCCATTCGCAGACCTTGACGGTGCCGTCAACGGACGGCCCCTCTTCGTCGCTGGTGATCAAAAACGCGATGCTGCCAGCGTGGTCCGGATGACGGGCGATGAATTCTTCGCTGGCAACAATCATGGCAGCCAGCGATGTTTTCATGTCTGCCGCGCCACGACCGTAGAGCATGCCGTCCCGGTAAGTCGGAACAAACGGTGGGGAGGTCCATTGCTCCAGTGGGCCAGTCGGTACGACGTCGGTATGCCCAGCAAACACGAGGGTGGGCGCGCCCGATGCGTAACCACGCCCCCGCTTGATGGCCCACAAATTGGTCACGGGGGCGGCTTCCGGGCCAAACACCAGGGTCTGGCACTCAAAGCCGATGGCCGACAGGCGTTCGGCCATCAGTGTCTGGCAGCCTTGATCTTCAGGCGTGACGGAAGGGCGGGCGATCAGCGCCTCAGTGAGGCGAATGGTGGCAGTCATGAATCGAATCAAAGTCGGGTGCTGGAGAACCCGCTAGGGGAATCGTCCCCGACCTCCAGCGTGATTTCGGTGAACGAGGGGCCATCGTCGTGGTCTTCCGCTTTGGCTTGCAGCTTCGACTTGATGGTTGTCTCGTTTTCCAGTCGCCACATCAGGTTGGTTGGCGAGTCGGCGTGGGCCAGGCCCTCATCTCGGGTCACAAGCCCGTCGTTGATGAGCTTGGCAATGGCCGCTTCAAAGGTCTGAGACCCTTCCGCAAGGGACTTCTCAAGCGCTTCCTTCACCTCTGTGAAGTCGCCACGCGTGATCATTTCAGACACCAGCTGTGTGTTCAGCAGCACTTCCACGGCGGGCACACGCCCACCGGAGGTGGACTTCAGCAGTCGCTGCGACACGATGGCCTTCAAGCCTGAAGCCAAGTCGCTCAGCAGGGCCGGGCGGGCTTCCGGCGTGTAGAAGGACAGGATACGGCCCAGCGCGTGGTAGCTGTTGTTCGCGTGCAGGGTCGACAAAACCAGGTGGCCTGACAGTGCATACGACAGCGCAGCCGTCATGGTCTCTCGATCGCGAATTTCGCCGATCATGATGCAGTCGGGGGCCTGACGAAGCGCATTTTTCAGGCCGACTTGCAGCGATTGCGTGTCGCGGCCCACTTCGCGTTGATTCACCACCGATTTCTTGTTGGTGAACAGGAATTCCAGCGGGTCTTCGATCGTCAGAATGTGGCCGGTCATGCGCTGGTTGCGGTGCTCCAGCATCGACGCCAGCGTCGTGCTTTTACCGGCACCCGTTGCGCCGACCAGCAAAATCAGGCCGCGCTTTTCCAGAACCAGTTCGCCCAGTGCATCCGGAACATTCAAAGATTCCAGCGCCGGAATGTCCGTGGGGATGTAACGGAACACGGCCGCCACAGACCCACGTTGCTTGAAGGCGCTGAGACGGAAAATGGCGACACCTGGGATCGTGATACCCAGGTTGAGCTCGCCCGTCTCGTCGAGCTCTTCCATTTGTGTGGGCGTGATCAATTCCGCCAGGAGTTGTCGCGGCTGTGACGGCGACAACACCTGGTCGGTGAGTTGCATGATCTGTCCATTGATCTTGATGAGGATGGGCGTCTTGGCAGACAAGAACACGTCCGACGCCTTCTTCTCCGCCATCAGGCGCAGAACCTTTTCAAGGTTGCCACCACTCATCAGATGATCTCCCGGTTGGATTGAATTAGGACAGGATCACGCCAAGTGCCGATCAGGCGCCGCGCAGCAGATCGTTGATGCTGGTCTTGGAGCGGGTTTGGGCATCCACACGCTTGACGATCACAGCGCAGTACAGGCTGTACTTGCCATCGGCGGAAGGCAGGTTACCCGACACCACCACGGAGCCGGCAGGGATGCGGCCGTAGGTGACTTCGCCTGTGGCACGGTCGTAGATCTTGGTGGATTGACCGATGTACACGCCCATCGAGATCACGGAGTTCTCTTCCACGATCACGCCTTCAACCACTTCGGAGCGTGCGCCGATGAAACAGTTGTCTTCAATGATGGTGGGGTTGGCTTGCAGGGGCTCCAGCACGCCGCCGATGCCAACGCCACCCGACAAGTGCACGTTCTTGCCGATTTGAGCGCAAGAACCCACGGTGGCCCAGGTGTCCACCATGGTGCCTTCGTCCACGTAGGCGCCGATGTTCACGTAAGAAGGCATCAGGATGACGTTCTTGGCCTGGAACGAACCGCGGCGGGCCACTGCGGGTGGCACCACGCGCACGCCCGTGGCGGCCAGTTGCTCGGCGCTCATGCCGGCGTACTTGGTGGGCACCTTGTCGAAGAACTGCAGGTCGCCTTGGCCCATGGGCACGTTGTCGTTCAGGCGGAAGCTCAGCAGCACAGCCTTCTTGACCCATTGATGGGTTTCCCACTGGCCATTGATCTTCTCGGCCACGCGCAGCTTGCCGGTATCCAGTTGGTCAATGATGTGATTGACTGCGTCACGGATTTCAGCAGGAGCCGATGCGGCAGACAGCGAAGTACGCTGTTCCCAGGCGTTGTCGATGACGGATTGAAGAGCTTGAGACATGATGTTCTTTCTGAAAATCAGACAGATTGAGATTGGATGAAGGCTTTGATGCGCTCAGCGGCCTCGACGCATTCGTCGACACCCGCGACCAGCGCCATGCGAACACGGCCAGCGCCCGGGTTGATGCCATTCGCTTCACGGGCCAGATAGCTGCCGGGCAAAACCGCGACATTGTATTGAGCCAGCAATTCACGGGTGAACGCTTCGTCACTGCCGCCACACACCTGGGCGGGCACTTTGGCCCACAGGTAAAAACCGGCGTCAGGCAGTGCCACGTCCATCACCGAAGCCAGAATGGGGGTGACCTTTTCGAACTTCTGGCGGTAAAGCGCACGGTTTTCGACCACGTGTGCTTCGTCGTTCCACGCTGCCACGCTGGCACGCTGAACAGCAGGGCCCATGGCGCTGCCATGGTAGGTGCGGTACAGCAGGAATGCTTTCATCAGATTGGCATCACCGGCGACGAAGCCCGAGCGCAAGCCAGGCACATTGGACCGCTTCGACAGACTGGTCAGCGCAATCAGGTTTTTGAAATCTGTTCGGCCGAGTTTGGCCGCCGCTTCCAGACCACCCAGCGGAGCCGCATCGGCGCCTTCGCGGAAGTAGATCTCGGAATAGCACTCGTCCGAGGCGATCACGAACCCGTAACGGTCGCTCAGGTCAAACAGCTTTTTCCACTCGTCCAGCGGCATGACGGCACCGGTTGGGTTGCCGGGAGAGCAGACGTAAAGCAACTGTGTCGTCGCCCAAGTGGATTCGGGAATGCTCGACCAATCTGCCGCAAAGTTACGAGTAGGATCGGAGTTGGCAAACACCACGCGTGCCCCCGCCAGCAGCGCGGCACCTTCGTAAATTTGATAGAACGGATTGGGGCACACCACGGCAGGGCCGCCGACATCTTGGTGCTGCGTGGGATCAATCACGGCCTGAGCCAGCGCAAACAGGGCCTCACGTGAGCCGTTGACGGGCAGGATTTGGGTGGCGGCGTCGAGCTTCAAGCCATAACGACGCTCAATCCAGTTGACACACGCTTCGCGCAGCGCGGGCTCGCCAGCGGTGGCGGGATAGTTGGCCAACCCATCCAGTCCGGCCGTCAAGGCATCTTTGATGAAGCTTGGCGTGGCGTGCTTGGGTTCGCCGATTCCCAAGCTGATGGCACGGTAAGCGGCATTGGGTGTGACACCTGCAGTGAGGCCGCGCAGGCGTTCAAACGGGTAGGGCTGGAGTTTTTTCAGCAGTGGATTCATGGCAGGCCATTATCCTTGGGCATCGGTGGGCCGTCAGTGGGCGTTTGCCTCACTTTGTGCCCGGTTTGCGGGGGAGGTAGCGCTCATCTGAGTAGGTGAGCAGCCATTCGGGTTTGAAGGCGACAAAGATCGATGTCAGCATCCCGGTGCTGATGGCTTCGGCCCAGCCGAGTAGCCAATGCGCCAGCATCCATTCTTCGGTTGACAGCGTGTCGGGCTTTTGTCCGGTGATCCAGGCCAGCACACCACTGATGCTGACGGCGACCGCGGTGGTCATGAACGCCCGCCCCAGGATGTACACGAACATGTGCTGCACCACCCATGTGCGCACACCCAGTCCGATCAACAGTCCCAGCGTGCCGGGAATCATGCCGCGCCACACAATGTGTTGCAGGATCTGACCGATCTCGGGCGGTTGAGCCTGACCAATCAGCGCTGCGGCAAAACCAATCGGCAGCAGGCTCCACATGGCCAGAGGCCAGCCGACCATCAAAATCAGCAGGAATGTGCCGGTCACATGCAACGCCATGCCGTTTGGCAACAGATGCTCTGTCCACCAGACGAACGGCAGCAGTGTCATGGCACCCAGCCATGGCATCTGAAGTGGACGGTGTGACAGCGGTAGCCAGGGCTTGAATGCAAAGGCCGTCGCGAGGACGGCCAGCATCACCAGCATGTCACCCGTTGGAAGGGTGGTGGGCATTGCGCGCGAGGGCTGATGGGCGAATTAGCCGAGCAAACCCGTTTCGGCGTTGTGCTGGGGCAGTTCGACCTTGGGCGCAGGCTTCCAACCCTTCTTGCGGTGCTCGACCACGACGTTGGTGTAGATGCCGCCACGGACATACCACTTGGCGGTGATGCGCAGGTAGCGCGGGTCGATGGCCTTGACCATGTCGGTCAGGATGTCGTTGGTCACCTTTTCGTGGAAGGCGCCGTCGTTGCGGTAGCTCCACATGTACATCTTCAGGCTCTTCAGTTCGATGCAAAGCTTGTCGGCGATGCAGTCAATCGTGAAGTGCGCAAAGTCGGGCTGGCCGGTCAGCGGGCAGAAGCAGGTGAACTCGGGTACCTGAAACTGAATCACATAGTCACGCTCAGGTGCCGGGTTGGGGAAAACATCCAGCGTGCGGGAAGGGGCCGAGGGCGGGGTCGCAGGCTTGGCACGCTCGCCAACGCTCAGCTTGGTCTCGTCTTTGGCTTTCGTGGTCGAGGCGGGTGTTTTCTTGGCCATGATGATCAACTCAGGGGGTAACAGATTTCCAGCAAAGAGGCGATGCTATCATCTTTGATTAACCTTGACCTCAGTCAATGTTGGTTTCTCTTGATAAATCAAGGACTTAGAAAGTCGGCACCTGTGCTGCAGACCGTTGAAGCATGCGTCTGAATTCGATCAAGCTGTCTGGCTTCAAGTCATTCGCTGAACCTACCCATTTCCATCTGCCTGGGCAGCTGGTGGGTGTTGTCGGCCCAAACGGTTGTGGCAAGTCCAACATCATGGACGCGGTGCGTTGGGTGCTGGGCGAATCGAAAGCGTCTGAGCTGCGTGGCGAGTCCATGCAAGACGTTATTTTCAACGGCTCGGGCAACCGCAAGCCTGCCAGTCGCGCGAGCGTGGAGTTGGTGTTCAGTAACGAACTGGGACGCGCTGGTGGGCAGTGGAACCAGTTTGCTGAAATTGCGGTCAAGCGTGTGCTGACCCGAGACGGGACGTCCAGCTATTTCATCAATAACCAGCCTGTGCGTCGTCGTGATGTGCAGGACGTGTTCCTGGGAACGGGCCTGGGCCCTCGCGCCTACGCCATCATCGGGCAGGGCACGATCAGCCGCATCATCGAATCCAAACCAGAAGAGCTGCGACTTTTTCTGGAGGAAGCGGCCGGTGTTTCAAAGTACAAGGAACGCCGTCGTGAAACAGAAAACCGCCTGAAGGACACGCGCGAAAACCTCACCCGGGTGGAAGACATCCTGCGTGAGTTGAACAACAACCTCGATAAGCTGGAGCGACAGGCCGAGGTGGCGTCTCGCTACCACGCTTTGCAAGAGCAGGGCACGCAGAAACTGCATCAGCTGTGGTTCTTGAAGCACCGCGACGCCGCGACAGAGGAAACGCGCATCCGTTTGGCGGCGGCCGAGGCCACGAACGCGTTGGAGGCCAGAGTGGCCGAGCTGCGCTCGGTTGAGGCCGAGCTTGAGCAAGTGCGACAGGATCACTATGCCGCCAGCGACGCTTTGCACACATCGCAAGGTGAGCTGGCAGAGGCCAATCTGGCCGTCAGCCGCCTGGAAGAGCGTATCCGCTATGTGATCGAAGGCCGGCAGAAGGTCGAGCAGCGCCTGGTTGAGATCAAGGCGCAAAACGATCAGTGGGCGGAGCGTCGCGCTGCAGCCGAGTTCGAGCTGGAGGAGCTGGCCGAGAAGATGGTCGCGGCCGAGGAGCAGGCAGAGATTCTGGCTGCGCAGGCGGAAGAGCTGGCGATGAACATCCCCGGCTTCGAGGATGGTGTTCGCGCGGCAACTCAACGCGCCAACGAGCAGCGTGGCATTGCAGCACAAGTGCAGCAGCAGATTCAGTTGCTGGCCGCAGAGTCCCGCAACGTGGATGACCAGTCTCGACAGCTGAACCTGCGTCGCGAGCGGCTCGCGTCAGAGAAGCAGACTTTGGCCTTGCCTGACGAGCATCGGCTGACAGACTTGAAGCGCCAGCTGGATGCCGCGCAAGAAGATGAGGCTCTGTTCGAAGCCCAGTTTGGCGAGTTGGGCGAGACTGTGCCAGCCTTGGACGAGGCCCGACAAGCCCAGCAGCAGGAGAGTCAAAGGCAAGCAGCCAAGCAAGCGGAGCTGGCTGCCCGCCTGGATGCCCTGAGAAACTTGCAGGAAAAGGTGCAAACCGAAGGTAAATTGAAGCCATGGTTGGCCAAGCATGGCCTGGACGGCCTTCCCGGCTTGTGGACGCGTGTCCACATCGAGCCTGGCTGGGAAAGCGCGCTGGAGTCAGCTTTGCGTGAACGGTTGTCGGCCATTGAGGTGGGGCGTGTTGAAACCGTTCGGGCTTTCGAGATGGATGCGCCGCCTGCCAAGCTGGCGTTTTACAGCGCGCCGGCCGCGGTCATTCAGAACACTCATCAGACCTTGCCCAGGCTGTCTGAGATGTTGCGGCTCCACGAGCCTTCGCTCAAGGCGCTGATGAACGACTGGCTGGAAGGGGTCTACACCGCAGCGACCATGGAAGAGGCATTGGCCAATCGCGCCAAGTTGACTCATGGCGAAGTGATCATGACGCGAGCCGGTCATGCTGTGAGTCAGTTTGCGGTGAGCTTTTATGCGCCCGACTCGGAGCAAGCAGGCATGCTGGCCCGTGCGCAAGAAATCGAAAACCTTGAAAAAGAGGTTCGGGCACAGGCCTTGATGGCCGAGGACGCACGAGCTGCGTTGATTCGCGCCGAAGCTGCCTACACCGATGCATCGCAGCGTCTGGCGACCGCCCGTCGCGATACGACGGAAGCGCAGCAACGCGCGCACCAGTTGCAGGTGGAAGTTTTGCGCCTGAGCCAGCAAGCGGAGCAGGCCAGTGCACGCCACGGGCAGATCTCGGAAGAACTGGCCGAGATTGACGCACAGCTGGACGAGCTTCAAGAGCGCCGTGCGACCGGGGAAGCTCGTTTTGAAGAGCTGGACCTCAGCCTGGCCGACGCGCAAGAGCGGCATGCCCAGCTTGAAGAAGCGGTCATGGATGCGGAACGCCGCCTGAACCAGGCACGTGAGCAGCAGCGCGGCCTGGAGCGTCAGGCCCAAGAGGCGCAGTTCAGCGCGCGTGCGCTGGCCTCACGTCGGGGAGAGTTGCAGCGCAGCATCGAGACGGCGGTTCAGCAGATTCAGCAAAACGAAGCATCGGCAGCGCAGTTGCTCGAAGAACAAGCGCGTCTGAGTGATGCATCGGCCAACACGGGCCTGGATGAGGCGCTGGCTTTGAAGCTCGAGAAAGAGTCGGCCCTGGCCCAGACGCGCAATCGGTACGACGATTTGTCCGCCCAACTGCGGCGTGCAGACGAGCAGCGGATGTCGTTCGAGCGGAGCTTGCAGCCGCTGCGCGACCAAATCACCAAGCTGCAGCTGGAAGAGCAGGCTGCCAGCTTGGGTGGCGCGCAATTCCTGGAGCAGCTGACGGCGGCGGAAGTGGACTTGGTCGCTTTGGCCGAAGCCATCGAACGTGACGGCATCAAGCTCTATGGTTTGCAGTCCGAAATCGATCGCATTCAGCGAGACATCAACGCGCTGGGTGCTGTGAACCTGGCTGCACTAGAAGAGTTGACGGCGGCGCGCGAACGCAAGGGGTTCCTTGACTCGCAAATGGCGGATTTGCTGGATGCCATCAAAACGCTAGAAGACGCGATCCACAAAATCGACATCGAGACGCGTGACTTGCTGGGTAGCACGTTCAACACCGTCAACGAGCATTTCGGACGCATGTTCCCAAGCCTGTTTGGCGGGGGCAGCGCTAAGCTGGTGATGACAGGCGATGAGATCCTGGATGCAGGCGTGCAGGTCATGGCGCATCCGCCAGGCAAGAAAAACAGCACCATTCACCTGTTGTCAGGTGGTGAAAAGGCCCTCACGGCCATTGCGCTGGTGTTCGCCATCTTCCAGCTGAACCCGGCGCCATTCTGTCTGCTCGATGAGGTCGATGCGCCGCTGGACGATGCCAACACCGAGCGTTATGCGCGCCTAGTCAAGAACATGTCGGGCGGCACGCAGTTCCTCTTCATCTCTCACAACAAAATTGCGATGGAGATGGCTGAACAGCTCGTCGGCGTCACCATGCAAGAACAAGGCGTGTCCCGCATTGTGGCGGTCGACATGGAAGCGGCATTGGGCATGGCTCACACCGCTTAAGGACAAGACACCATGAATCATTCCCTGACTCTGTACTTGGCGATCCTGGGTGGCATCGTTTTGGCGGCGGTGATCGCGCACGGCACCTGGACCGCACGGCGTGCAGCAGCCCGACATCCCAAGCGCGCCACGCTGGAGCCCATCGATGGAGACAGCCAGTCCGGTTTGACGCACACCGAGCCGATGCTCGATGGTGAGCCAACGCAGCCCATGGGGCTGGATGATGGCGAGGGGCGTTTGCCATCGGTCCCGGCGGTCAAGCGCCATGGGCCCAAGCTGGATGCGCTGATCGACGCCATCGCAACCATCACCATCGACGCACCGTTGAGCGGTGACCACATCTTGCTGCACATGCCGCCCACACGACGCGCCGGGAGCAAGCCGGTGTTGGTGGAGGGGTTGCGTCGCGATTGCGGCGAGTGGGAGTCACCACAAGCGGGCGTTCAGTACACCGAATTGCAGGCCGGTGTGTTGTTGGCGAATCGGACGGGCGGGCTCAACGAAATCGAGTACTCCGAGTTTGTTCAGAAGGTGCAGACCATGGCAGACGCTTTGGGCGGTGCGGTGGAGTTCCCGGACATGCTCGATGTGGTTGCACGGGCCAAAGAGCTGGATGCTTTCGCCAGTGACCACGACGCACAACTGGCCATGCGTCTTTACGCCCGAGGCAGCGCTTGGTCGATCGGCTACGTTCAGCAGCAAGCGGCCCGCCACGGTTTCGTGGCTGGCGCCTTGCCAGGCCGGATGGTGTTGTCGTCGCACGAGGAAGGGGCGCCACCCATTCTCACGCTGCAGTACGACGCTCAAGCGGCTTTTGCCGATGACCCCGATCAGGCCACCGTGCGCGAGCTGAGCCTTTCCTTCGACGTGCCACAAACGGCTGTCGAACAAGAGCCCTTCAAGGCCTGGTGCGCGGCTGGCGAGGCTTTGGCGCTCAGCATGGACGGCATCATGGTTGACGACCAAGGGCAGCCATTTACCCCTGCGGCATTTGCGTCGATCGAGCAGGCGCTGTCGGGCCTCTATGAAGCATTGGCGTCACGTGATCTGGCTGCGGGCGCTGCGTCGACCCGTCGCCTGTTCAGCTGACGAAGGCCTGACATGCCCCAGACGGATATGTTTGATGCCGACTTGCCGGCAGACCACGAATCGGCATCACGGCAAGATCGTGCCAGCGCTCTGCGTGAGCAGTTGCATGCTCACGCGCACCGTTATTACGTGCTGGATGATCCGCTGATTCCAGATGCCGAGTACGACCGCCTCTTCAACGAATTGCAGGCGCTGGAGCGAGCGCATCCGGAGCTATTGACCGCCGACTCGCCGACTCAGCGTGTGTTGGGCAAGGTGCTGGATGGCTTCATGCCAGTGCGCCATGCCGTCCCCATGCTGTCCATTCGCACGGAGACCGATACAGAAGCCAGCGGTGCCGAGGCGTTTGATGCCCGAGTTCGTCGGGAGCTGGGTTTGTCGGATGATGCGCCGCCTGTCGAATACGCCGCCGAGTTGAAGTTTGACGGCTTGGCCATCAATTTGCGTTATGAACACGGTGTCCTGACGCAAGCTGCGACCCGGGGAGACGGCGAGACCGGCGAAGATGTGACACAGAACATCCGAACGGTCGGACAGATCCCGCTCAAGCTCAAAGCGCATGGCATCGATGCACCCAAGGTGCTGGAGGTGCGTGGCGAGGTTTACATGCGCCGTGACGATTTTGATCGTCTCAACGAGCGTCAGCGTGAACATGGCGAGAAGACCTTCGTCAACCCGCGGAACGCCGCGGCAGGTGCGGTCCGCCAATTGGACCCGGCGATTGCGGCCAAGCGTCCATTGAGCTTCTTCGCCTATGGCTTGGGTGATGTCCAAGGTTGGGAGGTTCCACCCACTCACAGCGAACTGCTCGATGCACTTGCTGCATGGGGTTTGCCAGTTTGTGAGCACCGCACGGTCGCGCAGGGCGCTTCGGGTGAAGGTGGCCTGGTCGACTTTCACCGCCGCATCGGTGCATTGCGTGACCAATTGCCCTTTGACATCGACGGTGTGGTTTACAAGGTCAATCG
>NZ_JBLIZW010000043.1:0-15918 GCF_048860245.1 Aquabacterium sp. | reverse complement strand
TGGTGCTGGCGTCTGGCGGCGTGGGCAAGGTGTATCGCTACACCAGCAACCCGGACACCTCGACGGGTGACGGCATTGCCATGGCCTGGCGTGCAGGCTGCCGTGTGGCGAACATGGAGTTCATCCAGTTTCACCCCACCTGCTTGTACCACCCGCAAGAACGCAGCTTCCTGATCACCGAAGCGTTGCGCGGCGAGGGGGCACACCTGAAGCTGCCGGATGGCACCCGCTTCATGAAAGACCATGACGAGCGCTGCGAACTGGCGCCGCGTGACATCGTGGCCCGCGCCATCGACTTCGAGATGAAGAAGCACGGCCTGGACCATGTGTGGCTGGACGCGACCCGCCTGGGCGAAGACTTCCTGAAGGAACACTTCCCCACCATCCATGCGCGCTGCCTGTCACTGGGGATCGACATCGCGCGTCAACCGATTCCGGTTGTGCCGGCCGCCCACTACACCTGCGGTGGCGTGGTGACCGACTTGCACGGGCGCACCGACTTGCCCGGCCTGTATGCCGTGGGCGAAACCACCTACACCGGCTTGCATGGCGCCAACCGACTGGCCAGCAACTCTCTGCTGGAGTGCGTGGTGCTGGGGCGCACCTGTGCCGATGACATCACTGCGCAGATTCCGGCCGCGCTGCCCAAGGTGCCCGCCTGGGATGAAAGCCAGGTCTCGGATGCCGATGAAGAAGTGGTCATCGCCCACAACTGGGACGAATTGCGCCTGCTGATGTGGAACTACGTGGGCATTGTGCGCACCACGCGCCGGTTGGAGCGGGCGCTGCACCGCATCAAGTTGCTGCGCAGCGAAATCGACGACTACTACGCGGCCTTCCGCGTGACGCGCGACCTGCTGGAATTGCGCAACCTGGTCGATTGCGCAGAATTGATCGTGCGCTCGGCCCTGTCACGCCAGGAAAGCCGTGGCCTGCATTTCAGTCGCGACTACCCACGCACCTTGCCGGTCAGCTTCCCGACGATCCTGTGCAAGAAGGCGAAGAAGAAAGACGCCTGGTTGCCTTAAGAGTGGTGCCGCCCGGGCTGCCTCAGCGCCGTGTACGCATGGCGTGCCGGCTTTGAACGAACTCGAAGGCGTAGGCGATGGATTCGCGGATCAGTCGCTCGTTGTCTTGATGCTCCTGATCGGTCATGTGGAAGGCCAAGTCCACCTGGTGACGAATGTAGCGGGGGGGCAGTCGATTCAGCGCCACGCAGACCACATCCGGCAAATGCTCGGGGTTGAGTGAGGGGTATTTCCCCTGGGCCTCAATCACGGCATGAACGACCAAGGGCTCGTAGTAGTTCTGGATGTTGGTGAAATCGATCGACATGGCGAGTCCTCACTGCGAAGTCGCGTTGTTGGGCTTTCAGCGGACATTGTGTGCGCGATTGCCACCAAAACTTCGCGCCCCGCGCAGCGAGCGCGCTCAACGATGTGTCAATTGACGCAGTTTGATGAACGCCAAAGCCGCCATCACGGCATCGTTCACGGCGTCGTGCGCCTCGCGTTGAGGCAAATCCAAGTCTTTCATCAGCGATGCAAAGCGCAGGTCGATGTGCGTGAGGCCTTGCTGGTGGTGGGGCAGTTGCTGGAACTTGTAGTCGTAGTACAGCCCGGATACCTCGATCTTGGGCTGGGGTAGTTTCACGCCAATCAATGGCACCAGTGCCCGATTGATCATGGCCAGATCGAACTCCAGGTAGTAGCCCACCAGCGGGCGGCTGCCGATGAAGGACATCAGCTGCTTCAAGGCTTCCTCAATCGGCATGCCCTGCGCGACGTCTTGCTGGCGTAGCCGATGAACCTTGACGCTTTCTGCCGTGAGCTTGCGACGCTCGGGTTTGACGGTCAGCTCCAGCCGTTCGCTGGTCATGATCGTGTTGCCGCGAATCCGGACGGCCCCGATGGTGATGATTTCGTCCAGATTCACATCCAGCCCCGTGGTTTCGCAGTCGAGCGAGACCCACTCGTTGTCAGGGGGCGAGGCCCACATGTAGCGATAGCGCTTGTCCTTCAGGCGCGAGAGCATCCAGGCACGCTTCAAGCCGTGCCAGATCTGAACCGGGGGGAGTTGCTGCAAAGGGTCTTTCATGCAGAGAGGCCCTTCACATGGCTTCCAGGTGGAACTGGTGGCGCAGGACGCTCTTGAACTGCTTGATGACGCCCAGGGCGTCTTTGAGCAGGTCGCGATCCAGTGGGCTGAGCCGATCTGGGTAAATGTGCGACGACGCCTCTCGGCCCGCCTCCAGTTCGTGCAGCCCGGCTGACAACTTCAGGCTCATGAACAGGTGGAGGCAGTCTTTCAGTTCGTTGCCCATTTCGGCAGAGAGCTTGCCGGCGGCAATGAGGGCATCAATGCGATCGACCGTGCCCACCGCTTCAATCTGTGAAGCCAGCGCCATGCTGCGCACGCCGTGAACCAGCGGGAACAAGCCCGCCTTCTTGAGGTTGAGGCGTTTGGGGTCTTGATGGTTGAGGTGCAGCAGGCGGTTCCACCAGCCGCGAGAGGTGTTGAAGGCATCCATGGCCGAGGCAAACCGGGCCAGGACCGCATCGTTGCCAGCCACCTGGCTGGCAATCGCATTCTGGATGGCTTGGCGGACGTTGCCCAGCAAGGACGTGTCCCCGGCCACGGGGTGAGAGTCCATGAACACCGCCAGCGAGATCAGGGTGTCGGCATCGGGCATCATGAGCCACGCCTTGATCATGTGGACGAAGCCGTCTTCATCGTGCCGCCACAGCGGGTTGTTGATCATGATCTGGCCCGGGCATTCCGGGTAGCCAAAGTCCATCAAGGCATTCGAGAAGCGCGCGCAGATCTCGGCCAAGTCCTCCGGAGGCTGGTAGCCGTTGCGCCAGACCAGCCCATTGTCCTGATCGGTTTTGAGCAACTGCTCGCCTCGGCCCTCGCTGCCCATCACGAACAGGCAGCTGTTGGCTTTCAGCTCGGCCGGTGCAATCAATTGCCAGGTGCGTTCAAACAAGCGTGCGTTCAGTTCTTGCACCAGTCGGGCGATCTGTGCCACGCGCGTGCCACCGCGGTGTAGCAAGGTGATCAGGCGTGTGATCTGCTCGGCGGCCTTCTTGAGCGAGCTCAGGTCTTGTGCCTCGGCAATTTGCAACGAGATCAAGTGCGAGTGGTTGGACAGGAAGCTCAGCAGGTCCAGTTGCTCCAGCAGCCCCAGGATGCGGGGCTCGGTGGACTCACCATCGACCACCACCAGTCGCCTCACCTTGTGGCGAATCATGGCGGTCAAGGCGTCGAACACATGAGCCTTGGGCGATACCGTGATCAGCGGGAAGCTGGCCAGTTCCCGGATGGGCAGTTGGTCGAGCGGCGTTTCACTCAAGATGGCGCCTTGCAGTCCGCTGTTGCTGAACAAGCCCATCCGTACCGGGGTGCAGGCATGGTCTTCCACCAGCACGGCATCCAGGTTTTGCTTGGCCATTTGTCGCACCACGGTCACCACATCCGACCCGGCATCCACCACATGAACCGGTCGCATGAAGGCCTGATGCACCTCGGCCATGGTCAGGGACTGGAGTTCGTGCTCGTTGTGCCGCTTGGACAGCGCATTGAGCTTGTTGGACAGGTCCGAGAAGAGTAGGGCGCCAAACGTGGCGTTGGTGTGGATCAGGTTGGTGACGGTGTCTTTGGCCAACTGGTAGGCCACCACCTCTTCCGCTGCCACGAAGCGGTCGGCCACCTTGCCGGTCACCAGGCCCCGGCCATCAAAACTGTCATCGGGGCCGAAAGTGGCCACGACTTCGTCGTCTTCGATCTGCTGGACGTAACCCTTGATGACGATGAACAGGTGGGTCGGCTGTGTGTCCGTGTCCAGGATCGCGGTGCCCTGCGGAAAGTAGGCCACGTCGATGCTGTCACGCACCAGCTGACGCTCGGAGACGTTCAAACAATCAAAGGGAGAGGCATTGAAGTTGAAGGCACTTGGCATGCCTTCACTCTATGCGTTTCGCCTGAGCTTGAGTAGCGGGTGGCGCACACAGGGTGTGCGGCAGATCAAGAGCGGGCGGGGCCTCCCGGCCCCGGCGTGCCTGCTCAACCTATGGAAACTACCCAGTCAGGCTTGATGTGTGCGAAGAAACGAGGCGTCAGCCGCCGATGCGTTCGAGCACGCGCAGCGAGAAGTCGACGGCCTTGACATCCTTGGTCAGCTTGCCGATGGAGATGCGGTCGACGCCGGTGGCAGCGATGTCGCGCAACTGGTCCAGCGTCACGCCCCCGGACACTTCCAGCAAGGCTTCGCCTCGGGCCATCTCCTGGTTGATGGCCACGGCGGCACGCATCATGTCGTAGTCGAAGTTGTCGAGCAGCACGCTCAGTGCGCCAGCGGCCAGGGCCTCACGCAACTCGTCCAGGTTTTCCACCTCGACTTGGATGGTGATCTGCTCGCGTTGGGGCGAGGGCTGGGCGGCCACGAGCGCTTGGGCGTTCTTGACGGCGGCAGTCACGCTGCCCGCGGCGGCAATGTGGTTTTCCTTGATCAGGATGCCGTCGTACAGCGCCAGGCGTTGGTTGGCGCCACCGCCCACGCGCACGGCGTACTTCTGGGCCAGGCGCAGACCGGGCAGGGTCTTGCGGGTGTCCAGCACCACGCAGCCGCGTGGGTTGGGCGATGCCCCGTCAATGGCCTGCATGTGGCGGTGGGTCAGGGTGGCCACGGCCGACAAGGTTTGCAGGAAGTTGATGCCAGGACGCTCGGCCGTCAGCATGGCGCGGCCATCGGCCTCGATGGCGCACACCTCGGTGTTGGGCGCCATCAGGGCACCTTCGGCGTAGGCCCAGGTGATGTGGGCGGCAGGGTCGAGCTGGCGCAGGCAGGCCTCAAACCAGTCGCGGCCACACAGCACGGCTTCTTCGCGCACGATCAGGCGGGCCTTGACGCGCTGGTTGGCGGGCACCAGTTGCGCCGTCCAGTCGCACACGCCGACGTCTTCAAACAGGGCGTCACGGACGTTGCGGTCGCGGGCTTCTTGCAGGGTTTCGTTGTGATCAAACATGACAAGACTTTCGACAATGCTGTGAAACGGACCGCGCTCAAGCCGCGCCAATGTTGGGGACGAAGCCCTGCGCTGGCTTGGTGATGGCGGCCGGGTTTTGGGCCACGAAGTTCAGCATGCGGTCGATGCAGCCGTGAGCCTTCACGCGGGTGGCTTCGTCCACGGTGATTTCGCCCACGCCTTGCTCCAGGCAGTCCAGCACGCCTTGCAGGCCGTTCATGGCCATCCAGGGGCAGTGTGCGCAGCTCTTGCAGGTGGCGCTGTTGCCGGCCGTGGGGGCCTCGATCAGCACCTTGTTGGGTGCCATCTGGCGCATGCGGTGCAGGATGCCGTTGTCGGTGGCCACGATGAACTCGGGCGCATCGGACTCGACCACGGCCTTGAGCAGTTGCGAGGTCGACCCCACCACATCGGCTTGGGCCACGACGCTTTCGGGCGATTCGGGGTGCACCAGCACCAAAGCCTTGGGGTGATCCTTCTTGAGCAGGTCCAACTCCAGGCCTTTGAACTCGTCGTGCACGATGCAGGCGCCGTTCCACATGAGCATGTCCGCACCGGTTTCGCGCTGAATGTAGCGGCCCAGGTGGCGATCGGGCGCCCAGAGGATCTTTTCGCCCTGCGCCTTGAGGTGTTTGACGATGGACAGCGCGCACGAACTGGTCACCATCCAGTCGGCACGGGCCTTCACGGCGGCGCTGGTGTTGGCGTAGACCACGACCTTGCGGTCAGGGTGTGCGTCACAGAACTGGATGAAATCGTCGGCCGGGCAGCCCAGGTCCAGCGAGCAAGTGGCGTCCAGATCGGGCATCAGCACGCGCTTTTCGGGGCTGAGGATCTTGGCCGATTCGCCCATGAACTTCACGCCCGCCACGATCAGGGTCTGGGCACTGTGGTCACGGCCAAAACGGGCCATTTCCAGTGAATCCGACACGCAGCCGCCGGTCTCCATGGCCAGGTCCTGCAGGTCGCCGTCCACGTAGTAGTGGGCCACGAGCACTGCATTGCGCGCTTTCAGCAGCGCCTTGATGCGGTCCTTGACGCGGGCCTTTTCGTCCGCGGCCAAAGGGGCGGGCACCTTGGCCCAGGCGTGAGCGGTACAGGTGGCGCCACTGGCGTCTTGCAGGTCGTAGTCGTACGAAACGGTTTGGGTGGAGCTCATGGTGTGTTTCTTCCTTCCGGCGAGAGGGAGGCTTGCGCGGCAGCTTGTCGCTGAAGGCGTTTCTTGTCCAGCCAACTGACGAGCTCACAAGACAGCCACACGGCGTAAAACGCGAAGATGATGTCGCTTAAAAAATGGCCGCCTTGCATGATGCGGCCCAGGCCGACGATGCTGCCGGTGACGATGCCGATGAGCAACCAGCGGCGGCGCCACAGGGGGCCACAGGTGAGGCCCAGGCTCATCAAGGCAAAGCCGGCTGCGGCGTGACTGCTGACAAACGATCGGTTGCGGTCGGGCGTGGCGCCGATGGCAAACGGACCTTGATAGTGGTCGGGGCCGCCAAATTGCTCGACCTGCACGGGCCGAGGACGGCCCACCGTGTTTTTGAACACGCCTTCGATGATCAGGCCGGGACCGAGCAAAGCGCAGCACACCGAAACCGTGGCCAGATGGCGCCAGGGGCCTTGGACCTTGTCAGCCAGATCCGGGCGTCCTCGCGCAGCCAACAAGCGGCTGATGCGAGGTGCCTGCAGCGCGAGCAAGGCGAGGGCGACGACCAGGCCACGACCGAGCCAGGGCGTCCAGTCGTACAAGGCCATCACCACCGGATGGCTCTTGTTGAAGAAGCCCTGCTCGGGGTTGAAGTAGTGCGCGGAGACCAGCAAGTCCAGCCCCGGGAACTTGGCAAAAATGGCCAGCGAGAAGAAGAACAAGGCCCACAGCAACATGGTCAGTCGCTCGTGGTGTTCTTCGTGCATGGCCAACTCGTCGTGATCATGCGGCGCGTGCAAGGGCATGGCGCTCAGTCCTCGTTGTCGCGGCGGGCGGGCTGCGCCCCGTTGGGGGGCGTGTCATAGCCCTTGAAACCGCGCAGCACAAAAGCATGCAGTTCAATGAAACGGTCGGGGCCCACCGCCACCTTGGCCGAGCGCAACAGGGTGCTGGAGGCAAAGCGCTGCGCAATGCCCGCTGGGTTGCTCGATTCGGTCACCAGCACGACGTCCGCACCGGCTTGGTTGGGCAGGCTGCGTGTCAGCTCGTAGTGGTTGTTGACCGTGCGTTGGGGGTTCCAGATCACGGTCTGCACACCATGCTGACGCCAGTTGTAGGCTGCATGGGTGATCAACAAACGAGATTCGGTGAGCACTGGCAGCCCCCGGGTGTCAGCCTGTTCAATGGCAGGCGCCAACGCGGTGAACACCTCTTGCCAGCCGCGCATGCGCACCAGGGCATCCAGGCGAGATGGCAGTGTCGGGCCGGCGATGTCCCGTGCTTGCAGCACCGCCGAGGTCAGGACGATGTTGCTGGCCAGTGCGGCCATCAGCCAGCCACGTGGGCGGACGGCGGCCAGCGGCAGCTCAGGACGGCTCAGGCGGGAGGCAATCAGCAGGCAGAAGCCGACCATGGAGGGCGCAGCCCAGTTGACGTGCGCATCGGCATGAAACGCTTGCACCACGGCAATGGCTTGCAGCGGCAAACTCATGGCCCACAGAAAGTGGTAGCTGGCTTTGGTCGGCGCGGTGCCTGCAACGCCGCCATTCGCTGAGCGGCGCAGCAACCACAGACCTGCCAGCACGGCCACCGGGCCCAACATCAAGGCTTGACCGGCCACAAACACCAGGGTGGGCACAACGCCGCCACCACGGTTGGACGACGTGGTCAACTCGGCCGTGTGATGCAGGGTGGGGAAGCCGTTGTGGGCATTCCAGATGAGGTTGGGTGACAGCATCAGCGCTGCCATCACGATGGCCACCCATGGCCCTGCACGCAAGATGCCACGACGCGGGCCGGGCACACCCCAGAGGGTCCACAGGGCGGTCAAGGCAAAGGCCGCCATGGTGTACTTGCCCAGCAAGCCGATGCCACACACCACGCCCACAGCCACCCAGTAGCGCAACTGGTCGGTGGCTTGTGCGCGCCACAGGGCCCAGGAGGCCAGCGTCCAGCACAGGATGAGCGGTGCGTCGGTGCTGGCAAACAGGCCCATCAGGGCCACGGTGGGGATCGTGGCAAACAGGGCAGCGGCCACCATGCCCGTGCGCACGCCACCCTCGGTGGGCCACAGGGCGCGAGCCAGCCCCACCATGCTCAGGGCGGTGATGGGGTACAGCGCCATCACCACGGCTTTGACGCCCAGCACGCTGTCGCCAAACAAGTGGGTGCTCAGCCAGATGAGGCCGGCAATCAGCGGCGGCTTGGAGAAGTAGCCCCAGGCCAAATGCTCGGACCAGTCCCAGTACTGGGCTTCGTCAAAGAAGAGCGAGATGCCGCTGTGCGGCACCATCCACAGGCGGTAGGCAAACAGCGCGCCGACAAAAGCCAGCAGCATCCACATGGATGCGCCTCCCACACCGGGCCACTGGGGCGCGGTGGTGGTTTTGGAGGGGGTGGTTGGAGTCGTCATGGGCAAGTCGTCAGACAGGCTCAGGCCTGGCGGTGCCAGGCCGCGTCAGAGGCCAGATCGGCCGGCTTGTCGGTGTGGTACGGCGCGATGTCGCCGCGGTTGTAATAGATGCGGATCAGCAGTTCAGCGATCACGCCGGTGGTCAGGAATTGCAGGCCGCCCAGCACGCAGAAGAAGCCCAGCCACAGCAGCGGGCGCCCACCGATGTTCTGGCCCGCCAGCTTCAGGGCGGCCAGGTACGTCAGGATCAAGCCGCCAATCAGACTCACGCCCAGACCCACGCCGCCAAAGAAGTGGCCAGGGCGGCCCGAAAAGCGCAGGAAGAAGTTGACGGCCAACAGGTCGAGGATCACGCGCAGGGTGCGCGAGATGCCGTACTTGGATTCACCCCGGGTGCGGGCATGGTGGCTCACAGGCTCTTCGGCCATGCGGGCAGGCGAGGTGACGGTGGCCATCCAGGCAGGGATTAAGCGGTGCATTTCACCGTACAGGCTCACGCGCTTGAGCACGCTGGCACGATAAGCCTTGAGGCTGCAGCCCAGGTCCTTGAATTCCAGTTGGGTGATCTTGCGGATGATGCGGTTGGCAATCTTGGAGGGCACTTTGCGCAGCCACAGGCCATCCTGACGGTTCTGACGCCAGCCAGCGACCAGATCCAGATCTTCCTTGAGCAGGCGTGCAACCAGCTTGGGGATGTCCTTGGGGTCGTTTTGCAAGTCGCCGTCGAGAGTGACGATCACATCGCCGCGTGCGGCGTCGATGCCGGCTTGCATGGCCGCCGTCTGGCGGAAGTTGCGCCACAGGTGGATGGGACGCACATGGGGGCCACGCAGTCGGGCTTGCTCGTCCAGGGCTTCACGGGTGCCATCGCGGCTGCCGTCGTTGGCAATCAGCAGCTCCCACTCGAAGGGGTAGTCCTTCAGGGCGTCATGCACCGCGGTCACAAAGGGCTCGACGTTCTCGACCTCGTTGTACATCGGCACCACGATCGACAGACGGTGGGCCGGAACATCGGCGAGGAAGGCTGCGGGGGCCGTGGTGGGAGCAGTCATGACTTCACTTTCTTGGATACGGGTGCGATCAGTCGTCGGAGCGGGCGTTGAGCTTGCTCAGCAGCAAGGCCACCGCGCCGGCCACGACCGCGCACAGCAAAAAACAGACGTGTAAGGCGAGCGCCGCGCTGACTGCCAGAGCCAGCGCGGGCGATTGTGAGGGGAGATGGGCGGCCATGCCAGCCCAGACGCCGGCTTCGTAGGTGCCAAAGCCGGCCGGGCCTTGCAAGGGCACCACGGCGGCCAGTTCGCCACCCAGGGCGCCAGCCCAGGCAGTGGACCACGGGCTGCCCGTGATGGAGGCCAGCAGGCAGGCGCCGGCAGCGAGCTTCACGCTCCAGTTGGCCAGCGTCAGCAGCCAAGCCGCAGGGCGGTGGTGTGCCGGCTCGAACAAGGCATGGCGCAGTTTGTGCAAAACGCGGCGCAGGCCGCCAGCCTGGGCCTCGGCAGGGGTTTCTGCATGCTGGGCAAACCACCGGCGCATCACCGCGTTGGCCACAAACCAGCCTGCCCACATGGCGAGCAGCGCGGCACCACGCCAAGTCAGCGGCACGCCCGGCCACAGGCAGATGCCCAGCATCAGCAAGATGAGCAGGTCTTGCACGCGCATCCACATCAGGCAAGCGACCGCGCGCGGCAGCGACATGCCCAGTTCACGCGAGGCCAGCCAGGGAAAACTCAGTTCGCCAGCACGCATGGGCAGCAGGTTGACCGCAGCGTTGTGCATCAGGATGACGCGCAGGGAGTCGGTGCGCAGACCCAGCCAGCGATGGGGCGGGCGATGGTGTGCGTCCAGATCCAGCACCACCTGCAGGCGGGCCGCCCGCAGGCCGTAACTGAACAACAGCCCGGCCAGCGTCAAGGCCCATGTGCCCAGGCTTGGTTGTTGCAAGGCCTGCGTCACCTCGGACAGTGGCGTACGATGCAGCAGCCAAGCCAGCAAACCCAGGCCGAGCGCCCACGCCACCAGCATCTTCATGCGGGCGGCCAGGGTAGGGCGCGGAGTGGTTTCGAGTGGCTGCGTCACGACAGGTCGGGCTGACAGGGTTCAGGTCAACCCGATATTGTCCTGCATCTTGCTCAAAGCCGCTGCGGACAGGGGTGACAATTCCGTGTTTGCATGCTTTCCATGACAGTCAGGAGCCATTGAGATGACAACCCATTTCGCAACCTGCGATATCTGTGATGAACACAAGAACGACAGCGACGGCAGCTTCCGCGTGTTGCCGCCCGTGTTCAAGGACTACGGCAAGCGCATCAAGTTTTTCGGTCAGGTCAGCACCGTCAAGTGTTTTGAAGACAACACGCTGGTGAAGGCTGCGGTCGACTCTGCAGGCCATGGTCGCGTGCTGGTGGTCGATGGTGGTGCCTCGCTGCGTCGCGCCCTGGTGGGCGGTAACCTCGGCAAAGCCGCGGCCAAGAACGGTTGGGCGGGTGTGATCGTGGACGGTTGCGTGCGCGACTCGGCTGAATTGGCGGAATGCGATGTGGGCATCCGCGCCTTGGGCCTGATGCCCTTGCCGACCGAAAAGCGCAACGAAGGCCAGAAAGATGTGGCCGTGCAGATCCAGGGCGTGTGGGTGCGCCCCGGTGACTGGGTCTACGCTGATGAAGACGGCATTGTGGTGATGGACAAGCCACTGGCTTGATCCTGTCGCCCTCTTCTTCAGAGGGCCGATGACGGGGCCCACAGGGTGCCCGTCATCACTTGCCAGGTCCAGCGGGCGAGCAGGTGGTCCACCTCGGCTTGCGCCGCGACCTGTGCCTGGTCGTTGGCCAGGCGCCGGGCTTGGAGCAGTTCGTTCAAGCTGCCTTCTCCCAGCCGGAATCCCTTTTCAAGGGATAGGGCCACGTCTTGCAGTTGTTGCCAGGCGGCGTGAGCCAGTTGCCAGCGCTGAAGGCTGTCGGTGACATTCTGTCTGGCTTGGGTGTAGCCCTGTTGCGCCTGAGTGCGCGCCCATTCCGCGCGTTGGCGCGCCGCTTCGGCTTGCGCTGCGCTGGCTTGTGCCGCATGGCTGCGCGCCGCGCCACCGATGGGCCACGACAGCGTCACTCCCAGCATTTTTTCAGCGCTGTTGCGTGACTGGGCGAGCTTCAGCCCCACGGTCGGATCCGGGGTCTGTTCACGCTGATCGAGGCTGGCCAGGGTGAGGGCTTGGTCTGCCTCCAGTTGGGCGGCTCGCCACTCTGGGTCGTTGGCCACCTGAGCATCGGTCACAGCGGGTACATCCAGCGCATCGGTGGGGGGCTGCTGAGACGCGGTGGGCATCGTCAACGGCCAGCCGGGGAATTGGCTTTGCAGTTGGCGCCCGCGTGCCTCCTGCCGTTGCTGGGCCGCTTGCGCCTGCCACTGGGCTTGACTCAGCGCGGCCTGCATCTGGGCGCTGTCGACCCGAGAGGCATCACCAAGGCGCTGGCGTTTGTCGGTGGCTTGTGTCTCCCGTGTCAGCAAGTTCACTTGGGCTTGCCACAGCGTGGTCAGTCGGGCTTCTCGCAGCCAGTCACTGTATTGCGTCAGGGCTTGCAGGGCCAGTTGTCGCCAAGTCTGCTGCAGGCGTTGGGACGACAGGTTTTGCTGTTGTTGCGAGGCTTGCTCGGCGGCCAGTTGCTTGCCAGGCAGCCGGATGCCGCGCTCGAGTGTGGCTTCCCATTCGCGCTCACGGGTCGAAGGCGTGGTGGCTTCCGCGGCCGCTTGGCGGCGGCCGACCATCAGCGAGGGGGTCCACTCATGGGGGCCGGCGCGGCGTTGCTCGGCTTGTTGTTGTTCGGCTTGCGATTGTGCGGTCTGGGCCCGCCACAGCGGGTGCTGTTGCACCCAGGTGGCGAAGGTTGCATCCGTCGGCAGGGTGGACACGATCTGCGCGTGCGCGGGGGCGGACCCCAACAGCGCGGTCAAGGCCAGAGCGAGCGCGGTGTGCCGCAGAGATCGGTTCAGCATGAAGGTCTGAGACATGTTGTGCTTTCAGAGCGCCGGCGCATCGGCGTCGACGGGGCGAACGCCAAAGCGTTCGTACACCAGGGGCAACAGCAGCAGCGTCAGGGCGGTGGAGCTCACCAGACCCCCAATCACCACGATCGCCAGCGGCTTTTGAATTTCACTGCCCGGGCCGGTCGCAAAGAGCAGGGGGATGAGCCCGCCTGCGCTGATCGAGGCCGTCATGAGAACGGGTCGCAGGCGTCGCTTGGCGCCTTCCAGCACGGCTTGTCGGGGACTGCGGCCTTCCTCAATCAACTGGTTGAAGTAGCTCACCATCACGACACCGTTGAGCACCGCGATCCCCAGCAGGGCGATGAAGCCCACCGATGCCGGCACCGACAGGTATTCGCCCGTGATGGCCAGTGCCACCACGCCACCAATCAAGGCCAACGGGATGTTGGACAGCACCAGCGCGGCTTGCCGCACCGACCCGAAGGTGGAGAACAGCAGGAAGAAAATCAGCAGCAGCGCCACCGGCACCACCAGTCCCAGACGCTGGGCGGCACGCTGCTGGTTTTCGAACTGACCGCCCCAGGTCACCTGATAGCCTTGTGGCATGGGCAAGGCTTGGGCCAGTTTGGTTTTGGCCTCATCCACAAAGCCCACCAGGTCCCGCCCCCGCACATTGGTCTGGATGACCACGTAGCGTTGGGCCTGTTCGCGGTCGATCTTGACCGGGCCGTCACGGTTGTCCAGGCGGGCCACGGCGCTCAGCGGCACGGCATGCCCTTCGGGGGTGACCAGGCGCAGGGCCTCAAAGTCTGCCGGGCTCTGGCGCAGCGCACTGCTGCCGCGGATGACCAGCGGCGTGCGGCGCCCGTCTTCCTGGATCAGACCAATGGGTTGGCCTTCAACCCAGCGGCGCAGATCGGCCTGGATGGATTGGGCATTCAAGCCCAGGCGACCAGCGGCCTGACGGTCGATGGACACTTGCAGGTATTGCACGCCGTCGTTGCGCAGGGTCAGGGTGTCGGTGGCGCCGGGAATGGCTCCGATGATCTTTTCTGCCTTGGCGGCCAGGTCGTTGAGCGTGTCCAGCTTGGTGCCGTAGATCTTGATGGCCACATCGCCTCGAACGCCCGTCAACATTTCGGACACGCGCATGTCGATCGGCTGCGTGAAGCCGGTGTCCACGCCGGGGAAGTCCTCCATCACCTTGCGCAACTCACCGATCAGCCATTCCTTGTCGGGCTGGCGCCATTCGCTCATGGGCTTGAGCACCATGAAGGTGTCGGTCTGGTTGAGCCCCATGGGGTCCAGCCCCAGCTCGTCCGAACCGCTGCGGGCCACGATGGATGCCACCTCGGGCACCCGTTTCAGAATGGCTTGCTGCACGCGCGAATCCAGCTCGGCGGTGGCGCTCAGGCCAATGGCCGGCAGCTTTTCCAGCTGCATGATGATGTCGCCCTCGTCGAGCGTGGGCATGAAGGTCTTGCCGATCTGGGTGAACAGCACGCCAGCCACGGCCAGGGCTGCCAGGGCACCACCCATCATCCAGCGCGGGTGCAGCAAGGCCTTGCTCAGCAGCTTGTCGTAGATGACATCGAGCTTGCGCATCAGCCAGGGCTCCTCACCGTGGCCGGCTTTGAGCAGCCAGGAGGCCAGCACCGGCACCAGGGTGAGCGACAACACCAGCGAGACGGCCAGCGCGAACACGATGGTCAGCGCCACCGGGCCAAAGAGCTTGCCTTCCAGACCCTGCAGACTGAGCAGAGGCAGGAACACGATGATGATGATGGCGATGCCAGAGGCTACCGGCGACACGACCTCGCGGCCTGCGCGGAGCACGACCTGCAGCATCGGCATCTTTTTGGCGTCGCCATGCGCCAGGTGACTTTCGATGTTCTCGACCACCACCACGGCACCGTCCACCAGCATGCCGATGGCAATGGCCAGGCCACCCAGGCTCATCAGGTTGGCCGACAGGCCGAACTGGCGCATCAGCACAAAAGTGCCCAGGGCGGACAGCGGCAGCATCACGGCCACCACAATCGCCGCCCGCAGGTTACCCAGGAAGGCCAGCAGCAAGAGCACCACCAGCACGACAGCTTCCAGCAGCGCCTTGCTGACGGTGTACACCGCGCGGTCCACCAGGCTGCCGCGGTCGTAGAAGGTGTTGATGGTCATGCCCTTGGGCAGGCTGGCTTGCATGCTGTCGAGCTTGGCTTGCACGGTGGCGACCAACTGGCGCGCGTTGGCGCCACGCAGGCCCAGTACCAGGCCCTGCACGGCTTCGCCCTCGCCATTGCGGGTGACCGCGCCATAGCGTGTCAGCTCGCCAATGCGCACTTCGGCCAGGTCGGCCACGCGGGTGAGTCGGCCGTCTTCGCTTCGCACCACGGTGTTGCGCACGTCGTCCAAATTCTGAATGGCGCCCTCGGCGCGCACGATCAAGGCTTCCTCGCCAGCGTTCAGGCGGCCGGCACCGTCGTTGTGGTTCGACGCAGTCAGAGCCGTTTCCAGCTGGTTCAGGGTCAGTCCTTGCGCCAGCAGGGCTTGGGGGTCAGGGATGACCTCGAAGGTGCGCACAAAGCCGCCCAGGCTGTTGACGTCGGCCACACCCGGCAGGGCGCGCAGGGCAGGGCGGATCACCCAGTCCAGCACGCGGCGGCGCTCTTCCAGCGTCTGCGGACCTTCGATGGTGAACATGTACATCTCGCCCAGCGGTGTCGTGATGGGCGCGAGCCCACCCGATGCCGTCGGGGGCAGATCGGCCAGCACGCCGGCAAGGCGTTCGCTGACCTGCTGACGCGCCCAGTACACATCGGTGCCGTCTTCAAAGTCTAGGGTGATATCGGCCAGGCCGTACTTGGAGGTCGAGCGCAGCGACTTCTGCTTGGGGATGCCCAGCACCTCCTGCTCAATGGGGATGGTGATGCGGGTCTCGACCTCTTCCGGGGTCATGCCCGGCGCCTTGAGGATCAGCTTGACCTGGGTGCTCGACACGTCGGGGAAGGCGTCAATCGGCAAGCCCATCCAGGCCGCCACACCCGCGCCGCCCAGCATCAGCACCAGCAACATCACCAGCACACGCTGGCGCAAGGAAAACTCGATCAGTTTCGCAAGCATCGCGCGGTCCTCAGTTGCCCAACAGGGCCTTGAGGGCCGAGGTGCCGCGGGTCACGACCTTGGTGCCGGCGGCGAGTCCGGACACGGTCCAGTTCTGGCCCTGGCGGCTCAGCACCTGCACAGTGGTGAGCTGGTAGCGGCCCGCTCCTTGATCGACAAAGACCTGGTAGACATGGCCGGGCGAGGTCAGCACAGCATCGCTGTTGAGGGTGACCGCGTTGGCGCTGTGG
>NZ_JBLIZW010000042.1:0-3737 GCF_048860245.1 Aquabacterium sp. | reverse complement strand
GGCCGATACGACGCCCCAAGTAGCACGCATTGACGCCCATCTGCTGAACCGCAACGGTGTCACGCGCCTGTGCTATTGCGGACCCGTGTTGCACACCCGTCCTGAGCGCCCCCACGCCACCCGCGAGCCTTTGCAGTTTGGTGCCGAAATTTTTGGCCATGCTGGTCCTGAGGCGGACTTGGAGGCGTTGCGGCTGGCGATCGCCTGTCTGCGAGCGGCCAAGGTGGACGGTGTTCATGTCGATCTCGCCGATGTCCGCATTGCGCACCGCCTGTTGGCTGATCTGCCTGCCGAAAGTCCTTTGCGCCAGGACATCCACGCTGCCCTGGCGGCCAAAGATGCAGCGGGTTTGGCTAGCTTGACGCGGGCCATGTCTGCCGTTTCGCGTGAGGGTCTGCTGGCCTTGCTGGATTTGTATGGCGACCAACAGGTTCTGACCAAGGCGCGTAGCGCACTGCGCGATGTGCCTGGGGCTGAAGATGTGATTGCTCACCTTGAATGGCTCGCATCTCGCCTGGATGGCGATGGCGTCGCGGTCTCGTTTGACTTTGCCGATTTGCCTGGCTACGCCTATTACAGCGGCACCCGTTTTGGTATCTATGCCCGTGGCGCCAGCGATGTGCTGGTTCGCGGGGGGCGCTATGACGAGGTGGGTGCGGTCTTTGGGCGCAATCGGCCAGCGGCTGGCTTCAGCCTGGACATCAAGCAATTGGTGCCGCTGTTGCCAGAGGTGGCTTTCCGGCCGGCGATCCGTGCGCCCTGGCAAGACTCCGTGGCTTTGAATGCTGCGATTGCCCAATTGCGCTTGCAAGGGGAAACCGTGGTCTGCGTGATGCCCGGTCATGAGCATGAAGTTGATGAATTTCAATGCGACCGTGAACTGGTGGAAGTGTCTGGCGAGTGGATCGTCCGGGCAGTGTGAACAACTGATTTGAATTGGGTTAGAGATGAAAGCTAGCAATGGTCGCAACGTGGTCGTGGTAGGCACCCAGTGGGGCGACGAAGGCAAGGGCAAGTTGGTTGACTGGCTCACGGAAAGTGCAGAGGGCGTCGTACGCTTTCAAGGGGGTCACAACGCGGGCCACACCTTGGTCATCAATGGCGTGAAAACTGCCCTGCACCTGATCCCCAGTGGCATCATGCGCCCGGGCGTCAAGTGCTACATCGGCAACGGCGTGGTGCTGTCGGCTGCCAAGCTGTTTGAAGAGATTGAAGGCCTGGAAAAAGCCGGGGTGGATGTCCGTTCCCGCTTGCGTATCAGCGAGGCCTGTCCCCTGATCCTGCCGTTCCACGCAGCGCTGGACGTGGCCCGTGAAATGGCCCGTGAGCAGGGCGGTACTGAGAAGATCGGCACCACGGGCCGTGGCATTGGTCCCGCCTACGAAGACAAGATCGCTCGCCGCGCATTGCGGGTGCAGGACCTCAAGTACCCCGAGCGCTTTGCCACCAAGCTGCGCGAGCTGCTGGCTCTGCACAACCATGTGCTGTCCACCTTCCTGGGGTCTGAAAAACTGGCCTTTGCCGAGACGCTGAAGCCTTACCTCAAGGACGGACAGGTCCAGTTTGATCCGGTCTACCAAGAGGCGATGCGCCACGCCGAATTGCTCAAGCCCATGATGGCCGACGTCTCGCGCGAGCTGAACGAAGCGCACAAGGCCGGCGCCAGTCTGCTGTTTGAAGGCGCGCAGGGCACCCTGCTGGACGTGGACCACGGCACCTATCCCTATGTGACCTCCAGCAACTGCGTCGCCGGCAATGCGGCCGCCGGTGCGGGCGTGGGTCCTGGCTTGTTGCACTATGTTCTGGGCATCACCAAGGCTTATTGCACCCGCGTGGGCGGTGGTCCGTTCCCCACCGAGCTGGAGTGGGAAAAGCCCGGCACCCCCGGTTACCACATGAGCACCGTCGGTGCGGAAAAAGGCGTGACCACCGGCCGTAGCCGTCGTTGTGGCTGGTTTGACGCCGCTTTGCTCAAGCGCAGCGCCCAGGTCAATGGCCTCTATGGCTTGTGTATCACCAAGCTGGACGTGCTGGATGGCCTGGAGTCCCTGCAGCTGTGCGTGGGCTATGAGCTCGACGGCGAAAAGATTGACCTGTTGCCCATGGGCGCCGACGAGATTGCCCGCTGCGTTCCCATCTACGAAACCATCGCCGGTTGGTCCGAGCCCACGGTGGGCGTGACCGACTACGCCAAGCTGCCGCTGAATGCCCGCCGCTACCTGGAGCGCATCGAGGAAGTGACGGGCGTGCCGATCGCCATCATTTCGACCAGCCCGGATCGCGATCACACGATCGTGATGCACAACCCCTACGCCGCCTGAATTTCAGCGCTGCGTGTCCTTTTCCCATGACCTGAAAGAGGTGCACCGATGTTGACCGAAGATGGAAAGCACCTCTATGTCAGCCATGAGGAATACCACGGCCTGATCGAGCGCCTGGCGGTGACGGTTCACCGCTCGGGCTGGAGGTTTGATGCCTTGCTTTGTCTGGCGCGCGGTGGACTCCGCCCCGGCGATGTCCTGAGCCGGATTTTCGACAAACCCCTGGCCATCTTGGCGGCACATTCCTACCGTGAAAACGCCGGCACCGTCCAAGGCGAGCTGCACATTGCCCAGCACATCAGCCATTCCGAACCGGTATTGGCTGGGTCGGTTTTGCTTGTTGATGATTTGGTGGACTCTGGCAAGACCTTGCAGCAAGTTCAGCAACACCTGCAAACGCGTTATCCGGCCATCACGTCCTTGCGTACGGCGGTGGTTTGGGCCAAGGGCTGTTCGGTCTTTCAGCCCGATTACGTGGCGGAGCAGCTGCCCAGCAATCCCTGGATCCATCAGCCCTTTGAAGCCTACGACGGTGGCGGCATTACCAAGCTCCTGGACAAGTGGGGCAACGTTCGCTGACCGCGCTCACTATTACGGCCCCCACGTCAATTTGCTTGTAAAAAAACCGCCCGTCCTTTCAAGGTCTGGGCGGTTTTTGCATTCAGAGCAGTGCCTGGGTCAGAACGGTGCTTCGTCTTGAGCTTTGGGTGCGGCAGCGGGTGCGGCAGGGTCGTCGCTGGCGGCCGGTGTGTCCTGGGCTGTTTGTGTAGAAGTTGCGGAGGCTTCGTCGTTGACGGCGGCGTGCTCAGTGCTGGCGACCGCTGCATCGCTGGTTTCCTCGCCGCTGGTCCAGGGCATCGATGCCTGACGGATGGCGGCCTTGTCGCCGGCACCAGCAAACTTGCTGTATTTACCCAGGATCGATACCAACTGGCCATAGACGCGCGGGGTGGCGGCCAGGCATTCGCGCTGCTCCAGGTAGTCGGCTTCGCCAGTGAAGTTACCGACCAGGCCACCGGCCTCGGTCACCAGCAGGCTGCCGGCAGCCACGTCCCAGATGCTCAGGCCGGTCTCGAAAAAGCCGTCGCAGAAACCGGCGGCCACATAGGCCAGATCCAGCGCAGCGGCGCCGGGGCGACGCAGGCCGGCGGTGCGGGGCATCACGTCGGCCATCATCATCAGGTAGCTCTTGAAGTTGTCGCCGGGGCGGAATGGGAAGCCGGTGGATACCAGGCTGTCCTTCAGCTGGGTGCGCTTGCTGACGCGGATGCGCTTTTCGTTCATGAACGCGCCTCGGCCGCGCGTGGCGGTGAACAGGTCGTTGCGGCTGGGGTCATAGACCACCGCCTGCTCGATCTTGCCCTTGACGCTCAAAGCGATGCTCACGGCATACACCGGAAAGCCATGCAAAAAGTT
>NZ_JBLIZW010000041.1:0-30556 GCF_048860245.1 Aquabacterium sp. | reverse complement strand
TGTCGTTCTTCTTCAGGTCAAAACCCAAAGCCTCCAGCGAGCCCAGATAAAGCTCCAGGATGTTGGCCGGTGCGGGCTTGAGCACAACCTGGTATTGGTAGTAATGCTGCAGGCGGTTGGGGTTCTCGCCATAGCGGCCATCCTTGGGGCGGCGGCTTGGCTGGACATAAGCAGCCTTCCAGGGCTCAGGGCCCAAGGCACGCAGGAACGTTGCAGTGTGGCTGGTGCCGGCCCCGACTTCCATGTCATAGGGTTGCAGCAGCGCGCAGCCCTGGGCATCCCAGTAGCTTTGAAGACGCAGAATCAGTTGCTGGAAAGTCAGCATGGTCTTGCCTTTGAAAGGCGCCACCCGGCATCTGGCCGCTGGCGCCGATAAGTCATTGATGTGCAATTGCCTGCCCGCATGCGAAAACGGGCATACAAAAGCTCGATTCTATTAAATGGATGAGCCATTGCTCACAGCACGTCGCCGCATCCACATGGCGACACCCATGAACGACATACTGATTGCGACCAAAGGCCACAACCCGAAACGGGCGGCCCACCATGCAAAAGGCGTGACACCGACCATGCCTTGCACCGTAGCGGTCAGTACGCCACGCGTGTTGGGAGCCAAATGGGCCACCACAGCCCCCGCGTGATCAATGACCACTGTTGCGCCCGTGTTGGTCGCCCGAATGGTGGGCACCTGAAACTCAAGGGAGCGCATCCGGGCGATCTGCAAGTGCTGATGAATCGCCACGGATTCACCAAACCACGCCAGATTGCTCACATTGGCCAGCATGGTCGGCGCAGCATCCGGCTGAAGAAAACGACGGGCAATTTCCTCGCCGAACAAGTCTTCGTAACAAATGGTCGGGGCAACACGCTGGCCTTCCACCGAGAACGATGGCGCACCCAAATGGCCACGTGAAAAGTCCCCCAGCGGCATGTTCATCATGCGAACAAACCAATGGAAGCCATCCGGGATGAATTCGCCAAATGGCACAAGGTGATATTTGTCGTAGCGATACTGCCCTGTGGCCAACCGACCTGCGGCCACCGATAAGCCGACCACCGAATTGGTGTAGCCCTGCTGAAAATCTCCCAACGGCACACCAATCAGCGCATGCCGCCCCGGCGCATTGAAGCCTGCCGACAACTGGCTCCAATAGCCCTCCGGCAACTGACTCGGCAGCAAGGGGATGGCCGTTTCAGGCGCCACAACCAACTGCCCCGGCGCAGACAGCAGGGTCTGAGCATGCCAAAGCAACATGCCCACCTGCCGCTCCATCACAAACTTTTCGTCTTGCGGAACATTGCTTTGCAGCAGCGACACTGTTACTGGCGACCGATGAGGTCGGGTGAAGTGCCCGCAACCTGCGGCCTGCAGCCCCCCCAAGATCATCAACGCACAACACAGCGTCACCCATTTGGTCACGGTCCGCGCGCTCAAGGCTGCGAACACCAGCAAGGCCACCAGCAGCGCCCAGACCGCTCCCACGCCGTAAACGCCGACCCACGGTATCAATGCCATCAAGGGGGTGTCCAGCAGCACGTAGCCACTTGCCCCCCACGGAAACCCGGTGAGGATGAGCGCACGCGCCAACTCACAAAGCAACCACAGTACAGCAAAGAGGATGGCATCCATCCACCACAAACCTAGCCTGAGCCTCGCCCACAGCCAGCCCAACGCTGCCATGTAGCCAGCCAAAGCAAGGCAAAGTAACCCAACCGCCCCGCTGGCTACCCAAGCGGGCAGCCCACCATAACGATGGAGGCTGACGTACATCCAGCCCGTCGCTCCGACGAGCCAGGCTGCCCCATAAAGCCATGCCACCAACGCTGCCTGTCCCGGTCGCTTCACGCCAGCCAACAGAGCGAGCAACCCCGCCAAAGCAAACGACTGCCCTACCGCAGGCATCCACGGCGCAAGCGCCGCCCACCAAGGTGACAGGGACAAGGCATGAAGCCCACCACCCGCAACCGCGAGCAACGCAGCCATACGAACGGACAGAACACGCAACATCAAGATTCAGCCGTATCCGAGGCTTCAGTCAGACGCGTCGCCTTGAACCAGCGCACCGAACCACCACGAGCCAACATCACGACCAAACGCAAACCGCCCAAATCAACCTGTTCACCACGTCGCGGCACATGCCCCAACTCGTGCGACACCAACCCACCAATCGTGTCGAAGTCTTCTTCGGGTAGTTGGGTGCCAAAAGTCTGGTTAACCTCTTCGATCGCGGCATCCCCAGCAACCCGTTGGCTGCCATCTGCCAAGGTAAAGATGCTCGACTGTCGGTCTTCTTCATCGAACTCATCTTCGATCTCGCCCACGATCTCCTCAAGGACATCCTCGATGGTGATCAGGCCGGCTGTCTTGCCAAACTCGTCAATGACCACGGCCAAGTGGCTGCGATTGGAGCGGAACTCGCGCAACAACTCGTTCAGGCCCTTCGATTCAGGCACGAACTCAGGTGGACGCAACAAAGTGCGCAAGTTCAACTCGGGGGCACGCTGAAGCTTCAACAAGTCTTTGGCAAGCAAGATGCCAATGATGTTGTCCCGAGACCCCTCGAAAACCGGAAAACGGGAGTGACCCGTCTCGATCACCTGCCCCAGAATTTCGTCGTACGGCGCATCAATGTCGAGCAAGTCCATGCGCCGCACGGCCACCATGACGTCGCCGGCCGTCATGTCCGCCATCCGGATCACCCCTTCCAGCATGACGCGCGATTCGGGCTCAATCAGCTCACGGTGCTCGGCGTCCGCCAAGGTCTCGATCAGCTCTGCCGTCGAGTCTGGGCCGGGCGACAAAAACTCGACCAGCTTTACAAACAAACTGCGTTGATCTTTGTCGCGCGGCAACCGCGAGACGGCATTGTTTTTATCGCCCTTGGGCGGTCGACTAGGAGGGGTATCGGACACGGCATGGGTGTCTTGGTTGGAATGACGCAAGAATAACGCATGCCTGCGACAAATCCGTCACGCTCCTGTGGCACGCAGCACTTACCGCACTACACTGCAAAGATGAGCCTGATTCCTGTCACCATCCTCACCGGTTTCCTCGGCAGCGGCAAAACGACCCTGCTCAAACGTGTTCTCACCGAAGCGCACGGCCAGCGTATTGCCGTGATTGAAAATGAATTCGGTGAAGAAAACATCGATAACGACATTCTGGTTGCCGACACAGAAGAGCACATCGTACAGATGAGCAATGGTTGTGTCTGCTGCACCATTCGCGAAGATCTGCGCGAAACACTGGCCGACTTGGCCAAGCAGAAGAAGGCCGGCGCCCTGAATTTCGAACGTGTCGTGATCGAAACCACCGGTGTCGCGGATCCAGGCCCTGTTGCCCAGACTTTCTTCATGGATGACGAAATCGCCGAGCTTTATTTGCTCGACTCGATCATCACGCTGGTCGATGCCAAGCATGGCAACCAGCAACTGGATCAACGTCAGGAAGCACGCCGTCAGGTCGGTTTTGCGGACCAGATTTTCATCAGCAAAACCGATCTGGTCAGCGAGGACGATGCCAACCATCTGGCACATCGCATCAAGCACATGAATCCTCGTGCGCCGCAAAAGCGCGTGCATTTTGGTGAAGTGCCCATTGCGGAAGTGTTTGACCTCAAGGGCTTCAACCTCAACGCCAAGCTGGACATCGATCCGGACTTCCTGACTGACGATGGCCACCATCACGGCCACAAGCATGATCACAAGCACGGCCACGATTGCGGCCATGATCATGCCGACGGCGAGGCCTGCCACCACCCACATCACCACGCTCACGATGATGATGTGAAGTCATTCGTTTACAAATCCAGCAAGCCCTTCAGCGCGACCAAACTGGAGGATTTCCTGGGCTCCATGGTTCAGATTTACGGCCCTCGCATGCTTCGCTACAAAGGCGTGCTGCATGTCGCCGGCATGGACCGCAAAGTGGTTTTCCAGGGTGTTCATCAATTGATGGGGAGCGACGTTGGCCCCAAATGGACCCCAGGCGAGACAAAAATCAGCAAAATGGTGTTCATCGGGATTGATCTGCCTCAGGATTTGTTCAAAGCCGGGCTAGATCAGTGCCTGGCCTGACGTTTCTGCGGCAACTCAGGGATTCCCAGATGAAAACTGACAGCAAGCATGGCTACAATCCGCGCGCTTCTGTCAGGCTAATCCACACGTCGAACGGGGGCTGCGACGTCCCCCAAGACGAGAGCCGCGGGATTTCACAATCCCGTACATTCTTAAGCCAAAGCATTTTTTGCCGAAGCAGTCGTATCAGCCAAATCCGTGGCTACCGGACGCTCGTCGTCACACATCAGTAACTCAGACAACATGCCCACTCCCGCCACCAAGGTTGACACCAAACTCGCCAACGCCTGGAAACACAAAGCCGGGCGAGACCTCACCGAGGCCGAACTGCTGGCCATGCCTGAGGCAGAGTACATGAACGACAAGCAACTCGACTTCTTCCGCGCCCGACTGGAAGCGCAAAAAGAAGACTTGCTGTCCAACGCTGGCGAAACCACGGAACACCTCCGCGAAGACACCACCATCGTGCCCGACCCTGCCGATCGCGCCACGATTGAAGAAGAGCACGCGCTGGAGCTGCGAACCCGTGACCGCGAGCGCAAGCTGCTGAAGAAAATCTCTCAAGCGCTGGTTCGCATCGATGCTGGCGACTACGGCTTCTGTGATGAAACCGGTGAGCCCATCGGTTTGGGTCGATTGATGGCTCGCCCAACGGCCACGCTGTCGCTGGAAGCCCAACAGCGCCGCGAGCTGAAGCAAAAAATGTTCGGGGATTGATCCTCGATAGGAGCAGGCAGTCCGTGATTTGTTGTCAACGAGCCCAGTCATCATGAGCAAGGAAACCGGTAGCTTTTTCCGGAAGGTGGCTCGTTTTGTCACCAATCCGACCACGGACTGGGCGGCGCTTGACAACGCACCTCAAGATGCGGCCGAGAGCGAGTACGCCAAGACCGAAATCAAGGCGATGATTGAGCGCAAGCGTCGAAACGACTTCGTGCGCAAGCGCGAGCTCGACATGCTGCGCAAAATCCGCCGAGAAGGCCTGAGTCAGGATGCCGCGTTGGCCATGTCCAATCCATCCAACATGGATCCGGACTCCCGACCTCAGCTCAACGGCCCTCGCTCTGACATTGCCGTCAAGGCGAAGATCGACGAAATTGAACTCCAGATGGTGGGCGGCGGCGCCAATCGCCCCCCCGTCTCGCCCACGCTCCCCCCCGCACCGACCATGCCGGATGCATTGGCGAATGCGCCCACAGCGCCCATGCCGATTCATGCCCATGCCGCAACACTGCCCGTGGAGCTGCCCCCGCTGGACATGGACGATCTGCCGCAAGTCAGCGGTGAAATTCTGAAGTCCGGCCATACCACGGCAACGCAGGCCTCATCGGCAACCCCGGCCCCCATCACATCTCCGCTGGCGCCCACCGGATTTCAAAACGACATTGATCTGCACGTCACCGAAGTCGTTCACGACCCCGAGCTCGACGAGGCTGTCATCGCGTTTGCCAACGCTGACTTCGATCAATGCGAACGCTGCTTGCTGGACCTGATCCAGCCCGGCGCAGCCCGACACGACCATTCGGAAACCTGGATGGTCTTGTTTGACTTCTATCGCTCCCTCGATCTGCCTCAGCAGTTCGACCAACTGGCTGTTTCTTTCGCGCAAAAATTCGGCCTGTCAGCGCCTCAGTGGTACTCCTTGCCCGCCAAGGTCGCAGCATTCGCTGCCTCGCAAGAGCGAGCCAAGAAAAGCGCCAAAGCAGCAGAAGACAAGCCCGTAGCACCCGCAGATGTCGGGTCACCGCCACCAGAGCAGCCAGCCATCGAGGGCTGGGTAGCGCCAGCGCTGATTGATGCAGAGGCCGTTGCGCAGTTGCGGATGGAAATCCTGCAACGCCCTCGCCCTTGGATCATGGACTGGAGCAATGTCCAACAGGTCAGCCCTGAAGGGGCAGCACACCTGGGGCAAGTGGTGCGGCAGTGGGCCAAGGAGCCCATCGAGTTGGCCTGGACGGGCACGGGGCATCTGATGGCCATCCTGGGCGACACCTCGCCAACAGGCAGCCGCGATGTTGACCCCACGTATTGGATGCTGCGGCTGGACATCCTTCGCCTCATCAACAACCCCATGTTGTTCGACGAGGTGGCGATCGACTACTGCGTCACCTACGAGCTGTCCCCGCCGTCGTGGGAACCTGCCGCATGCAAGGTCCGCGAAGTCAATGACGCCGTGAACCCTCACTCGCGCTCACTGTCCATGGTATCCGAGGTGGTGACCAGCTTCGTGGAGTCACAGTTCCAGAACGAAGTGGGCTTCATTCAAGTTGCCGCGCTGAACCTTTCCGGGCAACTGATTGGCGACATTGGCACCACACTCGCCCAGTTGGAAACACAGTTGGGCGCAAGCATCTGCCTGGAGATCGATTGCCAATACTTGTTGCGCGTGGACTTCATCGCAGCAGGCGACTTGCTCAACTGGGTGCTCGCACGTCGTGACGAGCAGCGCCAGGTCATTTTCGTGAACCCGCATCGACTGATCGCGCTGTTCTTCGGCGCCATGGGCATCAACGAGCACGCCAAAGTCAAGCTTCAACTGGTTTGACTTGAAAATCCTGCGGATGCCCTCAAGTGGTGAGTTCCTCTCACCCTGTATTGGCATCCATGGAACCCTATCACGGCACGACCATCGTCAGCATCCGGCGACAAACCCCTCAAGGCTGGCAAGTCGCCATGGGTGGCGATGGGCAAGTGACCCTCGGTCACATCGTTGTCAAATCCACAGCACGCAAAGTGCGCAAGCTTTATCGTGACCAGGTGCTCGCGGGTTTTGCCGGCGCGACTGCCGATGCCTTCACGCTGTTCGAACGATTTGAAGCCAAGCTCGAAAAGCACCAGGGACATCTCGCTCGCGCAGCGGTTGAGCTGACCAGGGACTGGCGCACCGACCGCGTGCTCCGAAAGCTCGAAGCCATGCTGGCGGTGGCGGATCGAGAGACGTCATTGATCATCACCGGCAACGGGGACGTACTGGAACCCGAGCACGGCATCATCGCCATTGGATCGGGCGGCGCTTACGCCCAAGCCGCAGCGCGTGCTCTACAGGCCAACACCGAACTCGCTGCCGCCGTCATGGTGAAAAAGTCGCTCGAAATCGCAGGCGACCTGTGCATCTACACCAATCAGAACCACCTCATTGAAACGCTGGGCTGACGCATCATGAGCATGACCCCACAAGACATCGTGAGCGAACTGGATCAACACATTGTTGGCCAACACGCCGCCAAGCGCGCCGTCGCCATCGCGCTGCGAAACCGCTGGCGTCGTCAGCAAGTTGATCAATCATTGCGAACCGAAATCACGCCCAAAAACATCCTCATGATCGGGCCGACCGGCGTGGGCAAGACCGAGATCGCTCGCCGCCTCGCCAAGCTGGCTGATGCGCCTTTCATCAAGGTCGAAGCCACCAAGTTCACCGAAGTGGGCTACGTCGGCAAGGATGTCGACACCATCATCCGCGATCTGGTCGAGAGTGCCGTCAAACAAGAGCGGGCGCATCAGGTTCAGGCTCAACGCATGCGTGCGGAAGACGCGGCTGAAGACCGCATTCTGGATGTATTGATCCCCTTGCCTCGTGCTGAGTTCGGCGTCACGCCACCAACCTCGGCTGACAGCACCACACGTCAAGTGATGCGCAAGCGTTTGCGTGAGGGCTCGCTGGATGACAAAGAGATCGACATCGAGCTGGCGGACAGCAAGGCCGCTCCCGTGGAAATCCTGAGCCCGGCCGGCATGGAAGACATGGCCGAACAATTGCGTGGCATGTTCTCGCAGATGGGGCAACAGCGAAAGAAAACTCGCAAAGTCACCATCGCAGAGGCCCGCGCACAGTTGATCGAAGAAGAAGCGGCCAAGCTGGTCAATGAAGATGAAATCCGTGCACGCGCGCTAGAGCGCGCCGAGCAAAACGGCATTGTCTTCATCGACGAAATTGACAAAGTTGCCAGCCGATCCGAGGGCCAGGGAGCAGAGGTCTCTCGCCAAGGGGTTCAGAGAGACTTGCTCCCGCTGGTCGAAGGCACCACCGTCAACACCAAGTATGGGATGGTAAAAACCGATCACATCCTGTTCATCGCCTCAGGCGCATTCCACCTGAGCAAACCCAGCGATCTCATCCCTGAGTTGCAAGGGCGCTTCCCCATCCGCGTTGAGTTGTCATCGCTGTCGGTAGATGACTTCGAAGCCATCCTGACCCAACCCAGCGCCAGTTTGATCAAGCAATACCAAGCGCTGCTGTCCGCTGAAGGCGTGAGCCTGGACTTCACACCGGAGGCCGTTCGTCGCTTGGCGCAAATTGCTTGCGAAGTGAACGAACGCACCGAAAACATTGGGGCACGCCGCCTGGCAACCGTCATGGAGCGGTTGCTGGACGAGCTCTCGTTCAACGCCCCGAATCTCAGTGGCCAAACGCATCTGGTCGACGCAGATGAAGTTGACCGCAAGCTCAGCGAACTGGCTCGCAACGAGGATCTGTCCCGTTTTATTCTGTGAGACCCTCTGCCAAGGTCAGCAGCCCCTCAAAAATGAGGTTCTCTGCGATCGTGGCAGGCAATTCGGTCACATGAGACAAACGAGACACGGCACCGCCTGACATGATCAAGAGGGGCTCCCTGCCCGCATGAACACGCAGTCTGCGAAGGCTGCGTTCAATGGCGCCGGCAATCGCGTCGGTGCCCCCACTCATCAGTGCGTCACTGGTGTTGGTCGGGAAATCGTGGACTTCGCCCGTTGGCACTTTCAGGCCTGCTGTGCCACTCTCCAAAGCACGGTACATCAAACCAAACCCTGGCAAGATCAAGCCACCCAGAAAACGACCCGAGGCATCAATGGCGTCAACGGTCACAGCGGTGCCGACCATGACGGCCAATACTGGCGGGGGAGTGACTGGATCGGTGAGCAAGGCTCGCTGGCGCGCCCCAATGATGGCCGCCCATCGGTCGGCACCCAAGCGTTGTGGGTGCTCATAGCCATTTTGAACGCCGCCAGCCTCCGGACTGGATGACACCCAATTGGGTTTGACGCCCCAGCCCTCTTCCAGTTGCTCTTCAACTCGACGCTTGATGGCCTCGCCCGCCACCACGCACCCCAACATTGCCTTCGGTTGGTGATGCAGGTTTTTCCAGTAGAGGTGCCAGAGATAGTCAATGTCTTCCAAGACAACGGCGCCGTGAGCCAGCAACTCAGACTGTCGGGAAGGCGCTGCATACAAGCCCCACTTCAACCGCGTGTTGCCGATGTCGATAACCAAAAAAGACATGACGTGACTTCCAATTCCCAGAGCGGCAGCCCCAGTGTTGGGTTGCCATTCTGCTGCATCTCTCTGTAAGAAACGTTGCAGAGCTGCTGCAATCGCACCACGCCCCGATACAAATCGAGGGCAAACAGGCGCACCCCCGGGAATTTACCGCTATGGTCCTTGTCGTCCTTGGGGAGAAACTGTGCGTTTATGCCTTGTTCGGCCCATTTTGGACTGATCAATCAATGACGGAGAACCCATGAAATCTATCGCCCGCGCTCTGATCCTGAGCACTGCACTGGCTGTCGCACTGCCTGCCATGGCCCTGGAAATCAAAGGCGCCAAGTTCGGTGACACCGCTCAAGTAGCCAATCAACCGCTGCAACTCAACGGTGCTGGCGTCCGCGTCAAGATCATTGTCGACGTGTATGCCGCAGGCTTGTACCTGTCCAAGAAGGAAAAGAACGCTGCTGCGGCCATTGCCCAGCCTGGCGCCAAGTCGGTTCAAATCGTTCTGCTGCGTGAACTGACCGGCGAAGACTTTGCAGACGCCATGATCAAGGGCTTCAAGAAGAACGCCTCGGACGCCGAGTTGGCCAAGTACCAAGGTCGCCTGGACGAACTGAAGAACCTGATGATGACCTTCGGTTCCGTCAAGAAGGGCACCACCATCAACATGAACCTGATTCCTGGCGCTGGCATGCGCGTACTGGTGGATGGCGCTCAAAAGGGTCGTGACATTGCTGGTGACGACTTCTATGCTGCGATCCTGAAGATCTGGCTGGGCAATGACCCCGTTGACAGCGACCTGAAGCACGCACTGCTGGGTAACTAAAAGCAACACCACGCGGCAAACTGCGTGAGCAAGTTGGCAAGCCGAGGGGAGACCCGGCTTGCCTGCACTGCATAATGGGTCGATAACCCCCTTACCAACACAGGGGTTGCCTCACGCCATGATCGAATCCCCATTACCCAATTTACGAGCATGGGCTGAAACACTGGCCAAGCTTGAGATTCCCGTTCTCCCCGGAACGGTGGCGGAGCTTTCCCAACTCCGGGAAATTGAAGAAAACAACGGCAACGTTGATGCGCACACCTTGGCAGAGGGGTTCAGCAATGACCCGCTGATGACACTCAAGGTCTTGGTGCAAGTTTCCAAGCACTGCACAAGACTGAGTGTCGAGCCACCCGAAACGCTGGTGGGTGCCATTGTCATGCAAGGCATCAGCCCGTTTTTCCACACCTTTCAAGACATCCACACCATCCTGGACTGGCTTCGCGATCGTCCAGAAGCGCTGAGCGGCCTCATCAAGGTCATCACCCGGGCACGGCGTTCTGCACACTTCGCCATGAATTTTGCGTTGCGCAGACAAGATCAAGACGCCGTCGTCATCCAGGAAGCCGCCCTGCTCCACGACTTCGCGGAGATGCTGCTTTGGTGTCACGCACCGGATCTCGCGCTCGAAATCGCCAACCGGCTAAAGACAGATCACACTCAGCGCTCTCAGGTGGTTCAACGCGAAGTGCTGGGCATCACACTGGACGATCTTGGGCATGAGCTCATGCGCCTGTGGAATCTGCCAGAGTTGCTGATCGAGTGCACCGACGGCCACAAAATGAACGACCCGAGGGTGCGGTCCGTGATCCTCGGCGTTCAAATTGCCCGGCACACGCAGCACGGCTGGGATGACCCTCATGCCGAGATGGCGCTGCCTGCTGACATCAAAGATGTCGCGCAATTGCTGACACTGTCATACGACGCAGCTCAAAGGCTGGTCATGAGCATCGACGGCTGAAGCCCCGCTTCAGCCCCTTTGCAACGCCAGCCGACGCTCAATGAATGGTGACGGCTGAACGCATGGCGTGCACAGCACCTGCGCCGACCGACGCACCAAATCGCTTGGCAAGGCGCTCCGCGAGGTTTTCCTTTTGCGTGTAGTCGATGATGTCTTCCGCCTTGACTTCGTCGCGAGCCACCTGATCCAAGCTCCCCAAGCGGTCAGCCAAACCCAAACCCACGGCTTGCTGACCATTCCAGAAGAGCCCTGAGAAGGTATCTGGCTCCACCTTCAGGCGCTTGCCGCGACCGTCTTTGACCACCTGGATGAACTGCTGGTGAATCTGATCCAGCATGGCTTGCGCATACGCTTCCTGATTCGGGTTGCGAGGCGAAAACGGATCCAGCATGCCCTTGTTTGAACCTGCCGTCATCAGTCGACGCTCGACACCGACCTTCTCCATCACGGAAGAAAAGCCGAAGCCGTCCATCAACACACCGATGGAGCCCACGATGGACGCCTTATCGACCACGATTTGATCGGCAGCCACGGCGATGTAGTAGGCCGCAGAGGCGCACATTTCTTCGCAAACGGCATACACCTTTTTCTTGTGTGCGGCCTTCAAACGACGGATCTCATCGTTCACCAGCCCCGCCTGAACAGGACTCCCACCTGGCGAGTTGATGCGCAACACCACAGCACGAGCACCCTGATCTTCAAACGCACTGCGCAACGCGGCCATCAGGTTGTCGGCGCTGGACTCCGTCTCTGCACCAATTTCTCCGCGCACCTCGACCAATGCGGTGTGCGGTGTCACAGGCGCCTTGGCCGATGGCACCGTCTCGACGGCGGTCCAGATGACACTCAGTGCCACGGCAATCCACAGCAGTCGCCAGAACCAGCGCCAACGTTGCTGGCGTCGCTGTTGAGCCAAGTACGCCGAGGCGAACTGCTCCAGCAGCATACGCTCGGTGTTTGTCGGCTTGTCTGCCGAAGAGGAATCGACCGCACTCATGAATGATGTCCGTGCAACGGGTTGAAATCAAAAAACAGGTTGGAACTGCTCGCTAGGATACCAATAGACCTTCTGGTCGATCTCCTGAACCTCAATCTTCTGGAGATGCGCACCACGACAAGGTCCACTGACGCACAGGCCATTGGGAGGATCGTACAAAGCGCCGTGGATCGAACAGATGAAAAAGCGGCGATCCATGTCCCAAAACTTACCCGGCTGCCAATCCATCTCGGTGGGCACGTGTGCGCACTGATTCAAGTACGCAACGACCCGTCCTTGATAGCGCACCGCAAAAGCCTGAACCGGCCTGGCAACCCCAAATGCGACCACCTCAAACACCACGGCGTCGCCCGTCTCAGCCAGGTCGGACGCAAGGCAGAGAAATTGAGGCTCAGCCGAGTGGTCAGGCATGCTCAACCAACCAGCCATGCAACTCCGCCATGGAGTGCGCGACAAATTGAGTTGGGAACTCGGCAAACGTCGCAGGCTCGTGGGCACCGTAGCTGACGGCGACGCTGTGCGCCCCTGCATTCAACGCCAATTGAAGATCGTGCGTCGTATCGCCAATCATCAGTGTGCGCTCAGGGTCGACACCAAACTCGGCCATCAACTCCAGCAACATGCGAGGGTGAGGCTTGGATGCGGTCTCGTCAGCGGTTCGTGTGCCGTCAAAAACCCCTCGAAGCTCCACATGCGTCAAGGCTTCGTTCAAACCTTGGCGGCTTTTTCCCGTGGCAACGGCCAACCAATGATTGCGGGCTTTCAGCGCCTCCAACAGTGCAAGCGTCCCATCAAACAGCGTGAGCTCGTGTTGCCGCTGGAAATAGTGATGGCGGTAACGCTGCCCCAATTCCGGCACACGAGCGGGATCCAAAGAAGGCGCCACATGCGCCAAGGCCTCATACAGCCCCATGCCGATCACATAAGCAGCCTCAGAGCGCGGCGGCACAGGCAAACCCAAGTCAGCACACGCGGCCTGGATACACCCGGTGATTAGGGCGGTGGAGTCATACAAGGTGCCATCCCAGTCAAATACGATCAAGTCGTACGCACGGGGGCGTAATCCGGTGTCAACAGTGGTCGTCATTCGCGGCAAGGCATCGTTGGATCAGGGTTGCGCCAGCGGGCGCAAAGCACTCAGCAGATTCTCGCACTCCGCCGGCAGCGGCGCCTGCAAGGTCAGCTCTTCCCCTGAAACCGGATGGGGCAGACGCAGGTAACGTGCGTGCAAGAACATGCGCTCGAAGCGCCCGTCTTTCAGTTGACTGCGCATGACGCCTGGCAGGTCATCCGCACCACCTCGCGCCAAGGCTTTGTTCAGGGCGAAATCTCCGTATTTGTCATCACCGACGATGGGGTGCCCCTCGTTTTGAAGGTGCACACGGATCTGATGCGTCCGGCCTGTTTTGATGGTCACGTCCAGCAAGCTGAAGTTCGCAAACCGCTGAACGACATGAACCAATGAAATGGATCGACGACCATCATCGTCGTCCTTCACGGCCTTCACGCGTCGCTCGCCTTCAGGCGTCAAGTACTTGTGAAGCGCAACATCAATCACCTTGCGTGCAGCAGGCCAGTCGCCGATCACCAGTGCCGCATAAGTCTTGTGTGCCTGACGGTGGCGGAAAAAGTCCTGCAAGACGGTCAAAGCACTGCGTTTTTTCGCAATCAGCAAAATACCGGACGTCTCCTTGTCCAGCCGATGCACCAACTCCAGGAACTTGGCCTGCGGCCTCGCCCGGCGCAGTTGCTCGATGACCCCGAAACTCACGCCACTGCCGCCATGAACGGCGACGCCGGCCGGCTTGTTGATGGCCAACATGTGGTCATCCTCAAACAAGACAGGAAACTCGCGCGCCGGGACCGCGGCTTCACGCTGTTCGTCTTTTTCAGCCAGACGCAACGGCGGCACGCGGACTTCATCGCCCAATTCAAGCCGTGTATCCGCAGCCGCCCGCCCCTTATTGACGCGCACCTCACCGCTGCGAATGATTCGGTAAACCAAGGTCTTGGGCGCACCTTTCAATATCTTGATCAGGTAATTATCAAGACGCTGACCGGCACTGCCTTCATCAATGGTCAATCGCTGGACAGAGGCCAACACCTCCGTCTGGGCTGCAGCGGGTTTTTTCGTAGTTTTAACGGTGGTTCGGGCGGTGTTTTTCGCACCTATAATGGTCTTGGCCACGTTGTGAATTTGTTGTGTGTTGATATGGCTCATGCGGTATCAGCGACAACCAACAGGCAAAGCCAGATCGCATTTTACCTTTGACGTCGATCTGGTGGTGCTGCATGACAAGGCCCGGCGGGGTGCCCCGCCAAATTGATGGTGATGCAACAGCATTCCTTCACTGGAGAGAGTGACCCAAGGTGTCGCCCTGCCGCTGAAAGATTGCTGTCAGAGCCAACGTAGATCGAACCACAAATCAAGGTTTTCCGGATTCCAGCGTGACACTTGGAGTTTTCATCAAACCCCTTTTGCGCTGGCATCTGTGTCGAGTGACTGCCCACGTGCCCCGGTCCATTCAGCCCATCGATTGCGTCGCCCAAGCGCTGGCCTGCTTCTTTCCAGAAGCATGGTCGAGTATTGGCGCTGCTGACGCACGCCGGCTGCTGGTGCCCTCTGACTCCCCCTCCCTTACAACGCAGGCGTTCAAGCCGGCCAGGATGCTGGCACGCCCGTTCGCAGTTGGCTGGAGTCAGTCCCGTGTCCAAGTCTCGGCACGCGCGCCCTTGCTGCATTGACGCCTTCGCGCGCCTTTGACAGCCCAGGCAATTCCTTCCCGGTTCAGCTTCGTTGCTCGTGCATGAAAGCTGCCACGGCCCGTCAGGGTCATGGTGAGTTGAGGCTTGTCTGGCGCCATCCCGGTCAGGCCTCGCTTGAACTGTGGAGACCACATGAAGCGCATGCTGATCAACGCCACGCAGCCGGAAGAACGGCGCCTGGCCATTGTTGACGGACAGAAACTGCTCGACTTCGAGACTGAAATCGAAGGACGCGAACAGCGCAAGGGCAACATTTACAAGGCCGTCGTCACCCGCGTCGAGCCTTCTCTCGAGGCCTGTTTCGTCGATTACGGTGAAGACCGTCACGGCTTCCTGCCTTTCAAGGAAATTTCGCGCCAGTACTTCAAGGAAGGCGTCGAAGTTCGTTCGGCCAAGATCCAGGACGTGATCAAGGAAGGCCAGGAACTGCTGGTTCAGGTCGAAAAGGAAGAGCGCGGCAACAAGGGCGCTGCCCTGACCACGTTCATCTCGCTGGCTGGCCGCTACCTGGTCCTGATGCCTAACAACCCCCGAGGCGGTGGCGTGAGCCGTCGCATCGAGGGCGACGAGCGCGAAGAGCTGAAAGAAGCCATGGATCAGCTCGAGTACCCCAAGGGTATGAGCCTGATCGCCCGCACCGCTGGCATTGGCCGCACACCGGCTGAGCTGCAGTGGGCCTTGAACTACATGCTCAAGCTGTGGACAGCCATTGACGAGGCCGCCCAGGCTGGCAAGGGTGCCTACCTGATTTATCAGGAGTCATCACTGGTCATTCGTGCCATCCGCGACTACTTCACGGCTGACATCGGCGAGATCCTGATCGACACCGACGACATCTACGAGCAGGCCAAGCAGTTCATGCTGCACGTCATGCCCGACACGGCCAACCGCGTGAAGCGTTACCGTGATGATGCAGCCCTGTTCTCACGCTTCCAGATCGAGCACCAGATCGAGACAGCGTTCAGCCGCACGGTGAACCTGCCCTCGGGCGGCGCCATCGTGATCGACCACACCGAAGCCCTGGTGGCCGTGGACGTGAACTCGGCTCGCGCCACCCGTGGCGGCGACATCGAGGAAACCGCCTTCCGCACCAACCTGGAAGCGGCTGACGAAATCGCACGCCAGATGCGCCTGCGCGATCTGGGTGGCCTGATCGTCATGGACTTCATCGACATGGAGGACAGCAAGCACCGCCGCGAGGTGGAGCAGCGCCTGCGTGATGCCCTGCGCACCGACCGTGCCCGCGTGCAGTTCAGCTCGATCTCGAAGTTCGGTCTGCTGGAAATGTCGCGTCAGCGTCTGCGCCCTGCCCTGTCGGAAGGCTCGCACATCACCTGCCCGCGCTGTAACGGCACCGGTCACATCCGTGACACCGAGTCGTCGGCCCTGCAGATCCTGCGCATCATTCAAGAAGAGTCCATGAAGGACAACACCGCTGCTGTGCACGTGCAAGTGCCAGTGGAAGTGACCTCCTTCCTGCTGAATGAAAAGCGCACCGAGATCACCAAGATCGAACTCAAGCAGCGCGTCACCGTGCTGCTGGTGCCGAACAAGCATCTCGAAACGCCCAACTACAAACTGGAGCGCCTGCGCCACGACGACCCTCGTCTGGAAAACATTCAGGCGAGCTACTCCATGATCGAGGAGCCCAGCGAAGAAGTGGGCATCACCCGTCGCGAGAAGGTCAAGCCCAAGCAAGAGCCGGTCATCAAGGGCGTTTTGCCTGATCAACCTGCTCCGGTGGCGGTTCCCAAGAATGAACCCATTCTGGAGGCTGCCGTCGAGATTCCACATCAGCCTGCACCTGAAAGCAAGGCAAGCTCTGGTGGTTTCTTCGGCTGGGTGAAGCGCTTGTTTGGCTTCGGCGAAGCAGAAGCCACACCGGCACCTGCTACGGAAGCTGCCCCGAGCCCTGCTGCCGAGCCTGCCAAGGACGGCAAGGGCCAAGGTCGCGGCCGTCGCGATGGTCAGCGTCGTGGCGAGCGCAACGGCGATCGTCGTGAACGCGGTGAACGCGGCGAGAAGTCCGAGCGCCAAGGCGACAACCGTCAAGGCCGTCGCCCCAACCGCGAGGATCGCATTGAGGGCAACAACGAGGCAGCACGCGACGAGGCGCCACGTCAGGAAGGTCGCCGTGGCCGCGGCAACCGTGGTGGTGATCGTCCCGCTCTGAATCGTGAAGCGATTGCAGCAGAAGCTTTGGCGCTGGGGCAAACCGTCGCGACGGAAGGCGCTGCCTTGCCTGGCGCCGATTCCGCTGTTGCACAAGATGGCGAACGCGAAGGCGGCCGTCGTCGTCGTCGTGGTGGCCGTGGTCGCGGTGAACGTGCTGACGACAGCCTGAATACGCAGCAAGACGGCACCATCGAGCCATCCAGCGATGCCGCTGCCGACAACAGCAGCACTGAAGGCGGCATCAACGAAGGTGCAGAACAAGAGTCGCGCGGCCGTCGTCAACGTGGTGACCGTCCACGTCGTGATCGTCGTGACCGCTCGGCAGAGTCCAGCGAGGCGGCGGAGCAAATCGCTGACACCCCTGCAGCCGACCTGACTCAAGCCGCTGAATCCATCGCGCCAGTGGTAGCGGCTCAGCCCGAGGCAGCCACGATCGAAATCGCCCCTGCAGCGGTTGCCGAGGTGGTTGCCGAAGAAGCTGCTGCCCCAGCACCCGAGCCTTACGCCTTGCCCATCGAAGAACTGGTGGCCTTGGCAAAAGACGCCGGTCTGGAGTGGGTGAACTCTGATGCAGACAAGATCCGCATCGCGCAAGAGGCAATCGCCAACGAGCCGAAGCCTGTGCATGTGCCACGTGAACGCAAGGCGGCGGTTGTGCTGGACGAAGGTCCACTGATCTTGGTCGAAACCAAGAAGGATCTGCGTCAAGTGACCCTGCCATTCGAGGCCGCTGAGCAGTAACACTGCGTTGCCCCGAGCATCCCAAAACCCGGCCCTCGCGCCGGGTTTTTTCATGCCTGATGCGCACCATGATCGGGGTCTTTCCCCAGAGGGTTTCACCTAAACGATAAACAGTTGACGTTTACGTCACCTTGCACTTTAATCTGTGCAAACACAAGGAGACGTACGTGGCTATTGCTCAAGCGGTTCGTATTGACAGCACAGCTGATATGGCAAGTGATGCCCGCCAGGCGTCTCCGGACCCCATGGCCGCATTCGTTCCGCCCTCGGTTGTCTTGCAACGCACAGCCAAGCGACTGGGCTCCCGGGAAGCCTACTTCGTTCGCAGAGAACACGGATGGGAAGCGACGAGCTGGCAGGAATACGGCGAGCAAGTGTCGACCGCAGCGCGTGCTCTTTTAAGCTTGGGGGTGCGTCGAGGCGATGCCGTGGCTGTCCTCAGTTTCAATCGCCCGGAGTGGGCCATCATCGCCTTTGCGGCCATGTCGATCGGCGCCATGCCCGCCGGCATCTACTGGACAAGCTCGACACAGGACATTGCGTACGTCCTCAATCACAGCAAGGCACCGATTCTCTTTGTCGAGGACGAAAACCGGCTGGCATCGGTCACTGCATCCACCGATGAACTGCCTCACCTGAAAACAATCGTTTCGTTCAAAGACTTGGCGGGCTTGTCGGTGCCGTGCAACTTGCCACTGAGTTCGTGGCAGGACTTCCTGTCTCGCCACAAGGAAACACCTGAGAGCGCGCTCCAGCAGCGAACCAGTGCGCTGACACCGGATGACATCGGCACATTGATCTACACCTCCGGTACGACTGGCCCATCCAAAGCCGTTGCATTGAGCCAAGGCAACTTGTGGTGGACCGCCACCACCATGGTCCAAATCTGCAAAGCAGATGAGCATGACCGCCTGATCTCCTATCTGCCACTGGCACACGCTGCCGAGCAAATGGGCGGCATGCATAACCAAGCCCATTCAGGGTTGCAGATGTTTTACGCCACCAGCATGGAGACGCTGGGCGACCACCTCAAAGAGGTGCAGCCCACCGTGTTCTTTGGTGTCCCACGCGTGTGGGAAAAAATGCAGGCGGCCATCGAAACCAAGTTGGACGACGCCAAGGGCTTCAAGGCGCATCTGGCCAGGTGGGCCATGGGCGTGGGCCAGACATGGCACAAGCGCAAGCTGGCTGGGCAGCCCACCGGCGCCCTGCTGGACTTCAAACGTGCACTGGCAAACAAGCTCATTTATCAAAAAGTGCAGGCGGCATTGGGCTTTCAACATGCACGCTTGCTCAGTTCTGGCGCAGCACCCATTGCACCAGAGAGCTTGAAGTTTTTCACCGGATTGGATCTGGTGATCCGTGAGGTCTACGGTCAGTCCGAGGTCAGCGGCCCCTCGACGATGAGTCTGGAAGGCAGCACCCGCATTGGTTCCGTCGGCAAGACGCTCCCCGGAACCGAAATGCGTGTGGCGGAAGATGGTGAACTGCTCGTCAGAGGCCCTCACGTCTTCAAAGGCTACATGGGTCAGCCGGCTGCCACGGCAGAGACCATGTCGGGCGCCTGGCTCCTGACTGGCGACCTGGGCCACATTGACGAAGATGGCTATGTGTACATCACCGGTCGGAAAAAGGATCTGATCATCACGTCGGGTGGCAAAAACATTTCACCGGCCAACATCGAAGCGGCGCTCATGGACACGCACATGATCGAACACGCTGTGGTGGCTGGAGACGGTCGCAACTACCTGACGGCACTCGTGACATTGGATCAGGATGCACTCAAGGCATTCGCCCGATCACACGGTTTGGCCGCAGAACAATTGGATCGTCACCCGGACGTTTTGAAGGCCGTTCAACTGAACATCGACCACGTCAATCAAAGCTTGGCCCGCGTCGCTCAAATCCGCAAGTTCGCTGTCCTGTCATCCCCCATGACGGTTCAGGGTGGAGAACTGACACCCACACTCAAGGTCAAACGCAAGATTGTTCTGGAACGCAACAAGCACATCGTCGACAGCCTCTACGCTGGGACAGCCTGAAAAACAAAGCCCCACGATGTGGGGCTTTTTGTTTAGCGGGGCAGTTTCGATAAGGCTTGTTGATACTGCGGGTGGAACATCAACTCATCCCAGGTCAATGGCGCCGTCTGAGGCAACAAATCCAGCCGACGCGCTTCGCTGTCTTCACTGGGTGTCCAGTCCCCTTGAGCCAAGGCGGCCGAAAGCCCATCCAGCAGCGCGTCAACGGCCGCACCACCATTCAGGGACTGATTGCACAGCAGCACCATGTCGCACCCTGCATTCAGTGCGGCAATGGCACCTTGCGTGTGGCTACCCGCAACGCTGGCCCCCTCCATGCTCAGATCATCACTGAAGATGGCACCCGTAAAGCCGAGGCGCTCACGCAAGATGTCTTGCAACCAGCGGCGAGAAAAACCGGCTGGGTGCTGATCCACTTTGGGATAAATCACGTGTGCGGGCATGACACTCGTCAGGGAGGTGCTCAGCCACTCGTAAGGCTTGGCATCGTCTTTGAGGATGGCCGTCAAGCCACGCTTGTCGACAGGGATGTCGACGTGTGAATCAGCCTTCACAAAGCCATGGCCTGGGAAGTGCTTGCCACAGTTCGCCATGCCGGCCAACAACAAGCCGTGCATCACACTCTTGGCCAACATCGTGACCACGCGCGGGTCCTGATGGAACGCTCGGTCACCAATGACCCCACTTTCGCCCCAGTCCAAATCCAGCACCGGCGTAAAGGTCAGGTCCACGCCACACGCGCGCAATTCGCTGGCCAAGACATAACCACAGGCGGTGGCAGCATCGCCCGCCGCCATGGCCCCTGAGCCCTCGCCACCTTTGCCATCCTTCATCCACATGTCACCAAGCTTGCGCATGGTGGGCACGTGGGTAAAGCCGTCCGTCTTGAAGCGCTGCACGCGGCCGCCCTCGTGGTCAACGCAGATCAGCACGTCGGGCCGAATGGCCTTGATCTCGGTGCACAGGCGGGTCAGTTGCGCGCGGGACTCCCAGTTGCGGGCAAACAGAATCAGGCCACCAGTCAGTGGATGCGCCAGACGGCGCTTGTCATCGTCGTTGAGCGTCAGGCCGGCGATGTCCAGCACCACCGGTGCATGGGCCACTTCGGGCAGCTGGGCGGACGCGGTCTTCGAGGGGCGAGAGGTCTTGCTCATACTGTGGGGAATGGTTGATCGATGACGACGAAGGCCAAGGCGTGGTGCCCCTCGTCAGAAAGAGACAGATGGGCGTGCCAGCCTTTGCCGGCAAACCAGCCAGCCAACTCGCCACTGAGTGCAATGCTGGGCTGACCCATGGCGTTGCTGACGACCTGGCAATCCTGCCAGTTCATCGGGTCACGCATGCCCAGCCCGATGGCTTTGGCAAACGCTTCTTTGGCTGCAAAGCGGCTGGCGAGGTAACGCCAACCACGCTCAGCATTGGCAGACTGGCGCTCGTGGAACACGGCGCGCTCCTGCTCGCCCAGGATGCGCGCAACGAAGCGCTCGCCCTGACGCTGTGCGGCCTCTTCGAGGCGCCGCACATCACAAAGATCTGTGCCAATGCCAACAATCATGGTGCAGACCGACGGGCACGAATCGCTTCGGCCTTGAAGTCAGCAATGGCTTGCCGCAAGCCCACAAACACTGCATGCCCGATCAAGGCGTGGCCAATGTGCAGTTCAGCCACTTCGGGCAAGGCCGCCACCAAAGCAGCACTGCTGGTTTGCCCCGCCAGCCCGGCATCACCGGGCTGCGTCAGCGCCAAGCCGTGGCCGGCGTGCGTACGCAAGCCCAAGCTGCGCCCCAGTTGCAAGCCGGCCCGCAAGCGGGTCAGCTCGTTTTGCAGTGCAACGGGATCATTGTCCCACCATGCATGGGCCAGCGGTCCGGTGTGCAGTTCGATGCAAGGCGCACCAGCTTTGGCCGCTGCTTCGATCTGAGCTGGATCGGCGCCGATGAACAGTGACACCCGGCTGCCCGCTTGCGCCAAGCGATCGCAGGCTTCCTTGACTCGGCCAAATTGACCCAGCACGTCCAGCCCCCCCTCGGTGGTGACTTCCTGTCGACGCTCGGGCACCAGACAAACATGTTCTGGCGCCGTACGCTCGATGATGTCCAGCATCTCGTCTGTGATGGCTGCTTCGAAGTTCAGCGGCACCGCGATGGAGGCCTTCAGGCGAACCACATCGTCGTCACGGATATGGCGACGGTCTTCGCGCAAGTGGAAGGTGATGATGTCGGCGCCACCTTCGACGGCCAACTGAGCTGCGGCGACCGGATCCGGGAATCGCCCGCCGCGCGCATTGCGAACCGTGGCAACGTGATCAATGTTGACCCCAAGCAGCGGGGCATCCATGGCGGTCAGGTGGGTACCAGAGAAAGTCATACGTGTTGAAGCTCCATCATCAGCTGGCGTGTGCGCAGCGTCTGGGAACCGAGATGATAGTGAATATGTGTGCGCAACAAGCTCTTGAGTTCGCTCAAAACCGGCATGCAGGCAGCCATGACTGTCGGAATCACTTGATGCCCCTTGGAACGCAAGGCTTGCTCCAAGTTTTTCAGAACGATCCCGTCCAGCACCACGGGCCCTGAATCAGCCTCACCGACCCAGCGCGCGGGCAGGACGCCAAAGTCGGGTTGCAACTCATACAGTTCACCCGCATTCACTGCGTTGCCATTGGCACTGATCGAGGCCAGATCGGGCAAATGCCCTAACTGCCGCAACAAGACCAGCTCAAAAGCACGCAAGGCTGCGTGCAACAGCGCTGGGTTCCCCATGGCCTGGAGTGTCTGGGCGTAGGCATCGAAAAGCTCGGCGTGCGGATCGTGGCGAACCATCAACCGCATCAGCAACTCGTTGAGATAGAAGCCGGGCAACAGGGCCGATCCGCCAGGCCAGGCGGGCCCACCGGCCCATTCGGCTTGACGCAACAGCCACACCTCTGCGTCTTCCGAGCGCTTGGCGCCAAAGTTCACCAACAAGCGTTGAAAGGGCATCAGCACCGGGCGCAGTTGCGAGTATGGACGCTTGGCCCCTTTGGCCACAGCCACCACGCGCCCATGCTCACGCGTAAACAACTCCAGAATCAGACTGGACTCACTCCAGTCGTGACTGTGGAGCACGAACGCTTCATTGGCCGGACGTGATGCCGTGCGACTCATGCACCGATGCCCTGAAGCCCTTACTCGTAACCGTAGGTGCGCAAGCGGGCGTCGTCATCCGCCCAACCCGAGCGAACCTTGACCCATAGCTCCAAGAACACCTTGCTACCCATCAGTCGCTCCAGCTCGGTCCGAGCCTCTGTCCCGATGCGCTTGAGACGCTCACCCTTGTCGCCAATGATCATGCCCTTGTGCTGCTCTCGTTCGACAATGATGGTTGCCGCAATGCGCACCAAGCCAGTTGCTTTGGGCTTACCTGGTGGCGGAGGCTCTTCGGCGTAGGCATCGATGACCACCGTCGACGTGTAGGGCAACTCATCCCCGGTGAGACGGAACAGCTTCTCACGGATGATTTCGCTGGCCAGGAAACGGTCCGTGCGATCCGTCAGCGCCTCAGAGTCGTACCACCAACCTTGTTCAGGCAAATAGGGGCGGAGGATACCCAGCAAACGCACGGTATCAGCCTCTTTCTGGGCAGACAGCGGCACGTACTCCGTGAACGGATGGTGCGCTTGCATGGACTGCAACCAAGGGAACAGATCTTCCCGGCGATGAACCAAGTCCAGCTTGTTGGCGACCAAAATGACGGGCTTGTCCTTTGGCAGCAAAGCCAGCACCTTGGCATCGTCCGGACCATAGCGGCCGGCTTCCACCAGGAACATCACCACGTCCACATCAGACAAAGTAGCCTGAACCGTCTTGTTCAGGTTGCGATTGAGGGCAGCCGTCCCGCGCACCGTGTGACGCGTCTGGAAACCTGGCGTGTCAACGAACACGAACTGCGTATCACCGTCGGTCCGGATCCCGGTAATGCGGTGACGCGTGGTCTGTGCCTTGCGCGACGTGATCGACACTTTCTGGCCGACCAGCGCGTTCAACAAGGTGGACTTGCCGACGTTGGGGCGCCCCACGATCGCGATCAGGCCACAGCGCTGCTGGGCATCGGGGACTGCTTGCTCCGCCCCACCCTTCTTCGCCATAGAGAGATTGGCCAGCATGGCATCCAGCGAGGGATTGAGGTTGTCTTCGGGTTTGGTGGACATGAGCAGCGTTGCAGTAAACAGTTCGGTTGGCGATCAGGTCGCGATCAGCCTTGATGTGAAGAAATGCGTGATTTCTTGACCACGACGGTCGGCACTTTGCGTGCGGACGGGATGTCTTTGGGCGACAGACTTTCCAGATGGCGAAGCACCAGTTGAGCAGCAGCCTGTTCAGCGGCACGACGCGACAAGCCCTCTGCAGTCAAGCTCAAATCCATATCAGTCAGCTCGCATGCGACCACAAAAACCTGCTCGTGGGCCTTGCCTCGCGTCGAATCGATGCGGTAATTTGGAACAGACATCTTGCGCGCCTGCAGCCATTCCTGCAAGGCAGTCTTGGGATCTTTCGCCCAAACTTCTGTGCTGGACTGCGCCACCAAAGGCTCAAACAAGCGCATGACCAATCCGTGCGCCGTTGCGAAGCCCGCGTCCAGGTAAATGGCGCCAATGATGGCTTCCAGTACGTCCGCCAAAATCGACGGACGTTGGGCCCCGCCTCCTTTAGCCTCACCTTCGCTCAAGCGCAAGACTTCTGGCAAAGCCAACTGCACCGCCAACTTGTGCAGCATGTCCTGGCGAACCAGATGTGCCCGAATGCGGGTCAAATCCCCTTCATCGCTGTCGGAGTAGCGCTTGTAGAGCAGATCCGACACCCCCAGATTCAAGACCGCATCACCGAGGAACTCAAGTCGCTCGTAGTGATCGGCGCCAAAGCTCTTGTGCGTCACCGCACGAGCCAGCAACCGGGGCTCAGCGAAGACATGCCCAATGCGCTGCTGCAAAGCCTGCAAAGCAGGCGTTTGCCCACGTGCTGGGTCAGTTTGAGGTGAATGGGGCGAACGTGCCATAAAAAACAAAAGCGGGCCTGAAGTTCAGGCCCGTGAACAGACGTCAGTCGATGAGAGCCAGTCTTACTTCGAATGGCCTTGGAATTTGATCAGCAGATAAACGGGATCCATCAATTCAATCTCCTTGTCATAAGAGAACTTGATGACGACCTTATCGTTTTCTTTTGTGATGTCCAGATCGCGCGAATGAACAGATGTCACCCCGTATTCGACCTGAGCAGCCCGGTCGAATGCCGCACGAATTTCGGGAACGGTTGAACCACCTGTCTGCGCCACCTTGCTCACCATGGTCAAAACGGTTCGATATTCGGTGACGGCAGGGATGACCTTCATCGCCACCAGCGCAACGGAGCAAAACAACACGGCCCAGAACATCAAACCAATCAATGTGATGCCTGATTGGCGTTGGGCGGTCTTGGTAGGGCGGGACATGTGATTCAACCTCTCTGTTCAATCCTTACTGGAAGAAGCCAATGCGCTTGACATCACCCAGGTTCATCCAGATCACAAAGGCCTTGCCGACGATGTTTTCGTCTGGCACGAAGCCCCAGAATCGCGAGTCCTGAGAGTTGTCGCGGTTGTCGCCCATCACAAAGTAGTGACCGGCCGGCACCTTGCACACGACACCTTCACCACTGTAGCGACAGTTCTCCTTGAATGGATAGTCTTCAATGGCCTGAGGCGGCACAAATGGAGGACGATCTGTATCAATGAGGATACGGTGGGTCACGCCAGGCAAGGCTTCGCTGTACTGCTTGGAGTAGCGGAGGCTGTCTGCGTCGTAAAACTCGGACAGAGGCACTTCTTCAACCGGCTTGCCGTTGATCCGGAGCTCCTTGTTCAGGTAGCTGATTTCGTCACCCGGCAAACCCACGACACGCTTGATGTAGTCCATCTTGGGATTCACGGGATACCGGAACACCATGACGTCGCCGCGCTGCGGCTCGTTGTTCGGGATGATCTTCTTGTTGATCACCGGCAAGCGGATGCCGTAGTGGAACTTGTTGACCAGGATGAAGTCGCCCACCAGCAAGGTGGGAATCATCGAGCCGGACGGGATCTTGAAGGGCTCGAACAGGAACGAGCGCATCAGGAACACCACGCAGATCACCGGGAACAACCCTGCGGTCCAATCCAGCCACCAAGGCTGCATCAGCAAACGGTCACGCGCCTGGGTCACATCGGTGTCGACCTGAGTGATGCCCTGCGCCGCCAACTGCGCCTTGCGCGCCTCTGCCTCGGTCACCAGACGTGCAGCGGCCGCTTCACGCTCGGGACGGAACTTGTAGCGCTCGGCCAGCCAATACGCCAGGGTCACCACGGTCATGAGGAACAGCAACAGAGAGAAATTCCCCTGCCACTGACCACCGTACCAGCCCCCCAAATAGACGGCAAATGCCGCCAGCAACACACTGGTAAAGAGATTCATCAATCGTCCACTTGCAGAATGGCCAGGAATGCTTCTTGTGGCACCTCGACGGCACCAATTTGCTTCATGCGCTTCTTGCCGGCCTTTTGTTTTTCGAGCAGCTTGCGCTTACGGGTGATGTCACCGCCATAGCATTTTGCCAGCACGTTCTTGCGCAGCGCCTTGATGTTTTCGCGGGCAATGATGTTGCCGCCAATGGCTGCCTGAATGGCCACGTCGTACATCTGGCGCGGAATCTGCTCACGCATCTTGGCTGCCACAGCACGGCCGCGGTACTGGGCCTGCGTCCGGTGCACGATGATGGACAAAGCATCCACACGGTCGCCGTTGATCAGCAAGTCGACCTTCACCACGTCAGAGGCTCGGTATTCCTTGAACTCATAGTCCATCGAGGCATAGCCACGCGACACCGACTTGAGCTTGTCGAAGAAGTCCAGCACGATTTCGGCCAGCGGCATCTCGTAGGTCAGCATGACCTGGCGGCCGTGATAGGCCATGTTCATCTGCACGCCGCGCTTCTGATTGGCCAGGGTCATGACCGGACCCACGTAGTCTTGCGGCATGTAGAGGTGCACGGTCACGATGGGCTCGCGGATTTCGCGAATACGACCCACGTCCGGCATCTTCGAGGGGTTCTCCACGTCGATGACGGTGCCGTCGTTGAGTTCCACCTCGTAGACCACGCTGGGCGCGGTAGTGACCAGATCCTGATCGAACTCACGCTCCAGACGCTCCTGCACAATTTCCATGTGCAGCAAGCCCAGGAAGCCGCAGCGGAAGCCAAAGCCGAGCGCCTGAGACACTTCAGGCTCGTAACGCAGCGAGCTGTCGTTGAGCTTGAGCTTTTCGAGTGCATCACGCAACTGGTCGTATTCGGACGACTCGCTGGGGTACAGACCCGCGAACACCTGCGGCTGGATTTCCTTGAAGCCGGGCAGTGGCTGCTCGGCAGGGCCGGCGTTGTTCGGCAGCTTCTTTTCAACGGTGATGGTGTCACCCACCTTGGCTGCGGCCAGTTCCTTGATGCCGCAGATCACGAAACCCACTTCGCCGGCACGCAACTCGGGACGGTCCACCGACTTGGGCGTGAACACACCCAGGTGGTCAACGGGGTACACCGAGTTGGTCGCCATCAGACGGATGCGTTCGCCCTTCTTGAGCGAACCATCGACCACGCGAACCAGCATCACCACACCTACGTAGTTGTCGAACCACGCATCAATGATCATGGCGCGCAGCGGGCCGGTAGCGTCCCCCTTGGGCGCGGGCATCTTGGCGACAACCGCCTCCAGGATGTCTTCCACACCCATACCGGTCTTGGCCGAACAAGGAATGCCGTCCGAGGCGTCAATGCCGATCACATCTTCGATTTCAGCCTTGGCACGATCGGGATCGGCCTGCGGCAAGTCCATCTTGTTGAGCACAGGCACCACTTCCACGCCGAGGTCCAGCGCGGTGTAGCAGTTGGCCACGGTCTGTGCTTCGACGCCCTGGCTGGCGTCCACCACCAGCAAGGCGCCTTCACAAGCCGACAGCGAGCGACTGACCTCATAAGAGAAGTCGACGTGGCCCGGGGTGTCAATCAGGTTGAGGTTGTAGACCTTGCCGTCACGCGCCTTGTATTCCAGGGCTGCCGTCTGGGCCTTGATGGTGATGCCGCGCTCTTTCTCGATGTCCATCGAGTCGAGCACCTGGGCTTCCATCTCGCGGTCACTGAGACCGCCGCAGCGCTGAATGATGCGATCGGCCAGGGTGGACTTCCCGTGGTCGATGTGCGCGATGATCGAGAAATTACGAATGTGATCCATAAAAAAAAGGCACGTGCGATGTAGCGACGCGCCTTCCAACAAAAACGTATGGCAACTGCTTGTTGGACTTTCATTCTAATGAAAGTCCCATGGGGAACGCCGCGTCACAGCTCCCGTCAAGCGCTTGGCGGACCCCTCCAAACCCCACTATTCACAACTTATCAACAAGTTTGTGTGGGTAACTTGGCCCGAAATGGCAACTTGGACCTCGGGATGCACCAGAGGGGCGATTGTAGCCAGATTCCACCCCTTCCTCGCGAGTTATCAACAGCAATTCGCGATGTCGAAGCGGGCCAACAACCCCTATCCTTGAGTGGATATTGCCCAAGAAAAACCCCGACCCAGCACCCAAGCCTGATCGGGGTTGATGGCTCAGCAGACCAGACTCATTGCCCCGGGCGGATCACAGCGTACTGCGCCCATTCACCTCGGCGCACCAGCACGCTGACCGGACGGTTCTTGTCGAGCTTGCCCAGCATGGCTTCAAACTGTTTGACATCTGCCACCTGTGCATTCGCCAGCGCCAGGATGACATCGCCTGTACGCAGCCCAGCCCGTGCTGCAGGGCCTTGTGCCGCTTCAACCAACACGCCGCCGTTGATGTTGAGCTCGCGCTTTTGCGCGGCACTCAAATCGGTCAACTGCAAGCCCAGCGACGTGGCGGCCAGCTTGGTCTCTGCTGCCTTTTCTGCCTTGGACTTGGGGGCATCCATTTCACCCACCACCACGGTCAGATCCTTGTAGGCACCCCGACGAAACACCTGCACCGTGGATTTGGTGCCAGGCTTGGTGCTACCCACCAAACGCGGCAGATCAGACGCCTTGTCAATGTCTTGCCCGTTGTACTTGGTGATGATGTCGCCAGCCTCCACACCGGCCTTTTCAGCCGGGGTGCCCTGCTCCACGCCCTGCACCAACGCCCCCACAGGCTTACCCAAGCCAATCGACTCCGCGACCTCCTTGGTCACTGGCGCAATCGAAACACCGATGCGACCACGGATCACCTTGCCCCCCGCACGCAACTGCTCTGCCACCTTCATGGCATCGTCGATCGGAATGGACAAGGAAATACCCATGAAGCCGCCCGAACGGCTCAGGATCTGCGAATTGATGCCCACGACCTCACCGCGCATATTGATCAGCGGGCCACCTGAGTTGCCGGGGTTGACAGCCACGTCGGTTTGGATGAATCGGATTTCCTCGCCGGTGTCTCGGGCCTTGGCGCTAACGATGCCCGCGGTGACAGTGTTCTCGAGGCCGAAGGGTGTCCCGATGGCCATGACCCACTCACCCACCTTCAGCCGATTCACCTCACCAATGCTGACAGCGGGCAGCTTGCTGGCTTCGATCTTCAGCACCGCCACGTCGGTGCGCTTATCCGCGCCCACCACCTTGGCTTTGAACTCGCGCTTGTCGGTCAGGTTGACATACACCTCGTCGGCCCCGTCGATGACGTGTGCGTTGGTCATCACATAACCGTCAGCACTCAGGATGAAGCCGGAGCCCACACCACGAGGCCGCTCTTCACCCTGTTGCTTTCCTTGCTGGGGATTGTTCTTGCGGGGGGACGGTGTGGGCAACGGGGTGCCAAAGAAGCGGCGGAAAAACTCACGCATCTGCGCTTCAGCCTCATCCCCGCCATCTTCATCGTCCGCATTCACGCGTTGGGTGGTTCGAATGCTGACCACAGAGGGCCCCACCCGCTCAACCAGTTCAGTGAAGTCTGGCAAGCCCTTTACCAACAGGGGCGCTTGATTGCTCGCCGTCGAAGAAGGCTGAGCCGCCAGAGGGGCCGGCTGCTGCGCCTGAGACGCATGAGGAAACAGGCTTGAACTCAGGACCAACCCCACAGCGGTGACCACAGCACCGACCGTCAAGGTTCGCCGGATGACCGACGACGAAGGGGTTGAGGAACGAGAAAGCGACATGTGCATTCACCTCACAAAAGAAACACGAACGGTAAGTTGTCAACGTCAGAGTCCGACATTTCGCTGACAGTTCCTCGATTCGAGTCAACAAATGTAAAGCGCTCAATGAAAAAAGCCGCCAGCAAATGTGCTGGCGGCTTTGCATCACCGAGCCAGTCACTCAGGGCGACTCGAACACGACCTGACGCGTCACACTGCCCTGGCTTTGCACCGAAAAGGCATCTGCATCACGACCGGCACCACGTCGAATGCCGAGAATCTGATCCAGTTGAGGGTCGTGGATCAAGATGACACTGCCCTGAGCGGGGCGATTGAAGGTGGGCTCGCTCGGCGGGTTCACGGCTTGCGCAGGCTCCACGGCATCTGCCACGGTCATCAGCCCTGACACACCAACAGCCGTGGGCGCGGCAGACTGAGCCAGCACCCCTGTCGCTGCCCCAGCGCGCACTGCAGGCACCTTCGCTGGCGCCACCGCTGCCACATCAGATGCAGGACCTCTCCCAGCCTGCTGGGTTTGCACAACGACCACA
>NZ_JBLIZW010000040.1:0-38062 GCF_048860245.1 Aquabacterium sp. | reverse complement strand
CATTTGACTCAATTCTGCGGGCGTCTTGCCCGAGGCGTAGAGTGTTGCCACCACGCTGCCAGCGGACGTCCCCACAACGATGTCCGGCTTGATGCCCTGCTCTTCCAGAACCTGAAGCACGCCAATGTGTGCAAACCCGCGCGCCGCGCCGCCCCCCAGCGCCAAACCGATTCGGGGGGGCTTGGGTACCGGCTTGCTGACCACTGGGGGCGTCACTGGCTTGCTAGGTACAGCATCTGGTTGCGGACTCAGAACAGCACATGCACTCAAGAACGCGGAGACCACTGTTGCCATGCCGACGCACACGAGGCGCCGCTTATATTCCAAATAGGAATAAACAACTTTCAAAAATGTTCTTCTCATTTATAAAGAGATTTTCTACATTTCAGCTTCTTACAAAATGGATGCTGTTCAAGCAGTCCGCCTAGAAAGCTGAAGTGTCGTCATGAGTTTTGACTGGATTGCTGTCGCTGCCGGAGCAGGCGTAGGCCTCATTGTCGGAGTAACCGGCGTTGGCGGCGGCTCTCTGATGACACCTTTGTTGATTTCCGTGTTTGGTCTTGACAAGGCCATCGCAATTGGTACGGACCTGTGGTTTGCCGGACTGACCAAAGTATCTGGATCGATCGCGCATCATCGCGAAGACCACGTCGACTATCACATTACAAAAAAACTACTGATCGGCAGCATCCCCGCAACCATTGCAACCATGGTGTTCATGCACGTGGAAGGCATCAAGAAGAGCGGGGACAACATGTTGGCTTATGCGCTCGGCATTGCGTTGTTGCTGACGGCTGTGACCGTTGCTTTCCGCCCGGTGTGGTACCGGGTTGGCATCTGGCTGGAGCGCTGGATCACCCGCGAAACGCGGCCTGCTTTGACCGTGCTGTGCGGCGCCATTTTGGGCGTCTTGGTTTCATTGAGCTCGATTGGTGCTGGCGCGCTGGGCGCGACGATGATTTTGTTGCTCTATCCACGTCTGGACATGAAACGCTTGGTCGGCAGCGACATCGCCCACGCCGTGCCGCTGACCATTGTGGCCGGCATCGGGCACGCTTCATTGGGAAACGTGAACTGGGTGCTGTTGGTTGAGTTGCTGATGGGCTCCATCCCGGGCATCTGGGTTGGCGCGAAGCTGACCAAGCACCTGCCTGAGACAATCACGCGGATCGCGCTGTGCATTTGCCTGGTGTTGGCGGCCAAGAAGATTCTCATGACTGCCTGACGCTTTCTATCTGAGGTGGCGACGGCCCTGCCCCCACCAACCCGTTTTTTGACACCGTGACAGCCGGCTTCCGACCGGATCGATGCCATGTATCAATACACCGACTTTGACAAACAGTTTGTGCGCCAACGCGCCGCCCAGTTCCGCGATCAGCTTGAACGCAACCTGGCGGGCAAATTGGGTGATGACGAATTCCGCCCGCTGCGTCTGCAGAATGGGTGGTACGTGCAGCGCCATGCCCCCATGCTGCGCATTGCGGTGCCATACGGTGAAATCTCTTCGAATCAGGTTCGCCAGTTGGCACGCATCGCTCGCGAGTACGATCGTGGTTACGCGCATTTCACCACCCGTCAAAACGTTCAGTTCAACTGGATTCCGCTGACGAAAAGTGCTGACGTGATGGACTTGCTGGCGGATGTCAACATGCACGGCATCCAAACGTCGGGCAACTGCATCCGCAACATCACGGCCGACGCCATGGTGGGTGTGGCAGATGATGAAGTGATCGACGCCCGCCCCTACTGCGAAGTGTTGCGTCAGTGGTCGACGCTGCACCCGGAGTTTGCGTTCTTGCCACGCAAGTTCAAGATCGCTGTCAGCGGCGCCAAAGAAGATCGCGCCGCCACGTACTGGCATGACATCGGCCTGCATCTGATCCAAAACGACGCGGGTGAAGTCGGCTTCCGCGTTCTGGTTGGCGGCGGGATGGGCCGTACGCCGATCACGGCCAGCGAAATCAACGCCTTTGTGCCTTGGCAACAAATCCTTGTCTACATCGAAGCGATCGTGCGGGTCTACAACCGCTACGGCCGTCGCGACAACATGTACAAGGCCCGCATCAAGATCCTGGTGAAGGCCGAAGGGCAAAAGTTCTTTGACCAGGTGAATGCTGAATTCGAGCAGATCCTGACACGCGACATCGACGGTGCCGCGCACATCATTCCGCAAGCCGAGTTTGACCGTGTGGCAGCCAGCTTTGCGTTCCCTGCGGGCGTGCAAGCTCATCAGGCAGCAGGCAACGGTTTGCCTGTGGATGCATCGGACAGCGACAAGAAGCAGTTCACCAAGTGGCTGGAGCGCAATGTTCGTGGCCACAAGGTCGACGGCTACAAGTGTGTGACGCTGTCTGTGAAGCGCCCCGGACAAGCCCCGGGCGACGTCACCGATGCACAACTCGATGCCATCGCTGACATGGCCGATCGTTTCAGCTTCGGCGAGTTGCGCGTGACGCATGACCAGAACGCCTTGCTGCCATTCGTGCGCGAAGAGGATCTGTTCGCGGTGTGGCAGGCAGCCAAAGCCTCGACCTTGGCTTCGGCCAACATCGGCTTGCTCAGCGACATGATTGCCTGCCCCGGCGGCGACTTCTGCGCGCTGGCCAATGCGCGGTCCATTCCGATCGCCAACGAGTTGATCGAGCGTTATCAAGACCTCGATGAGTTGTACGACATCGGCGACATCGATCTGCACATTTCGGGCTGCATCAATTCTTGCGGCCACCACCACAGCGGCCACATTGGCATTCTGGGCGTCGACAAGGACGGGTCCGAGTGGTACCAGGTGACGCTGGGTGGCTCGGACGGCTCCGACCATGCCCCCACCAGCGTGGCTGGCAAGGTGATCGGCCCATCTTTCTCCGCCGACGAAGTGGCGGATGTGATTGAGGCGGTGATTGCAACGTACCGTGTGCAGCGTGCCGCCAACGAAAAGTTCATCGACACCGTCAAGCGTGTGGGTATCGACCCGTTCAAGGCCGCAGCCAATGCGGTGCGTCGCACCACCGCCAAAGCAGCCTGATCGCCCCGCAGAAGGAACGACACCATGAAATTCATCGATATTCACCACGACCAGTGGCATACCGTCGGCGGGGAAGATGGCCCGGTTTCTCACCCCCCCGTCAAGAGCAACAGCCTGCTGACGCTGGCCCAGTGGCATGCTGTGCGGGAGCAATGGCCTGCTCAGACATCGCCCGATTACAAGCCCGCAGGCGTTCTGATCAGCAACGACACCGACATCGAAACCATTGAAGCCGACCTCCCCAAGCTCGCCTTGGTGGTGCTGACTTTCCCGAAGTGGGTCGATGGCCGTGCATACAGCCAAGCTCATATTCTGCGCACGCGCTATCGTTTCACCGGTGAGATTCGTGCAACCGGCGAAGTGCTGGTCGACATGATGCCGTTGCTGGCACGTACGGGCTTTGATGCCGTGGTACTGCGCCATGACCAAGATCGTGCCGACGCAGAGCGTGCCTTGGGCTTCTTTGCTGCCCGAGGTCACTACCAAGGTGATGTGCAAGTTACCAAGCCCGTGTTCGGTCGTGCAGCTTGACAACGCTGGAGCAAATTCATGAGTGACTCTTCTCCAATTGGCGGCGTGTCGTCCTTGATGGGCGGCGCGGCGCCCGCAGGCTCAGCGATCTCGCTCTACAACAAGCCCAGCGCCGACTACGCCGACAAGGTTCACGCCACTGTTGAGTTGCTGAAGGCCGCTGCGGTTGAGCATCCCAACAAGGTGGTGCAAGCCACCAGCCTGGGTGTGGAAGACATGGTGCTGACCGACTTGATCGCCCGCCACCGTCTGCCCATCGCAATCGGCACGTTGGAAACGGGTGCGCTGCACCCGGAAACGGCCTCGCTGATTGGCACCATCGAGACGCACTACGCTGACGCTGGCATTCATGTGGAGGTGTACAAGCCTGTCGCTGAGGCCGTGATCGAGTTCGTGCGCCAAAACGGCGATAAGGCCATGTACGAGAGCATTGACCTGCGCAAGGCTTGCTGTGGTGTCCGTAAACTTGAACCTCTGAGCCGCATGCTGGCTGAGCGTTCGGCCTGGATCACTGGCCTGCGTCGTGAGCAATCCAATAACCGTGGCGACATGGCCGCGCGCGAGCAGGACGACAAGGGGCGTGCAAAATTCAACCCTTTGATCGAATGGACATGGGGCGACATCTGGCACTACGTGTCGGTCAACCACGTGCCTTACAACCCGCTGCACGACCAATTCATGCCTAGCATTGGATGCGCACCGTGCACACGTGCGATCGCAGTGGGCGAAGATTTCCGCGCAGGTCGCTGGTGGTGGGAAGATGAGAAGGCCAAGGAATGCGGCCTGCACGTTCACCAAAAGTGATCGGACCGAACAAGATTAACGGTACAAGAAGCTATGACTGATGTGAACCAATTGCTGGCGGAAGTGGATCACCGCCACCTGGATGCGCTGGAAGAAGAAGCGATCTTCATCTTGCGTGAAGTGGCCGCCAGTTTCGAGCGTCCTGGCCTGCTGTTTTCCAGCGGCAAGGACTCGTGCGTGGTGCTGCACCTGGCCGAAAAGGCCTTCAAGATGAAGAACCCGGAAACGGGCAAGCTGGAAGGCAAACTGCCCTTCCCGCTGCTGCACGTGGACACCGGCCACAACTTCCCCGAAGTGATCGAGTTCCGCGAGAGTCGCGTGGCCGAGATTGGCGAGCGCCTGATCGTCGCGCACATGGAGGACTCCATCCAACGCGGCACCGTGCGCCTGGCCCACCCGCTGGAATCGCGCAACGGCCACCAAACCGTGACGCTGCTGGAAGCCATCGAAGACAACCGCTTTGACTGTCTGATTGGCGGCGCCCGTCGTGATGAAGAGAAGGCCCGCGCCAAGGAGCGCATCTTCTCGCACCGCGACAGCTTCGGCCAATGGCAGCCCAAGGAGCAGCGCCCCGAGTTGTGGAACCTGTTCAACACCCGCATCAAGCCGGGTGAGCACTTCCGTGCCTTCCCGATCTCGAACTGGACCGAGTTGGACGTGTGGCTCTACATCGCCCGTGAAGGCATCCCACTGCCCAACATCTACTACAAGCACGCGCGCCAGGTGATCCGTCGCAAAGGCTTGCTGGTGCCGCTGACTGATGTGACCCCCGCACTGGAAGGCGAAACGGTTGAAACCGTGGACGTGCGCTTCCGCACCGTGGGCGACATGACCTGCACCTGCCCAGTTGAATCGACTGCCACCAGCGCGGCCGACATCGTCGCCGAAACGCTGCACGTGACCGTGAGCGAACGTGGCGCTACCCGCATGGACGACCGCACCTCGGAAGCATCGATGGAGCGTCGCAAGAAGGAAGGTTATTTCTGATGACTACCGTGACTCACAACGAAGCCGGCAATGAACTGGCTCACAAGGCGCTGCGTTTCCTGACCGCTGGCAGCGTGGACGATGGCAAGAGCACCCTGATCGGCCGTCTGCTGTTCGACAGCCGCGCGATTCTGGCTGACCAACTGGATGCGCTGGAAAAGCGTGCCGCTGGCGCCCCGATTGACCTGTCGCTGCTGACCGACGGTCTGGAAGCCGAACGCGAGCAAGGCATCACCATCGACGTGGCCTACCGCTACTTTGCGACCAAAACCCGCAAGTTCATCATCGCCGACGCCCCTGGCCACGAGCAGTACACCCGTAACATGGTGACCGCTGCCGCTGGTTCTGACGCCGCCGTGGTGCTGGTCGACATCACCAAGATCGACTGGAAGGCGTCGCCCGTGCCGCTGCTGGCACAGACCCGTCGCCACAGCCTGTTGGCCAATCTGCTGCGCGTACCCTCCATCGTGTTTGCGGTGAACAAGCTGGATGCGATCGAGCAGGATACCGAAGCCGCTTTCAACGCGGTGAAGGCCTCGCTGGAAGGTTTTGCCGCTCAGGCAGGCATCGCCGTGAAGGGCGTGATCCCCGTGTCGGCGCTGCGCGGCGACAACGTGACCACACCGAGCGCCAACTGGACTTGGTATCAAGGCCCCACCCTGCTGCAAGTGCTGGAGCAATTGCCTGCCAGCGACGAGCGCCACGATGGCACCCTGCTGCATCCTGTGCAGTATGTGACCCGTGATAGCGTGGGTGAAGGTGAAGCCACCGCTTCGGGCACCGGCCACCAATACCGCGCGTTCTGGGGTCGCATTGCCCATGGCAACGTCAAGGCAGGCGACGAAGTGCAAATCTTCCCATCTGGCGAAACAGCCATCGTGGCAGAGGTGCGTCACTCGGCGCTGGTGGTGGATCAGTGTGAAGCAGGCCAGTCGGCCGGCATCGTGCTGGACCGTCAGGTGGACATTTCGCGCGGCGACTGGATCCATACGCCCGGCAGCATCAAGCCAAAGGCCGAGTTCAGCGCCACGCTGGCGTGGCTGGACACCGAGCCAGCTGTGGTCGGACGCAAGTACTGGGTTCGCCACGGCAACCGTTGGGTGCAGGCGCGCATCACGTCGATCGACAATCGTCTGGACATCCATACGCTGGCCGACACCGATGCCCACGAGTTGGCCGTCAATGAAATTGGCACGGTTCAGATTCAGACTCAACAACCGCTGCCGGTGGAAGCCTACGTGGACAACCGCGTGGGTGGTGCGCTGATCGTGGTGGATCCCACGACCAACCGCACCAGTGGTGCGTTGTTGGTCAAGGCTGCCTGATCAAAATTGACCGACATTAAGGTGTGCATCCACGCTGCGCTCATAAGCTGACGGAATGACAGATCGCACCCAAACCGCCCCCTCCCAGCCTGCAAGAATCGTTTTCATTGGTGCAGGCCCGGGAGAATCTGATCTCATCACCGTGCGTGGAAGCCGTTTGCTCAGTCAAGCGCAAGTGGTGCTTTTCGACGCATTGGCAGACGATGCCCTGCGAGAGCTTGCCCCGCATGCTCAATGGATTGACGTAGGCAAAAGAGGCTTTTCCGGCAAAGAAGGCAGTGATTTCAACGGGCAGACACGCATCAATCGTTTGCTGGTTGAGCACGCTTTCGCGGTGGGGCAGGCTTACGGGACAACCGGTCTGGTGGCTCGCCTCAAAGGTGGAGATCCCAGTCTGTTTGGCCGGCTGGAAGAAGAGTTGCATGCTGTGCGCGATGCCGGTATCCCCTGCGAAATCGTGCCCGGCGTGACATCGGCTTTGGCCGCTGCGGCGGCCACCCAACGGCCCTTGACCCGGCGGGGGAGCGGACGTAGTGTCAGTTTCACCACAGCCATGACCCGCACAGGGGACCTCCAGTGCGGCATGGGGCCAGGCCAGCGTGCGGATACAGAGGTGTTCTACATGGCGGGTCGGCAACTGGCTCCCCTTGCCAGGGGGCTTGCTGAGGCCGGTTGGGCCTCTGACACCTTGGTGAGCGTCGTTTCTCGCGCGGGGTGGCCCGACATGCGCCACTCCATGCACACCGTTGGCAGCCTCGATGAGGCCAGCGCCATTCATGCCGGACGCCCCACTTTGGTGATTGTTGGCGCCGGCGCGACAGATATTCCTGACCAACCTTTGACCCATATCGCCCTGTGTGGCGAAGGTTGATCCCAATCGGGCTGTCACAGCCCGGTAAAATTCTCAATTCACTTCAACTGTTTCAAGAGACCTGACATGACCCACGTCGTCACCGAAGCCTGCATCAAATGCAAATACACGGACTGTGTGGACGTGTGCCCGGTAGACTGCTTCCGCGAAGGCCCCAATTTCCTGGTCATCGATCCCGACGAGTGCATCGACTGCGCGGTCTGTATCCCTGAGTGCCCCGCCAACGCCATCCTCCCTGAGGAAGACGTGCCAGGCAACCAACAGCAATTCATCCAGATCAATGCCGACCTGGCCAAGAAGTGGCCCAGCATCACCAAGCGCAAGGATGCGCTGCCTGATGCCGACGAATGGAAGGACAAGACGGGCAAGCTGGATCAGCTGATCCGCTGATTCTGTCTGCCTGACGGTGCACGCCGCACACATGATTCACACCGATGTGGTGGTGATTGGAGCAGGCCCAGTCGGGCTGTTCCAAGTGTTCCAATTGGGACTGCTGGGCATCGATGCCCATGTGGTCGACGTGCTACCTGAGGCCGGGGGGCAGTGCATTGCACTCTACCCCGACAAGCCAATTTATGATGTGCCGGGCATCCCACATTGCACCGGACGTGAGCTTGCTTCGCTGCTGCTGAAGCAAGCCTCACCGTTTCTGGGCATCGACACGCTCAACCAAGACAGCCCTCGGCTGCACCTGGGGCATCAAGTCGAATCGGTGACCCCTCGTGCGGGCATTGAGCCCGGTTTCACCCTGACCACGCACCAACAGTTGACGTTCAACTGCAAGGCGGTGATGGTCGCCGCTGGGGCGGGTGCGTTTGTGCCTCGCACACTCAACCTGCCCGGACTCGAGGGTGCCAGCAACCTTCACTACCATCTGGATGACGATCTGTTGGCCAGGCTCGCTGGGCAACACGTGGTGATTTCTGGTGGTGGCGAAGAGGCCGTGGGCGCCGCCATCGAGCTGGCTTCGATGGGCGCAGCACACAAGGCTGCACGCATCACACTGCTGCATCGCCGGGATCAATTTCAGGTCGATGCTGATTTGGCCGAGCGCTTGAACGCGCTGATTCAGGCTGGTGACATCGAGGTCACGGTCGGCATGCCAACCGATTGCCATCGCGCTGACGGTGTCATCCACTCACTCGCGCTGTTGACACCAGACAGCACCACCGTCGACCTCCCCTTGGATCACCTGCTCGTGCGCCAAGGCATGAGTCCCAAACTAGGCCCTCTGGCCAATTGGGGGCTGCCGTTGGAGCGTAAGCAAGTGCCGGTTTCCTCGGCCACGTTCGAGAGCGATGTACCCCGGATTTTTGCCGTGGGTGACATCAACACCTATCCGGGCAAAAAACGTTTGCTGCTTTGCGGCTTTCACGAGGCCACGCTGGCGGCCCATGCTGCGTCCACGATCCTGAGACCGGACACGCCGCAGCACTTGCTCTACACCACCACCAGCCCGCTTCTCCACGAGCGTTTGGGGGTCAAGCGTTCGTCATGAGGTGCGTCGGCTACACGACGCGCTTAAAATACGGTCCTGCTAGGGGTGCAACAGGCATGTCATACGTGTTTGTTGCTGAGAGAGTCCCTTTGAACCTGAACGAGGTCATCCTCGCGTAGGGAAGCAAGTTTCAGCAAGCCCAGGCCATTCGGCCATGGATTGCCCGCATGCTCCTGCCGCGTCGATGCCCATTGCAAGACCCGTATGGAGACATGCAACATGCACCGACCTTCCCTGCCGCGCCGCTCATTGCGCGCCCCATATTTGCTCACGCCGCTGGCGATTGCCGCGTTGAGCCTCAGCCTGCCCGTTGCCGCACAAGAGTCCGGTGACTTGACGTTGCCGAGCATTGGCGTGACCGCGACGGCCAAACGCCAACAGAAAGCCAGCATCAGCGGCTTGGGTGATGCCCCAGCCTGGCAACAACCCGTGCAAGCGCTGACGTTCTCCCAAGATGCACTGCGGGACGCGCAAGTCACTCGACTGGCTGACGTGACCAAACTGGATGCCAGCACCAGCGATGCTTACAACACGGTCGGCTACTGGGACTATTTGACCGTACGTGGCTTTGCGCTCGACAACGCCTACAACTATCGACGAGAGGGACTCCCCATCAGCGCAGAGACGCGCATTGCGCTCGATAACAAGGCGGGCATCGAGTTGTTCAAGGGCACCAGTGGCATCCAGGCAGGCGTCAGCTCCCCTGGTGGCTTGGTCAATTATTTGGTGAAGCGTCCAGAAGGCCGCGTCAGAACCGCGACTTTCTCGATCGATGATGCAGGTGATGCCAGCACCTCGGTGGATTTGGGCGACCGGTTTGGCGAGCGCAAGGAATGGGGCCTGCGCATCAATGCCGCCATCGAAAAGTTGAAATCCCACATTGATGCCACCGACGGGCACCGCAGACTCGCCGCCATCGCGGTTGACCGCGTTCTGGTGCCTGGGCACGTTCTGGAAGCCGAAGTCGAGCACAGTGCTGCCAGTCAACCCAGCATTCCTGGCTTCAGCATGCTGGGCAACTCCCTGCCCTCGGCCAAGGACATCGATCCTGGCGTCAATTTGAACCATCAGCCATGGACGCAACCCAGCCAGTTCCGGGGCACCACTGGCACGATTCGCCTCAAGAGTGATCTGGGCCAAGGCTGGCGCAGCAGCGTGACCTACGGCGCCCAATACCTGAAGTCCAATGACCGCGCCGCGTTTCCATCGGGTTGCGACAGTGCGTTCGTGTATGACCGCTACTGCTCTGACGGCACGTTTGACGTCTACGACTTCCGCTCCAACAACGAAAGTCGCACAACCCGATCGCTTCAGGCCCAAGTGGAAGGCTCTGTCACCACAGGCGCGGTGAAGCACGATGTGGGCGCGTCATTCCTACGCAGTGTGTTCAACAGCGACCTGCACATGGCATCGTTCAACCATCCGCGGGATGGACAAGGCAATGTCAGTGGCAGTTTCCCTGCTTTGCCGCAGGACCCCTACCCTGGCTATCCCAATACCGATCGACACGAGCGCAGCTCCGAGTTGTCTTTGCGCGACGCCTTGCAATTCGGTGACTGGCGCGCCTGGATCGGCTTGCGACATAGCCAGATCCGCCGCCAAGCCATTCGCGAAAACAACAGCTTTGCCACGGACGTTATTCACAAGGCGGTCAACACGCCTTGGGCTGCCATCGGCTACAACGTGGCGCCTCAGACGCAAGCCTACGTCAGCTGGGGAGAAGGCGTTGAGATCAAGTACGCACCGCGCAACACAGCTAACGCTGGTGCCCCCATGCCGTTGCTGAAGAGCCGCCAGACAGAATTGGGCGTGAAAGGCCAGGTCAACACCCCACACACCACTCAGCAGTGGAGTGCCAATGTGTTCCACATCGCCCGGCCAGAAGGCGCAACAAATGCCGATGATGTCTATCTGATCGATGGTCAGTCCAAACACATTGGCATCGAGGGTTCGTGGCAAGGGCGCGCAGGCGCGTGGGGATGGGGCAGCAGCGCCATGGTGCTGGATGCCAAGCGAGAAAACAGCCAGTTTGCGGCGAACAAATCGCCTGTGAACGTCCCAGATCAGCTGCTCAAGGTGAGCGGCTCGTATACCTTCAAGCACCCCACCCCTGTGACATTGCAGGCAGACCTCGTTCACGAAGGCCGCCGCTGGGTGGATGTGGCCAACACCACACGCATCCCCGCCTGGAACCGCGTGGACCTGAGTTTGCGTGCCACCCAAGCTTGGGATGCACGCACCGTGACCTGGCGCTTGGCCGTGAACAATGTGTTTGATACCCGTGCATGGCGTGAAGCACCAAACAGTTTTGATCACATCTATCTGTTCCCGATGGCAGAGCGCACGATCACGGCGTCGGCTCAGATCGACTTTTGATCACGGGAAATGATGGAAATCGGCAACAACTTGAGGACTGCATTTAAACCATGCTATAGTCACGTTCTCAGTTGATCGCAACAGCGAAAAAACTGTTCCCCGATAGCTCAGTCGGTAGAGCGCCGGACTGTTAATCCGTAGGTCCCTGGTTCGAGCCCAGGTCGGGGAGCCAAAAATTCAAGACGGCTTTGCTTGCCGATTTGCAAAGCCCGACATCGTTTGATCCCCGATAGCTCAGTCGGTAGAGCGCCGGACTGTTAATCCGTAGGTCCCTGGTTCGAGCCCAGGTCGGGGAGCCAAAAATAAGGCCCGTACGCACATGCGTTCGGGCCTTTTCTTTTTCATGCTTGCGTTGCTGGCGGCGTGCTCGCCATGCTGACGGCCTCTTCCATGCTGAGCATGGTGAGTTGCGTAGCCGTCAGCGCTGCGCGCAACAACACACCGTACGCAGGCGCCTTGAGGCGCCCCAAGACAAAGCGGCGACCACTCTTCGCCAACTCAAAGCTGAGATCGCGCAATGCCTCGACGCAACTGCCATCTAGATCGGGCGACTCTTCCAGACTCAGCACCAAGGTTTTGACGCCGACTTGCGCATCCAGGACGTGACGAACCTGACCCAGCATGCGCTCGACATTGCCGAAGAACAGCGGCGCCTCTGGTCGCAGGATCAGCACATCCGGCACGCGATGAACCCGGGGAGACAGCTCGATGTCGATGAAGTCATGCGTATCGCCGACTCGCCCCAACTCCACCACACGCGCTTGCGCCAATCCACGCAGCGTGAGGAACAGGCTGGCACCGATCGACGCCAGCAGTCCGTCCAACACGCCCAGCCACAGCACGGCTGCGATCGCCCCCAACACCAGCAATCGATCACGCCGCCATTGGAAATACGGCTGAAACACCTGTGGGTTCAAGGTGTGACTCACGGCATGAATCACGATCGCACCCAAAACGGGCTCAGGCATGTCTGCCAGTAAGGGCAACAAAGTCGCGATCACAATCAAAATCAGCAACGCTGCGAACAGGCCAGACCACTTTGACTTGGCCCCACTGGCCTCATTGACCACACTGGCCGAGTAGCCTGCTCCAACCGGCATGCCGTGCAACAGGCTACTGAACAGGTTTGCAATGCCCAGCGCAAACAGGTCTCGGTTGGGCGAGATCACGTCGCCATGACGCAAAGCCAAGGTTCGGATGGACCCATACGACTCGGCGTACAAGATCAGCACCATGGCCAGCGCCAGTTCACCCAATCTGAGCCAATGTTCGCGGGCCAAGGCGGGCAAATCAGGTGCTTGCAGGTGCACGCTGAAGTCGCCAACTCGCAGCACGCCCCAGTGCTCCAGCAAACCCAGATGCTGGGCTGCGATGCCGGCGACCATGACCAGCAGTGCGCCTGGCCAGCGCCGTTTGACACGTTGCAACGCAAACAAGGTGACCAGCGCCACACCCCCAACCAACAGGCTAGGAACATGCCACGACTGGAACTGTTCCAGGAGATGCCAGGCAACCTGCCCTGCCCCATGCCCATTCGGGAGCAAGCCCACCAACTTGGGCCCTTGCTTGATGATGATGATGACCGCCAGACCAAATGCGAAGCCTCGCAAGACCGGTCGTGCGATGAAGGCCGACACGGCACCCAGCTTCGCCATGCTGCCGATGACGAAATAAAGCCCCGTGAGCAAAACCAGCCCGACAGCCAGTGACATCCGCAAGGCAATGTCGGTGCCCGCCATGCTGGCCGTTGCAGCCAGCAGCACCGCCGCCGATGACGAGGTTGCCGACACAATGGCGAACCGGCTGCTGCCAAGCAGGCCATAGGCCAACAAACCAGCCAGCAGGGCCATGACGCCCGCTTGGGGTGGCAGGTTCCCGATGCCCGCGTACGCCACGGCCTCCGGCAACAAGACCCCGGCGACCGACAGGCCCGCGATCAAATCACGCCACGCAGGTTGGCCGGGAATCCATTGGCGGAGGATGCGAATCATGCTGCGCCTCACAAGGTCATGTGCTGCACATCACCACCGCGCGCCGAGAATCGCTCGCGCGCCGTCATGCGCTCGATCTCGATGCGCGCGGCGCGACCTTTGTAGACCTCAGCCTTCAGCCACCCGCCCTCCAACTCAAGCGCCGCAGCGGACGACAATTGGGTGTGCCACACCTTACGCTCGGCATCCCATCGGTAGCCTCTGGCCCGCAGCAGGTCTTTGGACTCAAATGGCGCCCCCGTCGCACACACGCGATAACTGGTCGTTTGCGCGGCCTGAAGCAGACGCCCCAAGGCCGTCTCATCAGGATAGTTGGGCAGAGGTGCCGACAACACGGCCAGCAAAGCATGGCAATCCATCTCGGCCCGATGCGCGTCGTAGAACCACCCCAACTCGTGAGCCAGAAACTCCAGCTTGGCTGAGCCGCTCCCCAGCGACTGCCAGTCGATCTCGGCCACCGAACAGGCCCAAGGCAGCTCGGAGAATGCGGGCAATCGGCGCTCGACAAAACCGCGATCAAAGCGCGCGTTGTGAGCGATGACCAACCCCGCCCCACGCGTGATTTCAGCAACTCGGGCCTCATCCAGACGCTTGCCAGCCACCATGCTGTCGGTGATGCCAGTCACACGGGTCGCTTCTGCCGGAATGGGGATGCCAGGGTCCTCCAGCTCATCCAAAACGTCTTGAACCTGAATTGGCCGCCCGCTGGCCACATCGACATCGACCGATAACAGGGCCAACTCAATGATGCGATCCTTTGCTGGATCCAGACCCGTGGTTTCGGTATCCAGAATGAGCACCTTCATCACATCGCCTGTGCGCTTGAGGCCAAACTCTCGTTTGGGCTGAAGACGTCGCAACACGCGGTAGTCGGGATGCGCATCCAGGACCTGCGCCATGGCTTCCGGCTCGCCGAAACTGGCATCCAGCAATGGGGTGGGATTGTGTTGGGGTTGGCGCGCCATGCTGGGTCACTCGCCCTTCATCATGGAGTCGAGCGTCATGTCATACGCCGGACCAAAGGTGTCGAGGAAATACTGGAGTTCTGGTGTCATCGTCTCATCCAGCTTGCGGCGCACCTGCGCTTCCGCTTGCTCAAACTCTCGGTTGCCGTATCGCAACTCCGCCCGGCACTTTAGCCAGGCGGACAGGCGGTCTGCCGACTTGACCAAGCGGGCGTCCAGATCTGGCCACTGCGCATGATCCATCACGGCAGCCATAGCAGGGCGGATCGCCTCAGGAATCTGATGGACCATTTCTGCGCAGACCTCATCCTCCAGATGGGAGGTAGCGTGCCGCATGGCCGGCGAGTATTTGACCGGTGTTGGCAGATCGCCGGTGATGGCCTCTGTGGCGTCGTGGAACAGCGCACGGGTAGCGACTGCATTCGGGTCCACTGATTGGCCAAAAACATCGCGCGCGATCACCGCCAGCGCATGCGCCAACACGGCCACTTCCCAACTGTGTTGCGCGACGTCCTCTTCGACAGCGTTGCGCATCAGCCCCCATCTTCTGATGAAACGGAGGCGCGAAAGGTGGGCGTAGAACGGGCTTCGGGGAGCGGAGAGACTGGACGACATGAGCACGAATGAAGAGCCAAGTCAGCATCTTCGCGCAAAACACCGAGCGCATCTGTTTGTGTTTGCCCGGACAAACGAAATATGAGAGCGCCCCCCGTTCAGCACACAATGGACACAGCACCAAACACAATCGATGAACATGAGCGACGACATTGGACGCTATATCGCGGGGGGCCTTCTGCTGCTGTTCGCCGTCCTGATCTGGCGGGCATGGGAGATCCGGCAAGCCAGCCCACAATGGCCGCATGTCGACGGCACCATCATGAAGGCCCGCGTTTTCCAGCCACATGGCGTGGGTGGTCATGAACAGGTTACTGGTCACGATTGGATGACGGAAGTTCAATACCAGTACCAGGTCAACGGTGCGACCTACACAGGCAATCGCATCCGAGCCTTTGGCGCGCGGCACTTCACAGAAGAGTCTGCGCAGACTGAACTCAAGCCCTTCCCGGTTGGGGCCACTGTGCCGGTTTACTACGACCCGGCAAACCCCAAGTCCTCGGTGCTGATCCCGGGCTAGCGCATACCCTCGCTTGCATACCCCCCATGGTATGCGTATACTCCGGCAGGTATAAGACTAGGAGTGATCCATGATCAAAACACCAAGACAAGCCCTACCTGTAGCCACATTGATCGGCTTGCTTGGGAGTTTTCAGCTGTCTGCTCATGGGCAAACGGCTGTCACAGTGCCAACGCTGAAGGTGCAAACCCAGCAAGTGGCCATGCAATACGAATGGGACGGCGTGATCGAACCTGTGCGCCAAAGCACGGTTGCCGCGCAAGTTCCTGGCAACATCACCGCGCTGCTGGTCAAGGCGGGTGACAGCGTGAAGGCTGGCCAACCCCTGGCCCGCATTGACGACCGCGAAGTGCAAGCAGGCGTAACCCGCAGTCAGGCCGATGTGGCGCAGGCCGAAGCTCAGCTTGAAAATGCCCGACTGCAATGGCAACGCAGCCAGTCGCTGCACGCGCAAGGCTTCATCAGTGCGGCCGCACTGGACAGCGCCAACGCTCAGTGGAAAGCGGCGCAAGCCGCTGCAGCAGCAGCCAAAGCGGGTCGGACACAAGCCACTTTGGCGCGCGATTTCAGCACGGTCATTGCCCCATTTGACGGCAAGGTGCTGTCCACTCAGGCACAAGTCGGTGATCTGGCTGCGCCAGGTCGACCGATTTTGACGATCTATGCACCCAAGCCTTTGCGGGCCGTGGTGCAAGTGCCGGCATCTCAAGCGGATGGCGTGCGCCAGAGCAGCTCGGCCATGGTCCAGCTGCCCGGACCGAACCTGAGCAGCCCCGGCCAATGGATCAAACCAACACACGTGATCGCGCTCCCCGGTGCCGACCCCGTGTCACAAACCGTCGAATGGCGACTGGATCTGCCGGACGTCAATGTGTTGCCCGGGCAAACCGTCCGGATCCGTTTTGCTGGCAGCGTTCAGGCACAAGGCAACGCCTCCGCGGCCGCGCAGTTGTTGACGGTTCCCGGCGCAGCGGTGTTGCGTCGCGGTGAACTCACAGGCGTGTACGTGGTGCGTGACGGGCGCTTTGCGCTGCAGGCCATCCGCACCAGCACCCCCGCCAACGCCAATGGCCCGGTCACCGTATTGAGTGGCATCCGCAGCGGTGATGTCATCGCAACCGATGCACTCAAGGCCGGCTTGCTCAACGCCCTCCCCGCCAAGCCATGATGAACCACGACGACTCATCCGCGACCAGCCTGGGGGTTGCCGGGCGACTGGCCCGCGCTTTTCAGAGCAACGCCATGACGCCATTGCTGGCGATTGTGGCGATGCTGCTGGGGTTGTTTGCCGTCTTGGTGACACCCAGGGAAGAAGAGCCCCAGATCAATGTGACGATGGCCAATGTGCTGATCCCCTTCCCCGGGGCCTCTAGCGCAGATGTGCAAAACATGGTGGCCAGGCCTGCGGAGCAGGTTTTGTCACAGATCGCCGACATTGAGCACACCTACTCGGTCGCGCGTCCTGGGGTCGCTGTCCTCACGGTGCAATTCAAGGTCGGCGTCCCCCGAACCGATGCGCTGGTACGTCTGTACGACGTTCTGAATGCCAATCAGGATTGGTTGCCGCGCAACTTGGGCGCATTGCCCCCCATCGTGAAGCCCAAGGGCATTGACGATGTGCCTGTGCTGGCGGTGACCTTGTGGAGCAAGCAAACCGAGCCGTCCGTGACGCTGGAGCGCATTGCCAGAACGATGGAGGCCGAGCTTAAGCGTGTGCCTGGCACCCGGGAGGTTCAAACCATCGGTGGACCAGGTCAGGCTGTCATGGTTCAGGTGGACCCCAGCCGCTTGCGGGAACGCGGCGTTGACCTGGGCTCGCTCCAGCAATCGCTGGCTGCCGCCAACCTGAGTCTGCCTTCGGGCAGCGTGCTGTCGCCCACAGCCGACGGGCGCGGTCAGTTGCTGACGGTGGAGACGGGTGAGTTCTTGCGGTCGGCCGACGACGTGGCCGAGCTCGTCGTGGGGGTCAGCAAGGGGCGACCGGTCTATCTGAAGGAAGTGGCCGATGTCTCGGCCGGTGCGCAACAGCCGACACGCCACGTTTGGTACACCTCCGGCGCGGGTGCGCAACACGAAAACGGTGCCAGTGCTCCTGACACGGCTGGCCGTTCGTTCCCCGCCGTCACGCTCACGGTGACCAAGAAGCCTGGGCAAAACGCCGTCGATGTGGCCCACGCTGCGCGCCAACGCCTTCAGGAGTTGCGCAACACCGTCATCCCGGCTGACATCGAGTTCGAGATCACGCGCGATTACGGTGAGACCGCTGCTGAAAAGGCCAACAAGCTGATTCAGAAGCTGGCCTTTGCCACCGGCTCGGTGATTTTGCTGGTGGGCTTGGCCTTGGGTCGCCGCGAGGCGGTGATTGTGGGCGCGGCCGTGATCCTGACGCTGACGGCCACCCTGTTTGCGTCGTGGGCCTGGGGATTCACCTTGAACCGGGTGTCCTTGTTTGCACTGATCTTCTCGATCGGCATCCTGGTGGATGACGCGATCGTGGTGGTGGAAAACATCCATCGTCATCAACAGTTGACACCGGGCAAGCCACTGAGCGAGATCATCCCCCTGGCAGTCGACGAGGTCGGCGGGCCGACCATTCTGGCCACCCTGACCGTGATTGCTGCGCTGCTGCCAATGGCCTTTGTCAGCGGCCTGATGGGGCCCTACATGAGCCCCATCCCGATCAACTCCAGCTTGGGCATGGCCATCTCGCTGGGCATTGCGTTCACCGTGACCCCGTGGCTGGCACTCAAGCTGATGCGATCGCACGCCGCCCACAGCGACGATGCTCACGCACAAGCCGCCGCCCCGACAGGCTTGGCGGGCAAACTGCATCGTGTCTTCGACCGCGTGTTGATGCCACTGCTGGTCCATCGCGGCAAGCGTTGGGCCATGGGCCTGGGCATCGTGGCCGCAGTGATGATGTCGGTGGGGCTGGCAACCATTCCCTCATCCGGCTTGGGCGTCATCCTGAAGATGCTGCCATTTGATAACAAGAGCGAGTTCCAGGTCATTGTGGAGATGCCCGCGGGTACCCCACTGGAAGACACCGCGGCAGCCCTGCAGGACATGGGCGCGTTTTTGTCCAAGCAACCCGAGGTGTTGAACATCCAGGGCTATGCGGGAACGGCATCGCCCATCACCTTCAATGGTTTGGTGCGCCAGTACTACCTGCGCGCCGATGCGGAGCAGGGTGATCTGCAAGTCAATCTGGTGGACAAGCATCACCGCAAGCAACAAAGCCACCCGATTGCCCAACGTCTGCGCCCTGATCTGGAGAAGATTGCGGCGCGGCACGGCGCACGCATCAAGGTCGTGGAAGTGCCCCCTGGTCCTCCCGTGATGTCGCCGCTGGTCGCGGAGGTTTATGGCCCTGACGAGTCGGGCCGCCAGGCATTGGCCCAGCGTGTGGCGAAGCGCTTTGCTGACACGGCCGACATCGTCGGCATTGACACCAGCCTGAAGGAAGACGCCACGCGCGTGTTCCTGCGTGTGAAGCGTCAGCGCGCAGAATCGTTGGGCATTCCGGTGACCGCAGTGGCCCAAGCGGTGCAAGCCGCTTTGTCTGGCGCAGATGCAGCGTACCTGCACGATGGTCAGTCGAAGATGCCGGTGCCTGTTCGCATTCAGTTGCCGCGCGAGTCACAAGTGGGGCTGGATGCCCTGCTGAATGTGCCGCTGCGCGCCGCCAATGGGCAGCTGGTCCCGCTATCGGAGTTGGTGCGCGTGGAACAGAGCGTGATCGACAAGCCACTGTTCACCAAAGACCTGCTGCCCGTCAGCTACGTGTTCGGCGACATGGCAGGCAAGCTGGATTCACCTCTGTACGGTCTCTTTGCCATCCGTGACAAGCTGAGTGAAGCCGCCTTGCCCAACACGGGCGCCATCGATGAATACTGGATCAAGCAACCCAGCGATCCCTTCAGGGGCTACAGCCTGAAGTGGGACGGCGAGTGGCAAATCACCTACGAGACGTTCCGAGACATGGGCGCAGCGTATGGCGTGGGCCTCATCCTGATTTACTTGCTGGTGGTGGCGCAGTTCAAGTCTTACCGCACACCCTTGATCATCATGGCCCCCATCCCGCTGACGATCATTGGCGTGATGCCAGGACACGCCTTGCTGGGCGCCCAGTTCACCGCGACGTCCATGATCGGGATGATTGCGCTGGCAGGCATCATCGTTCGCAACTCCATCTTGTTGGTGGACTTCATCGAGTTGCAGGTCAAGCAAGGCATGGCGTTCAAGGACGCGGTGGTGAACTCTGCTGCCGTGCGTGCGCAGCCGATTGCCCTGACGGGTATTGCAGCGATGGTCGGCGCCTTCTTCATCCTGGACGACCCGATCTTCAACGGTCTGGCGGTGTCCCTGATTTTCGGGATTCTGGTGTCAACGCTGCTGACGCTGATTGTGATCCCAGTGCTGTATTACGCGGCATACCGCCGCCGTCTTGAGGCGGCCTGAGGCCACCATATCCATATCAAAGAGGAGTACTCACATGACTGTTGAACGAATGATTCGCATTGTGGCCGGCATGTTCATCATGCTGTCGCTCGCGCTTGGCGTAGAGGGCAGCCCACTGTTCGTCTCGAAATGGGCGCTGGCATTCACCGCATTCGTAGGCGCCAACCTGTTCCAGTTCGGATTCACGAACTTCTGCCCCATGGCGATCCTGCTGCGCAAACTCGGATTCAAAGACGCCAGCAACTGTTGCTGAAGCTCAATTTGCGGGCAGAAATGGCAGGAAACACTGTGATCTGCCTTGATCCGGTTTGTGCTTTGCGTTGAAAGGCGTTGCAAAATGCAGGGTAGTCCATCACCTTCTCCTGACGAGCCGGATCATTGCTCCATGGCAGCCCTTCACAACGACAAAAGCCGCAACGACATCCTCAATCGTCTGAAACGGGCGGAGGGGCAGTTGCGCGGCATTCAGCGCATGATTGAAGAGGGTGAACCATGTCTGCCCATCGCCACGCAAATGGCAGCGGTGCGCAAGGCGCTGGACAGCACCTATGTGCGCATGACCATGTGTTTCATGCAGCAGCAGATGGAAGAAAAGTTGTCCTGTGCAGGCCAGGAGCCTGAAAACATGGACGCCATGCTGGACGAAATCGAAACGCTGCTCGGCAAAATCCGCTGATTCCGTCGATTCCGCCGACCGGATCAGGTGCGGCGCAAGCAGCGCACATGCATGGGTCGTGTTGAGGTCAGGCCGCTTGCGTCGGCATATCGCTCAAACACGGCTCGTGTGCGCTCAATGAGGTCTGCCGTGAGGTGATGGTCTTTGAAAGTCGGCCGCATCATGCGTTGCTCAAACTGCTCAAAGCTCTCAAAACGGACTGGCATGTCAAAGCGTCGCTCCGCAACGACTGCCCACTGTCCTGACGCCAAAGCACGATCCAACGCACGCTGCGCCTCAGCACGCACCACGCCCTCATCGTTGAACACTTTGACGATCTCGTTGAGATCACCTGCATAGACAGGCTCTGAAACGTACAGCAGCCCCTCAGGCTTGAGGACGCGTGCAATCTCTTGCAGCGAGGCATCCAGCTCATCGAGCGGGACATGGTGCAGGGACTTCAGCATGACCGCCGCATCAAACGTCGCAGGATCAAACGGAATGGCATTGGCAGCGCCATACAAGAAGCTCATCCCCGCTTGGGGCTGTGCCAGATTCTTGTCATGCTGAATGCGATCCACCTCCATCCCGACATATGTGACGGAGGGTTCTTTCAGCAAGAGCTGGCGCGCCATGCGTGCGCTGCCGCACCCCAACTCGATGATGGATTGGTTGCGACATGGCACCAAGGCCATGAACACGTCCAGCTCGTCATGGATCAGCGGCTCGCTCATGTTGTCGCTCCTGAGGTCAGGCCGTTGCGCCAGTCATCACATCCCATGCCTTGAGGGCCTCTGCGGCGTACATCAAGGACGGACCGCCACCCATGTACACCGCCACCGTGAGCATCTCCTCCAGCTCGGCACGCGTGCCGCCCAGCTTGTGAAGTGCCTTGACGTGAAAGCCAATGCACCCGGAGCAATGCTGACTGACGCCAATGGCCAGTGCGATCAGCTCTTTGTGCTTGGCACTGATGGCGCCTTCTGCCATGGAGGCCTGCGCCAGTTGCGAGAACCCCTTCATGGCCTCGCTCTGCGACTTGCGGAACGGCGCCAGGCAGGCATTGATGTCTTGCATCAGACCGGTGTGATCAAAAGTGCTCATGGTGTGAATTCAGCTTGTTGAAAAGGCCCCACGTGGGGCCTTTGTGGATGGCATCGCGGTGGGCCCCACCGCGCGCACTCACTTGGTCTTGCAGGTGTTCAGACCGAAAGGCAGATAGGCCGGGCACCAGCCGGTCAAACCCGTTGCCAAAGGCACGACACCGATCCAGCCCCACACGCCCACGGTGCCCGTTGCGGCCAGAGCCACCAGCACCACACCCGCACCAATGCGAGCAATGCGATCGATACCACCAACATTTGCTTTCATGCTCTTCTCCTCAAAACTGGGGACTCGCCCCGCCAAAAAACTCATCGCACAACGAGGTCTTCCCACGCATGTTGTGCACTCAAATAAATACGGCCCTTGAATCGCTGGTCCAGATCACCCCGCTGCATGCGGTCCATGACCGGGCCCTTCATCTCGGCAAGCATCAAACTCATGCCTTGTGCTTGCAGCGCATCGTCGAGTTCAATCAGTGCCGTCATCGCCGAGTGATCAATGTGATTGACAGCAGACAGCAACAGCACCACAGACCGGATCGGGTCACTGCCGTGGACCAGCTCACACAAACGCTGCTCCACTTGCTGGATGTTCGTGAAGTCCAGGCTCTCGTCCACACGCACCATCAGGACGCCGGGCAAGCACTCGACCTCATGGCGGGCCACATTACGGAAGTGATGGGTTCCGGGCAGACGCCCTACCTCTGCCATGTGAGGCTGGCTGTGCCGCCAGATCAAGGTCCCCAAAGACCAGGCAATGCCCATCAGGATGCCGACATCGAATCCGATCAACAAGACACCCAGAGCCGTGGTGACAAAGGCCCAAGCCTCTGCACGGTCATAGCGCCACGCGCGACGCAAGCCCCCGAACTCGACCAAGCCCACCACCGCCATGATGACCACAGCGCTCAACGCCGCACGCGGCAGCCAAGCCAACCAAGGCATCAACACACACAGCATCACTGCCAGCACGCCTGTGGTGATGACGCCTGCCAGAGGGCTTTTCGCACCAGCAGCCTCGTTGACGACGGTGCGCGACAAGCCGCCGGCCACGGCCATGCCGCCCATCAAGGTGCTCCCCAGATTGGCAAGCCCCAAGCCGAGCAGCTCACGATCGGCATCCACCCGCGCGCCAGATTTGATGGCATAAGTTTGGGCCACCGACATGCTGCTGACAAAGGTCACCAAACTCACCAGCACGACCGGCACCAACAGACTGATCACCGGCAGATGGGGCAACTCCCCCAAGCCCGCAAAGGTTCGCCCCATCGAGTCCAGCGTCATGTGGACTTCGCCCACCTGCGTCACCGACCATGCGGTGTGCTGGTGGATCAAGCCCGCCATGGCCGTGCTGGTCAACAACACAGCCAAAGGCCACAGGCGAACGGCGATTTGCAAGGCCGGGGCTGAGCAACCGGCACCCCGCCACAGCACGGTCAACAACCTGGGCCCCAGCCCCAGCATCAGCAGCGCAGAAGTCCCAACGGCAAAGTCACCAAAGCGCACATCCATCCATGGGCGATCTGACGCCCACTGCACGTGCTGCGCCACGGACTGGAACATTTGCGGCAGGTTATAGCCAAAGCGAGACCAACCCAGAATGGGGGCCAGCTGTCCTGCCATGATCAACAACGCCGAAGCCACCGTGAAGCCCTGCACCACGGGACGGCTCATGAGTTGCGACAAGAAGCCCATGCGCAACACACCCATGAGCATCAGCAGCAAGCCAACCCCAGCAGCGAGCATGGCAGACAGCGCCATGTAAGCGGAAGAACCCACATCGGCCAGCGGCGACAGCGACTGCGCCACCATCAAGGACGTGATCGCAGCCGGACCCACCGACAACACCGCACTGCTGCCAAACACGGCATACGCCAGCAATGGCAGCAAACTGGCCATTAAACCCACATGGGGCGGCAGACCGGCCAGCATGGCGTACGCCAGGCTTTGCGGCACCAGCATGACAGCCACCACCACCCCTGCGGACACATCGCCGGGTAGATCGTGGCGGCGCCATGCGGGCCACCACGGCGGAGGCAGCCGCCAAGGCGCCCCGGCTTGAACCGGAAGCCTGGCGGGCGGCCTACTGGACATGGTCATGCAGAGCGACCAACTTGGCAGCCGGTTGCTTGGAACAGCGCATTGGCTCGACCACCCGCGGCGCAAAACGCCACGATGGGGTGAGGCAGGTCTGCGCACAGGGCGTGATACCGCGACACTTGCTCGGGCGTGATCATGAGACTGGCCACGGGGAAGTGCACGTACGCCATGCCTGCCGCCTTGGCCGCTGCCTCGATGGCGGCACTGCTAGGCTGAGCCGGACCACCTTCCCCGTCGGGGCGATTGTTGATGATGCTGCGATACCCCTGCTGCGCCAGCTTGGCCACGTCTGCCACGGCGATCTGGCCACACACGGCAAATTCCGGGCAAACCTGGCGGGGTTGAACGGTCAAAGTCATCTCAATTCCTTTCGTTGATGAACGCTCAGCAAGCGCCTGCGCCACCCATGGCGGCACCGCACACGCGGTGGTGAAGCACCTGCATCACCGCTGCCGCGTCTTCGCTGACCAGTCGGTAGTAAATGTGTTTGCCCTCGCGGCGTGTGCCCACCAGGCCCTCTTGACGCAACACACCCAGTTGCTGCGACAGCGTCGGCTGACGAATGCCCAAATGGGCCTCCAGCTCACTCACGCAAAACTCGCCTTGCGCCAGTCGGCACAACAAGACCAGGCGATCTGTGTGTGCCATCACTTTGAGCAATGCGCTCGCCTTCTCGGCAGATGCTTGCAGCGCCACCAAGTCGGGCGGCGGCAGGGTCACGCGATCGCAAGGGGTTTCAAGCTCGGACACTTTCATGTTTTTCATTATGTTGACAGACATATTGTTTGTCAATAAAGTAATCGCAACCACACTCACCATTCCATGTTGTGATGATTGCCCCCTCGCCCATCGTTCAGTCCTTCTTTGACCCACAAACCTGGACCTATACCCATGTGGTGTACGACCAAGACGGTGGTCACGGCGCCATCGTGGACCCCGTCCTGGACTTCGATGCCAAGAGCGGCCGCACCGCCACAACCCGTGCGGAAGAAGTCATCGCGTTTGCCAAAGCCAAACGCTTGACGATTGACTGGATCATCGAAACGCACGCCCACGCCGACCACTTGTCGGCCGCCCCGTTCGTGCGCGCGCAACTGGGTGGCCTAGTCGCCATTGGCAAGGACATTGCCCGCGTGCAGTCCGTGTTCAAGACGCTCTTTCACCTTGAAGCGGACTTCGCCACCGACGGATCGCAGTTCGATCACCTGTTTGAGGATGGCGAGGCCTTCTCTGTCGGCTCCCTCAAAGGCCAAGCCTGGCACGTCCCAGGCCACACCCCTGCCGACATGGCCTTTGTGATCGGTGACGCCGTGTTCGTGGGGGACACCCTGTTCATGCCGGACGTCGGCACCGCACGATGCGACTTCCCCGGTGGCGACGCGCACCAACTGTATCGGTCGATCCAGCGCATCTTGTCCTTGCCTGCGGAGACCCGGCTGTTCATGTGCCATGACTACCCACCGCAAGGTCGCACAGCTCAGCCCATGAGCACCGTGGGGGATCAGCGGGCCCACAACATCCACGTGCATGACGGTGTGACCGAAGACGCTTTTGTGGCCATGCGACAGGCGCGCGACGCCAGCTTGGCCATGCCCAACCTCATCCTGCCGTCTGTTCAAGTCAACATCCGTGCCGGGCAATTGCCCCCGGCTGAGTCCGATGGGCGGCACTACCTGAAGCTGCCCGTCAACGTGTTTTGAGGGAGCCGCACATGTCCGAAAAGCCAATTCATGTCTCATTGCGTCAAGCGCAGGACTATCGGTTCCACATTCAGTTCGATGCGCAGATGCCGGTTCTGGTCAGTGATGAACCCGCTCCGCTGGGCACAGGGCAAGGCCCCTCGCCGGTTCAGATGCTGTGCGCAGCGGTGGGCAACTGTCTTTCAGATTCCCTGCTCTTTGCACTGCGCAAATTCAAGCAGAGCCCTGAGCCGATTCAGTGCGACGTCGAAGCCGAAGTGGGGCGCAATGCCGAGGGTCGCATGCGCGTACTGAACATGCGTGCGCAATTGCGACTGGGTGTCCCTGCTGGACAGCTGGAACACCTCGACCGCGTGCTGGACCAATTCGAGGCGTATTGCACCGTCACTCAAAGCGTCGGGCAAGGCATCCCGATTGCAGTGGAGGTGTGGGATGCGACGCAGCAACGCCTGAAGTAAGGCGCCCCGCGGCCGGCGTCAGATCTGGCGTTGCCAAACAAGGCGCGTGACACGCGCCAACCCTTGGTGGAACGGCCCCTCATCCAGGGTCGTGTCGCACTCTGCTGCCACAAACTCGTGTCCTGACACCCCTGCCGCACACACGTCAGCGCGCAAAGCGTCAAGGGTGTACAGCAAGTCCACGTCTTTGGGCCCGCCGCTGGTCAGACCCAACTGACTGGGATGGAACGCTTCCAGGATGAACACCCCGCCGGGCTTCAAGGCATGAAGCAGATGCTGCATCACCAGCGGTCGTGTGGCAGACGGTAGATGCAAGTAGCACACCACCACAGCGTCAAAATGCGATGCGGTTGGCGCCCACGCTGTCAAGTCGGCATGGACCCACTCCACGACAACGCCGCGACGTTCAGCCAGCGCACGCCCCTTATCAAGACCGACTTCCGAACAATCGACGGAATGCACTTGGTAGCCCTGCTCGGCCAACCAAACGCCATTTCGTCCCTCCCCATCACCGGGGACCAGTACGCGTGCGCCCGCGGGCACCTGACCACACTGCTGAACCAAAAACGCATTGGGTTGCTCGCCATACTTGTACGCTTGACCAGCAAACTTTTGGTTCCAGAAATCCCTCACGCTCAACGACTCTGTCATGGTGCAATCAAATACGGTAGACCGTATGACCTTAGCACAGCGCATTCTTGATCTTTCTCACAGACAGCGAGAGATCACCGTCTAAAATTGCACCATGCACTCCCACATCCAGCTCATGCGCTCACGAGCACGCTTGACCGCGTGGCTGGGTTTGCTTGCGCTCACGGCCCAGTTGTTGGCCGGTGTGGTCAGTAACCAGCACTTGGTGCAGCGCTTATCAGGCGCACCCAGTTTGCTGGAGATTTGCTCGTCCACAGGTGGATTTGGGATCAACGCCGATCGCAGTGGCGATGACACCACCGTTTCTGCTGTTCAGCATTGCCCATTCTGCCTCGTGGCGCAAGTGCCTGCGTTGTCAGCCGGCTCAGCCATACAGCCACAAGTTCAACGAGACGTCACGCTCGCTTGGACGTCTCGTGGACAAGGCATCTTTCCCCGAGCCCCTGATCGGCGTCATGCCCGCAGTCGCGCTCCGCCCATCTTTGCCTGATTGACACTTTTCCTTTTTGTTACCTACGCGGACTGGCGCACGTTGGTCCGCGTGGACGTGTTCACTCAGCAAAGAATTCACCATGCGTACCCCATTCCGTCCGACCGCCATGGCGTTGTCGGTTGCCGCTGCATTTCCTCTCCAAGTTTTCGCGGGCAATGCCCCCGCCGAAGTGACCGATGTCCTTGATCCGGTCGTGATCACCGCACCGGTGATGGACACCCCAACCGCCACACACATCAATCCACGCGCCCCCATTCAGCCTGCCCCAGCCAACGACGGGGCAAGCCTGCTTAAGGCCATACCAGGCATGAGCCTGATTCGCAAAGGCGGCACAGACGGCGACCCCGTGTTCCGCGGTATGGCCGCATCGAGACTGAACATCCTGGTCGACGGCGAAATGATCCTGGGAGGCTGCGGGATGCGCATGGATCCACCGACCGCCTACGTTTTCCCGGAGACGTTTGACGAAGTCACCCTAATCAAGGGACCCCAGACCGTCACCAAGGGTGCTGGTGGCTCTGCCGGCACGGTCATGTTCGAGCGCAAGCCCACCTACTTTGCCCAACCCGGCACACGTTTCCAGGCATCGGTCACAGGGGGCTCGAACAACCGCTATGACGCCTACGTCGATGCCAAAGCTGGCACAACGCTGGGTTATGTTCAAGTGATCGCATCCGAGGCAGCCTCTGACGACTATCGGGATGGCAACGACAAACTGGTTCATGCCGCTTATCAACGCAAGAGCCTCACGGCAGCGGCAGGTTGGACACCAGACGAGCACACGCGCATTGAACTGTCCGCCATTGAAAGCCGCGCACATGCTGCGTATGCCGATCGCAGCATGGATGGCGTTGTGTTTGATCGAAGCAATGTGGGGCTGAAATTTGAGAAGACGCACATGCCTGGCCTGATCAACCGGGTTGAGGCGCAGGTCTACCGTAACTACGTGGACCACGTCATGGACAACTACAGTCTGCGCACCCCCACCGGTATGGGCATGGCCTCCAACCCTGACCGAGAAACCACCGGTGGCCGAGTTGCGGTGACGTTGCTGCCTGACCAAGTCCACAAAATTGTGCTGGGTGTCGATCAGCAAACCAATGTTCACACGTTGCGCAGCAGCACAGGAACCAATAACGCCTATTTGAATGCGGTGCGCACAGAGGACGCTCGATTCCACACCCTCGGACTCTTCGGGGAGATCACCCACATCTTGAGCGATGATCACCGCGTCATCCTTGGCGCACGGCATGACGATTGGACCGCCAAAGATCAACGTGCCAGCGTCAAGACTGGCATGTCCAGCACCCCGAACCCCACCGTTGGTCATGAGCGCACGGAAGGCCTGCTCAGTGGCTTCGCACGCTATGAGCACGATCTCACCTCACAGACTCAAGCGAGCATTGGCTTGGGTTACACCGAGCGCGCGCCAGATTACTGGGAAATCATCAGCAAGGAGTCCGCATCCAGCGTCAGCGTGTTTGATCAAATCAACGCTGAAAAGACAACCCAATTGGATCTCGGGGTCACCCATCGCAACGGACCACTCGAAGCATTTGGATCTGTTTATTACAGCCAAATCCACGACTACATCCTGATTCAAAGCAATGTGACCAAAGGCATGCGCGCAGCCACCATCGCACGCAATGTAGACGCGCGGACATGGGGCGGAGAGATTGGCGCCAACTACCAACTGACCTCTCAGTGGAAGGCGTTGACTAGCCTCGCTTATGTGAATGGCCAGAACACAACCGATGGTCGCGCATTGGGTCAGATGGCCCCGCTGGAGTTGCGTTTGGGATTGGAATGGGACAACGGCCAATGGTCTGCCGGTGCGCTCCAGCGATTGGTCGCAGCGCAACATCGCTACGCCATCAACGAAGGCAACATCGTCGGACAAGACTTGGGCTCGTCTGCCGGATTTGGTGTGACCTCGATTCACGGCGGCTATCGCTGGAGCAAGAAGGTGCAACTCACGGCGGGCATCGACAACGTGTTTGACAAGGCTTACGCCGAGCACATCAGCCGCAACGGCGCAACCGTCATGGGCTACGACACCACGACGCGTGTCAATGAAGCTGGCAGAACTTGGTGGCTGAAGGCACAAGTCGCGTTCAACTAAGCTTCAACATGCCGCTTGTGTTGACGCGGACACAAGCGGCTTTGCACTGCAGCCGCATCGCAGGTTTGATCGACAATGGGGCACCATTACCGTCTTCGCCTCACCGGTCCCGGTTTACATGTCTGTCGACCTCACACTCCGCCCAGTTGAATCTGAATCCACGATCTGTGCTTTGCCGCCAGAAGATGCGCAACGACGCGTGGTTCACGATGAAGTGCACGCCCGGCCGCCCGCACGGATTCGGTTGCCCGCCCTCGTTGTGTATGTGGCGGTGTTGAATGAAGGCGTCAGCCGCGAGATGGAGTGGGAGCACCTGAGAAGACTTCCCGGCCAAGAGAACCTACCCAAGGAGCAACTGTCGGGTAATTTTTCGCGCCTGCGCTTTGCCAACCACACGTTGAAGTGGGAACGGCACACCGAGTTCACCCGTTACTCATTGGTTCAAGCCTTGCCTGAAGGTGCGCTCACGGATTTGAGCGACGACACCTTACTCAAGTCCCTGGTCGTAGACCCAGCATGGCTTGCGGCCATCCCAGGCCGAACCGTGGCCGCCATCATGATGGCCATGGTTCATGGTGACGTGGATGATCACAATGCCATGCGCGAACAGGCAGATCAGTGGCTGCAAGGGCGTGAAACATTGGCATCGCTGTTGGGCATTCGGCGCTCCTGCGCCATGACGGACTTCCGCCTGCGCCCCAGTGGCTTTGAGCGGATTCTGGTGGTGTCGCCTTCGAACACCTCTGAACTGCGTGCCGGTCGGATTTCCCAGCGCTTGCTGGAGTTGGAAACCTATCGCCTGATGGCCCTGCGTGGCTTGCCCGTTGCCAAGGATCTGAGCGGCGTGCTGCGAGAAGCCGAGACCCAATTGGCCGAAATTACCGCCGGCATGGAAGACACGGAAGCGTCTGATCAAGATTTGCTCAACACGCTGATCAGTCTGGCGGCGCGGGTGGAACGCGCCACGGCCACGCACCTCTACCGCTTCTCTGCAACGCAGGCTTATCACAACCTGGTTGAACAACGGATCGAGCAATTGAGAGAGACGCCCATCCCCGGCACTCAGACGATTGGCGAGTTCATGCTGCGCCGTCTATCGCCTGCGATGGGGACTGTGCAAGCGACGGCACAACGCCTGGCCTCGCTGTCGCAACGGATTGAGCGCGCCAGCGCCTTGCTGCGCACGCGCGTGGACATCGCCACCGAGTCTCAGAACCAGATGCTGCTGGCGAAACTGACCAAAGGCCAAGAGTTGCAGCTGCGCTTGCAAACCACGGTGGAAGGCTTGTCGATTGCCGCCATTGCCTACTATGTGGTGAGCCTGATTCTGTATGTTGGCAAGGCGGGCAAGGCCGCGGGGCTGCCGGTCAATCCGGAAATGCTGGCTGGGGCCTTGATTCCGCTGGTGTTGCTGGGTGTCTGGTGGGGCACACGGCAAATCCACAAGAAACTGCACGCTGACGCTCATTGACACAACGCGAGGCGATTTGCCTGGGCCGCGGTGGTCAATCCCACCGCCATGACCAGATCAGGTCCACCGCATTGTCGACACCGGCTTGCGCTCGCAAGGTAAAGCGCTGGGCCAGGCGATAGATCAACTGCCAGTTGCCCCCGGTGGCGTTGAGGTTGCGTTCGTAGCCAACATACCAATATCTCGACACTTGCTTGCCGACGTTGACCACCGTATCCCGAACGGTGCCTTCGGTTTGCTTGACGGACAGTTCGTCCAGCCCCAGCAAGCCGATCAGATTGTCTGTGGGCGACGCCCCCTCCCCCGACAACAAGGCCACCGCGGCAGACTGCAGCAAGCCGATGTCGGCGCCTCCCAGTCCCGTCGGCGCGCGCCCCAGCACCAGCCAAGACAGCTTTTCAGTTTCGGACATGCTGGGATCAGAATACAAACGAATGCGCGGATCCTGCGCCGTCCCGGTGATGGTGACGCCCACCTTGACGTCACTGGCTGTGGCCGAGGCAGACTGTGGCCGCATCGCCAAAATATCGAGACGTGGGTTTTCAATGGCACCCGTGAATGAAATGGCGCCGCGCTCAATCACCAACTTTTGACCATAGGCCGCAAACGTCCCCTTCTCTGCCTTGATGGTGCCTTGCAAGGATGGCCGATTGGCGGGCGTAGTGACCTTCACGTGCCCGGTCAGCAAGGCATCCAGCCCCCGCCCCTTCAAACGAAGCTGCTCGCCCAGGTCAACGTCCAGCGCCACTGAAACCTTTCGCTGGGATTTGCTTCGTCCACCGCCAGAAGCCTCCACTGCCGCCTCGTCACTGCCAGGGCGATTGAGCACGTACACGTCGTCACCCACCACAGGTGCGTCGCCTTTGCTGATGTCAATCAGCCCTTCATCGACATGCACCTGCCCCTCTGCACGCAAGTCGTCACCCGTCAGCAAGGCGGCCACCTCACCCGATAGCATGACTCGCCGGTCCACCCGCTGCAGCGCCTGAAAGCGATCTGCCTTGATTCGAACCGATGCCTGTGGCTGCGCGCCCAAAGTCGCCTCGCCTTGCGCGGTCAACCAGCCACCCTGCGGGCCGGCCCGCATCTGCAGGTTCTGGAGTTGGATCTGGCTGCCTTGCAGTGTCATTTGCAGGCGCCCGTCTGTGAGGTTCACCCCCATCAAGGTTTGGGCCAGCCCCAGACTCTCACCGGACACCTGCCCCTGATATTGCGGCGCGCCAAGCGTGCCCGCCAGTTTGGCTTGGGCCAGCATTTGCCCGCTCATCCGCCAACCTGCTGGCAGCCAGGTTCCCAAGGGCCGCAAGTTGCCAATCTTGAAGTCCAGCGAGCCTACGAGCGCATCGTCGCGACCAGGCAACTGCCGCGCATCTTGCGTTTGCACCACCTGATGGCCCACCAGCGTCCCCAGCAGCCGCCCGTCCAAGATTTCGTCCAGCGTCCAGACACCGTGACGAGACTGCAAACTCAACTTCGCCTCCCGGATACCCAGATGCTGCGCCGTGTTGCCCTCAATCGTGGCTTCCGACAGGGTCACATCGCCTGTCTGACGCATCACCACGGCATCGACGACCCAAGGCTGCTGCTGGCTGTGCTTCAGATTCAGCTGCCCCGTCAGCATCAGATCGCCGCCCCATCCGGCCTCGGGCTGCCAGCGATTGAGCAGCGCGGGCAAATTGAACGGCGCCAGTTCGAGGGACGCCTCGGCTTGCCCGACCACGTCCGTGTTGCGATCCGGCCAGAACCAGTCGAGCTTGTTCAGTTTCAGATCCGCGCCCATGAACTGCAGCGTTGTGGGACTGATGCGCAAGCGCTCACCCTTGGCATCCTGGCGCCAGTCAAGGGATGCACGAGGCATGAGCAAGGCCTGTCGCTGCAGGCTCTCGCCCGCCCGCAACACTTGCACCGCCACGTCCTGGATCTCGCCTTGCCAGCCCTGGGCATCGTCTCGCCACAGCAGGTTGCCCTGAACACCCGCCTTGATGTTGAAGGTTCTGATGGCGGCAGCGGAGGCCGAATCGCTCCCTGTCTGGGTCAGGGTGGCCAGGACCTGACCATGGTGATCCTGTGTACGACCGCCCAAAGTGATGTCGGCTTGATCCAGACGCATGGCCCCAGCACGCAACTGCTTCACCCCGACGGCCGCACGCACCTGCGCATCGGCTTGGGTCATGTCGACTTGCCACTCACCTTTGGCTTGCTGAAGCGACAGCGTAGCGCCACCCGTATCGGCTTGCCACTCCAAACCGGAGACCGTCCCCTGCCCGCTGGTGACCCATCGAGGCCACTGCCCCACACCACTGGCAGAGAGGTTCACTTGCCCGGCCAGGCGCCGAGCCGCCAACATCGGTGCCAAGGGCTGGAGCGCGCTCAAGGCCGGTGCCTGTACTTTGGCGGCCCACCGCATCCCCGGCATGATCTGAGGCGTTTGCTGAGGCCCCAGGCGCCACGGCAACTCCAATTCACCTTGCAGGGCATTACCGGCCACATCCAACGTCAGCGAGGACTGCATGCGTTGGCGCCCTGCTGGTGAGGACCAATGCCCCTCACCGCTCACAGGCACGCCTGCCAACATACTGGGCAGCAGATGCGCCGAGAGCTCGCCTCGCCAATTGGCGTCCACCTTGAACTGCACATCACCCGACAGGTGATTTTTGCCAGCCATGCCTGCGGGCCACGGCAGCCAGACCTGAGGGTCGAATTGCGCCACTTTCAACAGGCCCGCAGCGGTCCATGTGGGGCCGACTTTCTCGCCCCACTTCAACTCGGCGTCCTGCAAGGTCGCTTGCGCAGCCCCTGAGGCCATCCGCATGGCCGTCACTTTCAAAGCATGCGATGCTTTGTGCGCACTGAACGCCAGGCTGACATCCTGCAGCCCACCACGCAGAGATCGTGCAAGCGGCGCTTGGGCATAGGCTGCACCATAGCGGCCGTTCAGTTGGGCATCCAGCGCGCCTCGCAGATCCTCCACAGACAGGGCCGGTGTGGATGGGTCCAAGGCATCGGGCGTCCACTTGATTTGCCCCTGCAATTGCAGCGCGGGCGCACGGGCATGCAGCGCCTGTGGTTCCACGCCATCCAGGGCAATGCGGAGGGTGTTGCCAAGATGGAGGCTTCCGCTCAGGCCCAGCGTGGCCGTGCGCGATGCCTGGTTGGTGGGCAAGGCCGCGTGCAAATCCCACAAGGCCGCAGCCCACACGTCCTGCCAGGTTTTGAGTCGCGACACATCGTGCAGCGTCACCCCACCCGAGAGCCCCAAAACAGGCAAGCCATGCTGATCCCAAGACCGCGCATCGGCGTTGCGCACACTGATCCGCACGCCGAGATCGCTGACACCCGCCGAACCGGGCTTGCTAGGCGCCCGCTGCGTGGGTGACAAGGTCTGCACAGGCGCCACTTCCACCACACCGCTCAAGGACGTGCGTGGCAAGCTGCCCAATAGCTGACTCAAATCCAGCGCCTTGGCGTACGCCTTCAAGGCAGATACCGGCCACGCAGCAAAGGGTTGCAAACGCCCCTCAAGATCCAGGGACTGGCTGCCCCGCTGCGCGGGCTGCAACACACCGGAAGCCTGAATGTGCAAGTCACTCAAGGGGCCACGCAGCGCCACATTCAGTGTCCCTTGTGAGTGATCTGGCCATGCCGATGTGGCGCGCAGCGCAAGCTTGACGGGCATGGGCCCACTCACGCCGATCTGCCCTTGCCCCGCAAGCTGCCACCCCTGCCACGTCAGGCTCTGCAATTGGATGCGGTGCTCGACGGGCAACACCCCAGCCTGCAAGGACACCACACCCACCACGTTTTGCAGCTCACCACCCCACAGGTCACTGTGGGCCACATCCACACGCAAACGATCTGTGTGAATGGACAAGGGCAGCGCCACATCTTGAGGCGGCCCTGACGATGCGGGGGCCTGTGTATCGGCCACCCAATGGAGGTCCAGCTTTTGGGCTCTCAATTCGGACATCGTCAGCCCGACATGCCAGGCGTTGTCCAAGCTGGGATAAATCTGCATGCCGGACCATCCGGTGTCTTGCAGAAGCAGCGTCCCGCCCCGGGGCAAATGCACCACCAGTCGCTGGGCCGAAAAGTCCCCTACCAGGGCCCCTCGGGGCTCGGTCACGGTGATGCCGGGAATGCGAGGCACCACCCACTGTGTAAACCACTCGGTGTGCGCCAAGGCCCATAGCGACAAGATGGCCAGCAGAGGCACCATCAACAGCGTAGCCATGCCACGCAACAAGGCACGCAACCACCCAACGCGTCGCAGCCCGGCCATGCGATGCGCCTCGCTCACAAGCTCACCCCGACGCTGAAATGGATGCGCCAGTCTTGCACTTTGGTGCCGTATGCCATGTCCAATCGCAACGGCCCGACCGGGCTCCGCCAGCGAATGCCGGCGCCATAGCCAACGTTGGCCTGCAAGCGACCAAAGCGATCGGCAGCATCGCCCGCATCCACAAACACTGCACCCCACAGGCTGGGCATGCGCTGCAGCAACGGGTGCCCCAATTCCAGACTGGCCGTGGCCAGAGAGCGCCCGCCCGTTACCACGCCATCTTTGATCACACCCAGAGACCGGTAGGCATACCCGCGCACGGATTCGTCGCCACCGGCGCGAAACAGCAAGGTGTCCGGCACCGTGACCGTGTCTGCCGCAAACACCTGACCGAGCTCTGCACGCGCACTCATGTGCCAATTCCACGGCCAGGGCTGGTAGCAGGTCACGCGTGCATAGGACCGCCCAAAATAGCCTGTCTCACTGGAAGCCGAGTAGCTGCGCCCGCCAGACAACTGTGCCAGCGTGGTCGTGCCGCGGGTGGGCAACACCTGGTTGTCGACATTGCGAAAGATGAACTGCGTGGTGTAGCTCACCGAACGCGCATCCGACACCAGCACATTGGCGGCGGACTGCACCTGGGCACGCTGGTACTCGATGTAATCGGTGCGTTCAAGCCGTTCGCCTTCTCGCAACTGACCCACACGCAAACGCTGGCTGGTGGTGGCCGCCTTGTCGCTGTCGAGCAGATAAGACGCCTGTCCAGACACCAGCCCTCGCTTGCCGCCTTCCCATGGATGAGAGGTGAAGTCAACCTGTCCGTGCGAGTCCAGGCGTCCGAGCTGGATGGTGCTTTTGGCCTGCCAGCCCAGATCAAAGACATTGCGGTGCAGGTATTCGGCAGACACCCGGGGCCCGGTGTCACTGCTCACGCCAATCCCGGTGGTGGCCGCCTGCATGGGCAATTCACGCAGTTGCACCACGACCGGACTGGCATCGGCCTGCGTGGGGTCCAGGTCGGTGCTGACAAAAATGTTGTCAAACAGGTTGAGCTTCTGGATGCGTTCCTGCCAGTCCAGCAGCTGCTTTTCCTGATACGGATCACCCTTGTTGAACGGGGCTAGATTGGTCACCGCCGATGCAGGCTGACGCTTCAAGCCTTCGACCCGGATGTCGCCAAAACGGAAGGTCGGCCCGGAGTCGGCCACCAGAAACAGCTTGGCCGTTTGCTGTGCGGCATCGACTGTGGCGGACGTACCGCTCCAACTCGCCATCGGGTAGCCCTGCGCCCGCAAGCGGGCCAGTGCCGCATTGCGCGCCCCCGACCAGCCGTCCTGCGTGAAAAACTCGCCCACAGGCAAGCTCCAGGCTTTGTCGACTGCAGCGATCAAGGCTTGTGCGCGGGCATCGCCATCGGAAGCCCGGGTGTCGAGGTCGCCTTCGTACACAAACTGCACTTTGCTGACTTTGGTGCGCTCGCCCGGCGTCACATGCAGGGTAATCAGTATGGGCTCGTCCCCCTTGGCATCGCGCACGGATGTGCTGATGCGGGCATTGAAATAGCCCTGCGCATCCAGCAAAGCGCGGGCTTGTTCGGGCGCCGACACCACCAGGCGCCGCAATTCATTGCGACTGATGTGCAACGACGCATCTTTGGCAAGCTCGCGCTCGAATCGCGCCACGTCCAGGTAGGTTTCGAGCAGGGTGTCGAGCGGCTCGGGCGCGTCCACATTCAAGCGCCATGCGAGCACTGACTTGACGGTACCGTCTGGCGAGGTGACATCACTGCCCTCATCGCTGGCGGCGTCCACCTCCAGTGACGCCAATTGCGCGTCAGGCTGACGGGTGGCAGGTGGCGTTTGACCCAGCGCCACGCTCCCCAGACTGGCGCACAGGGCGCCGAGTCCGAGTTGGCGCAGCCAACCGGGCATCCAGATCATTTGCTGAGCAAACGCATCGCGCTTTCCAGCCCCTGCAGGCTCATGGGGAACATGCGCCCGCCCATGAGTTGCTGCATGATGGCCACGCTTTGGCGATAGGACCACACGCCCTGCGGCTCGGGGTTGATCCACACGAAGTTGGGAAACGCGTGGGTGAGTCGGCCGATCCACTCGGCACCGGCTTCTTCGTTGTTGTATTCCACGCTGCCGCCAGGCTGCAGGATCTCGTACGGGCTCATGGTCGCATCGCCCACGAAGATCAGCTTGTAGTCCTTGTTGTACTTGCGAAGAATGTCCCAGGTAGGGATCTTCTCGGTGAAGCGGCGGTGGTTGTTCTTCCACATGAAGTCATAGACGCAGTTGTGGAAGTAATAGAACTCAAGGTGCTTGAACTCGGACTTGGCGGCTGAAAACAGCTCCTCGACGCGATGCACGTGGTCGTCCATCGAGCCGCCCACATCCATCAACAACAAGACCTTCACGGTGTTGTGCCGCTCGGGGATCATCTTGATGTCGAGCATGCCGGCATTGGCCGCCGTGCTGTGGATGGTGTCGTCCAGGTCCAGCACCTCGGCCGCGCCCTGACGCGCGAACTTGCGAAGGCGACGCAAAGCCACCTTGATGTTGCGGGTGTCGAGCTCGATGGTGTCGTCGTAGTCCTTGAATTCGCGCTTGTCCCACACCTTGACGGCGCGACGATGACGCGAGCGGTCTTGCCCGATGCGGATGCCTTCAGGGTTGTAGCCGTACGCACCGAACGGTGACGTGCCACCGGTACCGATCCACTTGTTGCCGCCTTCGTGACGCTCTTTCTGCTCTTCGAGCAGTTCTTTGAGGCGGTCCATGAGCTTGTCCCACCCACCTAGCGCCTCGATCTTGGCCTTTTCCTCGGGGCTGAGTTCGCGCTCAAAGTGCTTGCGCAGCCACTCTGCCGGCAGCTCACGGGTCAGGTCCAGCGCTTCGGTCACGCCGTTGAAGTAGAGGCCAAAGACGCGGTCAAACTTGTCGAAGTGGGCTTCGTTTTTCACCAGCGTCATGCGCGCCAGGTGATAGAACTCGTCCACCGACGGACCGATCACCCCGTCCTTGATGGCTTCGATCAGACTCAGGTATTCCGGAATGGT